>CANRIS010000007.1 GCA_947630725.1 uncultured Clostridia bacterium
GACGCAAACACAAAAACGCCCTCCCTCGATGTTGACATAAAGGATATAGCCGTTCTGATAGACGGCAAAGAAACCTCTGTAAGGGGAGTAAACTTAAACGGCACAAATATAGTTGTTCTGAGGGATATAATAGAAAATCTTGGCGGTATGGAGATAGACTATAAGGGTATGCCCGTAATAACAAGGTTTGTGAAGGAATGACGGAAAAATGGAAGTGTGGAGAAGCGGCAGAGACGGATCCGCCGAAAAAATATTATTGGAGATATGGCATACCGATACAGGGGGAAACGCCGCCGACATAACCTCTGTATGCTCCGATGTGAAGATAAGCGAAAGCGAGAGCGGCAGATGTGCAGAAATAAGCCTCTCCGTACCCGATGTGACAAATCTTGGAATAACAAGGCCGCTTATAATGGCAGGCGACAAGATAACCGTAAAGGCAGGCGGAGAGGAAATATATATATTTGTGGTGACCTCAGCCGACAGGAAATATCCCTTAAGGACTGTAAAAGGGCGTGACTTTGGGCAGTATTTTGAGAAAAACGAGATCGTCATACAGTTTTCGGGAATAAGCTGTCGGGAAGCCTGCCGAAAGGTTTTTGAGACGCTGGGCGTGGCCGAGGCGGAAGTCTGCGAAATGTCGGAAACAATAACGGGAGTTTATATAGACAGCGCAGAGGACGTTCTTGGCGAAATAATGAAGCTGCAGCAGAATGCCGACGGTGCAGAATATGATTATAGGCTTGAGGGAAGAAAGGCCGTTGTGTACAGGCTGACCGATGAGGCCGTAAGTCTGAGGTATAAGCCTGCCGAAAATGTGGCCGAGTTTGACGCAGGGGAACATCACGAAAGAATGAGTTACAGTCACGACATAGGCTCTATGTACAACAGTGTAAGAGCCGTAATAAAAAGCTCCGGCAAGAAGGGAGAACAAGGGCTGCCTTCAAAGACATATATAGTCACCGACAATGAAAGCGTGGCTAAGTACGGAAAGAGAGAAAAGATATTGAATGTCAGCTCAGATAAGGCCGACGAAATAGAAGAGCTGGCGGAAAATGAGCTTAAGGACAAAAGCGAAATAAAGAGAACGGTAAAGGTCGTTCTGCCGGGCGTTATAAATGCGAGGAAGAACGATGTTATAGAGATAAAGGACGACTATATAGGCGTAGACGGAAAAATGAGGATAAAGAGCATAAGCCACAGCTTTAAGGGCGGTATATATACAATGGAGCTGGGGCTTGAAATAATGCAGTGAGGTGTTTGTAATGGGCGTTTTTGAGAGGATAAAAGACGAGGACATATACTCCGACGATATGCCGAATGTAATAAGGGAGTATCTGAGGGACGATACCGTAAGCGATGAGGAAATAATGAGATATTGGAAAAGAGCCGTAAACTATATAGAGGGGTATACAGGCTCCCACGGGGGAGAGCTGGAAGGAGAAAGCGCACCTGTGGCCTGTATGCTGGCAATAATAGCCGATATGCACGACAACCGCTCTTTTCAGGGAGAAAGGACATACATAAATGAGCTGATGAACTCAATGCTTTTTATGTACAGACAGAATTTTTTGTAAAGAAGGTGATGGAGATGGCAAGACCCACAAAGTCTGTGGCCGCTCTTTCGGACTATTCGCAGACGAAGGGAGAAACGGCCGCAAGAAAGGAAATTGAAAACAGGCTTAAAAAGGACGGAGTTCCTGTCGCTCCCGAGTATCTGACGGAGGATCAGAAGAAGATATTTGACAGAATAATATATCTGTTGGAGGATACGGGTATGATAGCCTTGAACGATGTATGGGTCATAGCCAAAGCTGCCGTGGCAATAGATCGTGTGAGCTATTTTGAAGGTCATATAAATAAAGGGCATATGTCGCCTACCGACAAGGAAGTAATAGGGGCTTTGAGGTTCTACACATCGGATTTTCACCGCTGCTGCAACGAGCTGTGTCTGTCGCCCCAGTCCAGAGCCAAGCTTGCCAACACTGCCGCAAGCGTAAAGCAGGAGAGGCCGCTGAAAGCGCTTTTTGACGAGGCGGGCAAGATGATATAAATATATAATAACGGGGAGGAAGTAATATATGAACAAGGTCATGCTTGTAGGGAGACTTGTAAGAGATCCCGAAACGAGGTATACGCAGGGAAAAGAATCTATGGCCGTATGCAGATTTACATTGGCGGCAAACAGGAAATATGCCAGAGAGGGAGAGGCGCAGGCAGATTTTATAAACATAGTGGCTTTCGGAAAGACAGCGGAGTTTATAAGTAAATATTTTGTAAAGGGAATGGCAATAGGTCTGTCGGGCAGGATACAGACCCGCAGCTATGAGGACAACGGCGGGCAGAAAAGAACTGCTTTTGAGGTAATATGCGAGGAATGCGAGTTTGTAGAGAGAAAGGCAGAGAGCGGCGGTGCCAAAAGTACGGTAGGAGCCGGAAAAAATACGGTAGGAGCCGGAAAAAAGCAGCAGGCAAAGCAGACAAGAGAAGAATATGACGATTGGGACGGATATTTGCCGTTTTAAGGAGTGAGGGCTTATGTTTTTTCCCGAAGTGGGACAGATAGTAGAGAGGTCGGGCAGCGGAAACGGAATAGATTTTTATTTTGACGGTACGCAGCACATTGTAAAGGACGACGGAACACTTAAGGAGCTTTCGGAGGTCGAAAGTCTCAAAGAGTGGATAAGGAAGGTCTGCACGACTGTAAAAGGAGCCTTTGAGGTCTATACAGTGGAGGAAAAGAAGGTATTCGGCGTAAGCATATACGACCATCTGGGAGAGAAAAACTCCGACTATTGGAAGGCCGAGCATGAGAGGGAGATAAAGACCCAGCTTTTGGAGCATCCCAACATTGCCGAAGTAAAGGACGTAAACGTAAGCAGGAGTATGAGAAGAACCGAAATAAGTTTTACTGTTGTGACAACAGGCGGAATAATGCTTTCGGATAACATATATATCTGACAGGGGCGATAGGGTATGGACGGTTATACAAAATTCAGAAACACAGTGAAGGAAGGATACAAAAACAAAAAGGATATAGGCTTGACGCTGGCCGAGCTTGTAAGCATAAAGCCCGTTACGTTGGAGGCGGACTTTGAGGGCGGAAGGTATCCTTTTGTAAAATTTTTAAGCTGCGCATCCTTAGAGGGGCTTAAGGAAGAGGACGTTGGGAAAAGGCGGTATCTTGTATATATATACGGCAGGGACAATGTATGTTATATAATATGCGAGTACAATAAAATATATGACAATCTGTATATAGAAGATGATGAGGAATGAAAGTAACGTGCTTGTATTGCGGAAAGATACACGAAAAGGGATATGTATGTCCCAAAAAACCCGTCAGAAAATCAAAGAGCCGAACAAAGGACAGAAGCGACAAGGCCGTAAGGTTTCGCTCAGGCGGCGATTGGTCGAAAACTGCAAGAGCCGTAAAGGGCAGGGATATGTATATGTGCCGTGTATGTCTTGACGGAAAATATCCCCTTAAGGGAGAGGGAGTGTCGGGGACGGCTCCCACGGGAGAGAGAATAAACTTTGTGGATCTCGAGGTTCACCATATAGAGAAAATAAGCGACAGGTACGATCTGAGGCTTTGTGAGGACAACCTTATAACCCTATGCAGGGAACACCACAGAATGGCCGAGCATGGGGAAATACCCAAAAAATATCTCAGAGAGCTTGCGAAAAAGGAAGTGAATTTTTGATATGCTTGACGTTGTGAAAATGTATACCAGTGCAAACAACGGAGAGGAAATACTTATATTTCCCATAATACCTAAAAATCTGCCGGAGATAGAGGACGAATGGGGACATGAGGAGTTTGTCACAAACGATGCGTCCATGACGCTCATAGGCATAAGAAAGCGAAAGAAAATAAGCCTTGAGCTTTTGCTGCCCGTAAAAACACGGTACAGACATATGGACAGAGAGGCCGTGAGCGGTGAGAAATATATTGAGTTTTGGGAGAAGTGGGGAAGCCGCAGAGTTCCCATGAGACTTGTAATAACAAGAGGCGGACACACTGTAATAAACATGGCCTATACGGTAGACAGCTTAAGCTGGCATTATACCAAGATACAGGACATAGAGGCTAAAGTCGACATAACGGAATACATATTTGAGGAGGATCTGCAGCCGCAGGCGGAGGAGAAAGTCTACAAATGGGAGACGGTGAAAATCAGTTTCGGCGGCAGAAATTTTGTTGTTACGGGAGCCAATGTGGACGGATATTATATAACGCCCATAAGAGAGGTTTTGGAAAACATAGGCTATACGGTAAGGTGGAACCCTGCCGACAAAAGCATTTGGTGGGGACGCGAGGCCGCAGAAAACAGATACGGAAAGGATTTTGAAATTTATAACGGGACGAGCTACGGATATATAAGGGACATATGCGACGCCGTAGGCGTAAGCGTGGACTGGGACGATGAAAACCGTGTAATTATGATAGAGGGGTGACTGTATGGAAAGATTTTACAGAAGCGCCGAGGAGCTTTGCGAGGAGATGGCATCTGCGGTTGACGGAAAATATTCTGCCGCAAAGGGTACTTGGCTATGGGAGATATTGAAGGCCGTATCTATTGGGCTAAGCGAAATAACAAAAGAGCTTGAAGAATTATCAAAAAAGTTTTATTATAAAGAGCTTAAGGGAGACGAGCTTGACGATTATGTGGAAAATTGGAGTTATATAACAAGAAAAAAGGCTGCTTATGCCAACGGATATGTGACGTTTAAAGCCAAAGAGACGAGGACGGGGAGCATATCCGAAGGGGTATATGTATCCAAAGGGAATATAAGATACGTTACAGTGAGAGGCGCAGAGATAACGGAGCCGGGCGGAAGTGTGGAGCTGCCTGTCGAGTGCTGCGACATAGGCGAGGCGGGAAACTGCGAGCCGGGAGAAATAAACAGGCTTATAACCTCTCTTGATTTTGTGGAAAGCGTCGGCAACAGAATAAGCGTGACGGGAGGTTCCGACAGAGAGGGAGACGATGAGCTGAGGGCGAGATATGAAAAGGCAATGAAAAAGACTGCCAATGCGGGGAATAAGGCATACTATGAAGAATTGGCCGAAAGTGTAAGCGGAGTGGGAGCCGCTTTTTGTATATCCTGTCCCGGGAGAGTTGCCGGAACTGCCGATTTATACATATTGAACACCGATATGAACGAGGCGGCGGAGGACAAGATAGAAGAAGTCCAGAACTTTATAGATCCCAACAGAAACGGAGACGGGGCAGGAGAGGCTGCTGTCGGAGCGGTCGTCACCGTAAAGACCCCCATAGTTGAGAAAATAAACGTGGAGGCCGAACTTGTTATGAACGAGGGGTACAGCGCAGAAGGAGCAAGGCAGGAGGCGTTCGGCATAATAGAGGAATATCTGAGAGAGGCATTTTCGGAGGGTATTGTAAGATATAACCGCATAGGAAAGTGTATATTGGAGACCGAGGGCGTGAGGGATTTTTTGTCTCTTAAGGTGAACGGCGGAACGGAAAACTTAAGCTCCGAAGGACTTATAAAGCTGTACAGACTTCAGGAGCTTGTCTTGCAGTGAAGGTGATTTTATGATAAACTTAGCGGGGAAACTTAAGAACCGTGTGGAGGTATACGGACGTATCGAAACCGTGGCGGAGAGCGGAGCGGTAAAATACGACTATGGATTTGTAAAAAAGGTGTGGGCGGCTGTAACGCCGTGTCTGACAAATATAAACGTGCTTGGAACGAAGGACAGGAGCTATGAGGGAATAGCGGAATCAACGGTCGCTATGAAATTCAAGTTTCTTATGCGTATAGATGCTCTTAATGTGCAGAATGATATGTATTTTGTATGCAAGGGGCAAAAATATGACGTTATGTATTCCATACCGTACTTCAAAGACGGATCGTATATGGAGGTGTATACGACGCTGCGCATAGAGAATGATGACAACACCTTCAAAGGGGAAGACGGATATGCTTATTGACAAAATGCACGAGATGTATAAAAATGATGTTGTGACGGAAGACGTTATGGCAGCTCTTGAGGCGGCCGTAAAAAAGGCCGGGGAACAGGGCAGAGATATAGACAAGAACAGACTTCTGGAATTTGCGGATTTTTATCTTTATCAGATCGAAAAGGAGCTGGGGCTGCCCTCTGAGGGAAGTTTCTCGGAGAGGCGGGCTGCCGTGAAAGTAAAGCTTCTGACAAGGGGAGAGGTAAGCCTTGAAGGAGCGGGACACATATGTGACGAATATATAAAGTGGCATAGGTTTACATATTCTGCCGAGGGGCGAAGTCTTATGGTCGAAGTCGGAGAGGATGAGGCGAAGGAGATAATAGCAGGCCTTATGAAGGTTTTGGAGGACTATCTCCCTGCGCATATACTGATAGGATATAAGTATTTCATAAGAATGCATAAAGAGGTTGGCGAATATACCCACGGGCATCTGAGAAAATTTACTCATGCCGAACTGAGAAAGAGAACAATTCTAAAATGAGAAAACCGCCGTTTGGGGCGGCGGTAAACTCTGTTGTTGTCGTTCTGCTTTCTTTTTCGGGCGTTTGAGGTAATATGCTTATAATATACATATCACAACAAAAACGGCGTGTTTATGGGGGTTTTGGGGTTGTGTGGCTTAAAAATAAAGTAAAAATATTTCCGGTTATGTTCGGATCGGCTCTTAACAATGTTGGTACAGAGGAATTTTTGGAAAAATTCAATGAGCTTACATATACCGAGTATAACTCCGAAAAGAGTTTTTTGGGAAAGGTCTTTAAAATAAGGCACGACAAGGACGGAAAGGAAATAATTTTTATTAAGGCTCTGAGAGGAAAAACAGGAATAAAGGATGAATTTATATTTGAAGGAAGTACCGAAAAAATAAACGAAATAAGATTCTATAACGGAGACAAATATAAGAACGAAAGCTTTGCCGAAGCAGGAGACGTTTTTGCCGTATGCGGTCTTAAAACTCCTTTATGCGGAGATATTATTGAAAAAAGAGGCATAAGGGAAAGAAAGAGCAGATCGTTTTCGGTTATGGAATCTCAGATAAAAATAAACGACAACACGGATAAAAACAGAATTGCAGAAATATTCGGAATACTTGAAAAGGAAGAACCTTCGCTGAACATAAATAAACAGGACGGAGATATAAAAATAAGCATTACGGGGAAAATCCAGCTTGAAATTCTGAAAATAATAATAAAAAACCGTTTCGGAGCGGATCTGGATTTTGAAAAGCCAAGGGTAAAATATACCGAAACCATAAAAGAAAGCGTTATGGGAATAGGTCATTATGAACCTTTAAGGCACTATGCCGAGGTACAATTAAGGCTTGAACCTCTGCTGAGAAATTCGGGAATAGAATTTGAATCGGAATGTCACACAGACAGGCTGTCTATAAATTATCAGAATCTTATAAAGACTCACGTTTTTGAAAAACAACACAGAGGAGTTCTTACCGGGTCGCCCATAACCGATATAAAAATAGTTCTGACGGACGGCATCTCCCATATTAAACATACGGAGGGTGGAGATTTCAGACAATCGGTATACAGAGGTATAAGACAGGGACTTATGAAAGCCGAGTCTGTTCTTCTTGAACCCTTTTACAGATTTGAGATATATGCTCCCGATAAATATACAGGAAGAATAATATCCGATATACAAAGGCTGAGAGGCAGCTTTGAATCGCCCGAAATTTTCGGAAACAATGTCGTTATAAAGGGCAGAGGCCCCGTAGAGACATTTATGGACTATAAAGAGGAGCTTCTTATATTTACAAAGGGAGAGGGAAGTATAGAATTTTCATACGGAGGAAACGACGTATGTGAAATTGCCGAAAGGGTCATTGAAGAAAAAGGATATGACCCTACAGCCGATACGGAAAACAGCCCAAATTCTGTTTTTTGCAAAAAAGGAGCCGGCTTTGTTGTAAAATGGTATGAGGTTGAAAATTATGCCCATACTCTGAGGAAGTGAATAAAATGAAAAAAATTATATTTTTGTTTATAGTTATATTTACTTTCTGTATATCCGTTTCGGCGGAGGAATACAGAAACAATTATAACAACAGTGTAAACTATAACATAACTCCCGCAGGCATAAGAATAAAATTTGCAAAGGGAGAAGGCAGAGACAACATATTCTGTAACGGCAGACTTTGTGTGTCTGTTGAAGAAGGAGTAAGGCTTATGGGAGGAAGTTTTGAACAGACAGGATTTGTGTTTAAAATTACCATTGAAGGGAAAACAAGCTTCTTTCAGTATTCCGCAGACAGCAACAAGCCGTATATAATAATATATAATGAAAGACCATATATAAACATTTATGACTTTATAACTCCGTTCGGATATGAAATGATTGCGGATACAGAGCAGAATTGCGCCGAGATAATGAAATACAGTCAGCAGACTCCCACAGGGGTAAGGTATAAAAGAGATATAAAAGCATTTATACGTCTTGAGGATATTGCTGCGGACGGTATGAAGCCTGACGGAACGGGAAATTATACAGCAGATATGCTCGAAAAGCTTAAATATACAGCAGAATATCTATATAACAGGGGTTATGAATATTATGTTGCGTGGATACCCGTATATGTATATCCTCCCGATAATTATAAAAATGACGTTTCGAGGGAATATAATCTGTATAATTCATATTTTCTGTATGTTATGGATTTTATGAAGGATCACGGAGGCCATATAGGACTTCACGGATATACTCATCAATATGGAAATGATGAAAGCGGAAACGGCTATGAATGGGGAAAAAATACTCCCTATACTTTGCAGGAACAGCAAATGAGGATGATAGAGTCAAAGCTCTTTTGCGCAAGATTGGGATATAACGCCGAATTTTTTGAGTTTCCCCATTATGCAGCAACAGAAGAACAGAAAAAAATGGCTGAGGAGTATTTTGACGTTATATATCAGTCATACGGCAGCAATAACAATATTGTATGCAAAGAAAAAGACGGCAGGAAGATATATTATATACCTACTCCTGCCGAATATGTTCGTTTTAAAAGAGATTATTCTATTTATGACAAAATAGACAAATGTATAGAAAACAATTATGCTGTAAGCTTTTATTTTCACCCTGTGCTTGACAAGGATAAAATAGCAGTTGAAAATATAAACGGTTCGAGAGTATGGAAATACATTGAGGAGGCCATGCTGCCCGAAATAATAAGTTATGCTGACGGCAGGGGATGTTATTTTTCGGCTTTTGATAGATAATCCTTTATCTTTATTTGTTTATATTTTTTATTTTTCTGTCACAGATCGGTCTGATAACCGTTTTTTTCAAGAAGCTTTAAGGAATTTTTGTAGTTTTCTTCCTTTACGAATATATAGTCGGTATTGTAGGTAGAAATTACAAAAATTCCTATTTTGTTTTCGGACAATATTTTTGATATATGGGAGAGTATGCCTATCAGAGAAAAATCGAGTATACCCTCTATTCTGAAACACTTCCATCCGTCCTCTCTGTCTGTGGTATCGCATAAAATATCTTCGGTGGGACACACAAGGGATATTTCTTCATCTGTAACGGATAAAAATGTAAATTCATTTTTTAAATCTATATTTTTGGCGGTTTTTATCTTACATACCGAAAAGTTTTTATTTATTGTTTTTAATTTCATATAAAATTATCTCCTATACAGAATATTTTTGAAGTCTCAGTCTGTATTCTTCATTTACATAAGCTTCTATAATTGTACCCGAGGGACTGTGTTCTTCAGATATTATTTCGCAGTTTTTGTGTACAAGGTTGAGGAGCTTTCCGTCAGAATAAGGTATGTTTACTTTTATGCTTGTTCTGAAGGATTTTACAATATCTTCGACCGCTTCAAGGAGCTTGTCCGTATTTGTATTGTACTTTGCCGATATTCGTATGGTGGTATCGGCGTGAGGATCATGTGGGAGGGGAGTGACAATATCCTTGTCGGTTTTGTTGAAAACGGTTATTATAGGCTTATCTTTGACATCAAGCTCATTCAGAAGGCTGTATACGGTGTTCATTTGTTCTTTGCAGGCAGGGTTTGAGGCATCCACAACGTGAATAAGTATATCAGCAAATTTTACTTCTTCAAGAGTAGAGCGGAAAGCCTTTATAAGACTGTGGGGCAGCTTGTTTATAAATCCTACGGTATCGGTAAATATATATTCTTTTTTTGAATTTTCAGTAGGTTTAATTTGTCTTGTGGTGGTGTCGAGGGTCGCAAAGAGCTTATTTTCGCAGAGAACATCGGAACCCGTTATGGAATTCATAAGTGTGGATTTTCCTGCATTTGTATAGCCTATGAGAGCTATGATGGGAGTGCCTGAGTTTATTCTTTTTTCTCTTATGACCTCTCTGTGGTCTTCTATTTGTTTCAGACTTTTGTTAAGCTCGCTTATTCTTGACGCAATTCTTCTTCTGTCTGTTTCAAGTTTTTTTTCGCCGGGTCCTCGTGTGCCTATGCCTCCTCCGAGACGTGACATTGATTTTCCCCTGCCTCTGAGGTGAGACATATTATATCTGAGCTGAGCAAGTTCCACCTGTACCTTTCCTTCGGCCGAAACAGCGTGTTTCGCAAATATGTCAAGTATGAGGAGGGTCCTGTCCATTATTTTTAATCCCGTATTTTTTTCAAGAAAATCCGTTTGGGAGGGCGAAAGCTCATCATCGCATATTATGCCTGTGGCTCCAAGCTCCTCACAGAAAAGTCTCAGTTCCTCCGTTTTGCCTTTTCCAAGATACATTGTACGGCTTATATCCTCTCTTTTCTGTATAAGCCTGCCTGCTACTTCTGCGCCCGCAGTATGGGCAAGCTCCTCCAGCTCATCGAGACTCTCATCGGCAGAAAAGCTGTCGGAGCCGCTGTCTACGGCGATAAGGACCACCTTTTCCTGCTGTTCTTCGGTAATATATGAATTTTCTTTTATCATAGATGTCACCTTTTTGAATTGTAATGATTTATTATCAAAAAAAGACTGTTTTGTTAACAGCCTTTTTTTATTATTTTAATGTTAAATGCGAATAAATATTTAAAATTTATTTATCGGCGGTCAAGGAATGTATTGGGAATCACTGATTGCCGCAGATTTTGTTGTAGAGATCAATATATTCCTTAGCGGAAACCTCCCAACTGAATCTTGTGTTTATGGCGTTCTTTGTTATTTGAGTCCATTTTTCCTTATCTTCAAAGGTTTTAAGAGCCTCGTTTATTCCCCACATAAGTCCGCTGCCAAGAAAATCCTGAAATTTGAAGCCGTTGCCCTTTCCTGTTTCGGGATCGAAATGCTCTACTGTATCCACAAGGCCGCCTGTTGTTCTTACAACGGGTATTGTGCCGTAGCTCATAGCGAAGAGCTGACCCAGACCGCAGGGTTCAAAAAGCGATGGCATAAGGAAAATGTCGGATCCGGCATATATTCTCTGCGCAAGAGTATCATTGAAGGTTATGTTGGCTGATACCTTCTGAGGATACCAGGACTGGAGTTCTCTGAAGCGATATTCAAAATAGCTGTTGCCTGTTCCCAGTATAACAAGCTGAACATTCTTCACGAGAAGTTCTCCTGCTATGTCAAGAAGAAGATTTATACCCTTTTGATCCGCAAGACGGGATATTATGGAGATCATGGGAATGTCTCCTACGGGGAGTCCAAGTTCCTCCTGAAGCTTAAACTTGTTTTCTTTCTTCTTTTCGATAGAATTTACATCATAGTTGACATATATCTTTCCGCTTGTGGCGGGGTTGTTTTCTTCATAGTCTATACCGTTTACTATACCGTGAAGAACATTGTCTCTGCTGCGCATAACTCCGTCAAGCTGATAGCCGTATTCGGGACGTTTAACTTCTTCGGCATATGTGTTTGAAACGGTGTTGATGGCGTCTGCATATACCAGACCACCCTTCATAAGATTGACTGCTCCATAAAATTCCAGTTTGTCGGGAGTCAGATAACCGTAGTCAAGCTCCATCATTGAAAGACAGCTTGAAGGAAATACTCCCTGATACTGGAGGTTGTGGATGGTGTATAAAGACTTTATATCCTTATAGAAGCTTATTTTTGAGTATTTATCCTTGAGATAGAGACTTATAAGACCTGTCTGCCAGTCGTTTGAATGTATTACGTCCGGGACAAAATCTATATAATTTATAAGCTCAAGGGCAGCCTTTGAAAAGAACGTAAAGCGTTCGCAGTCGTCACCGTAGCCGTAGTAGCCGTCTCTGTTGCCGAAATAGAAATCGTTGCCTATCATATATGTGGGGACTTCGGATTTGAGCTTATAAATGTCAGCATGCTGAACTCTCCAATCCAATGTCACGTCATAGCCTGTAATATATTCGGCAGAATCAATATACTCCTGTTTTACAGATTTATATTTCGGAAAAACAACTCTTACCTCTACCCCCATATTCTGAAGTGCCTTTGGAAGCGAACCGGTAACGTCTCCGAGACCTCCGCTTTTTGCAAAGGGAGAAACCTCCGAAGCCACCATCAATACTTTAAGTGCCATAAAAATACCTCCTTTGTTTTAAAAATATGAATGTTTAAAACTATTATAACTAATATAGATGCCGGAATATTTTAAAGATTTTTTTCAAACAATACTTTCAGTAAATAAACAAAAGTATAGGTTATTATGAAATAAATATATAATTTAAATTTAATCCTTGCATTCTTAATTTTATTATACTACACTATATATAAAAAATAAAGCCCAAATTTTTAAAATAGGAGGATTTTTTATGAAAAACAATGCTGTCATTGAAAGAAAGAATGTTAAGTCTGAGGATAAATGGAGAACAGAGGATCTGTTTTGTGATATTGAAAGCTGGGAGAAGGAATATTCTGAATGTGAAGAATTGATATTTAAGCTTGGCGAATATAAAAACAAACTAAATATCGAAAATATGTTTGTTATATTTGAGTTGGATGAGAAAATAGGCAAAATGGCCGACAGGCTTTATGTATATGCCAATCTCAAAAGCCATGAGGATATGGGAAACAATTTTTATCAGGAGTTGTGCGGCAAGGCTGACAGATTGATAGTAAAATACAGCTCTGCCTGCGCATTTATCGAACCAGAGATACTTGCTCTTAATGAAAACGAGCTTAAAAAAGCCGCCGAAGGTACTATATACAGACATTTTATTTTAAATTTGCTCAGAAACAAAAAGCATATTCTGGACACAGAAAAAGAAGAACTTATGGCAGGAATGTATGAGCTTGCTTCTGCGCCGGACGACATTTTTTCTATGATAAATGACGCCGATATTACATTTGATGATATAGAAGACAAGGACGGAAACAAGAAACCCCTTACACACGGGAAATATCAGAAATATTTGGAGGACAGCGACAGAGTACTCAGAAAAAATGCCTTTAAGTCATATTATAAAAGTTTTTTCTCGCTTAAAAATACTATTTCAAAAACATATGCTGCAAGCGTCAAAAAGGACATTTTTATAAGCAGGGCAAGAAAGTACGGCAGCTCTTTGGAATGTTCTCTTTATGGAGACAATATTCCCACAGAGGTATATAAAAATCTTGTATCAACGGTTGACAAGCATCTGGATCTTCTTCACAGATATATTGAACTGAGAAAAAAGAAACTTGGAGTAGACGAGCTTCATTTTTATGACATATATACGCCTATAGTAAAAAACGAAAATGAAAAAATAAGCTTTGAACAGGCAAAGCAAACAGTGATTGAGGCTCTCTCGCCGATGGGAGGAGAATATATTTCGGTACTTAAAAAGAGCTTTGAAGATGGATGGATAGACAAATATGAAAATAAGGGAAAAAGGAGCGGAGCATATTCGTGGGGATCTTATGGGACGCACCCTTATGTTCTTCTTAACTTTTCAAATAATCTGAATGGTATGTTTACTCTTGCACATGAGCTTGGGCATGCTATGCATAGTTATTATACTTGGTCAAATCAGCCGTATATATACGGAAACTACACTATTTTTGTTGCCGAGGTCGCCTCTACCGTAAACGAGGCACTGCTTATGGAACACCTTCTCAGAAATACCGAGGACAATGACCGCAAGGCATATCTTATCAATTATTTTATGGAACAATTCAGAGGTACTCTTTTCAGACAGACTATGTTTGCGGAATTCGAGCTTATTATACATGAAATGGCCGAGGAGGGGCAGCCTCTGAGCTTTGATACAATGACCGAGGTATACAAGAAACTTAATAAAAAATATTACGGAAACAACATTGTTATAGACGATGAAATATGTTATGAGTGGATGAGAATACCTCATTTTTATACTCCTTTCTATGTTTATCAGTATGCTACAGGATATTCCTGCGCTATTGCTCTGTCTAAAAGAATTATTGAAAAAAACGGCGCAAAGGATTATATTGAATTTTTAAAGAGCGGTTGTTCGGATTTTTCAATAGAGCTGCTTAAAAAAGCCGGAGTGGACATAAGCGCTCCCGAACCTGTTGAAAAAGCACTTAAGGTTTTTGAAAATCTGCTTTGTCAAATGGAAAATATTTAAAAAGACTTGTAATTGAAAATAGAAAACATTATAATAATTGTTGAGGTAAAAGATCTGTGCTTAAAATTACTCAAAAATATTTTAGAATCAATGTTTAAGCACAGGCAAATAAACAATATTATAAATGCGGAGGTTTTTTATGAATAAAAATGATTTTATAAACTTTATGTACGAGTCGGGAGTACTTACATTCGGTGATTTTACATTGAAAAGCGGAAGAAAAGCTCCTTATTTTATAAACACCGGCAATTATCGAACAGGCAGTCAGATTGCAAAACTTGGTGAGTTTTATGCTGAATGTATTATTGACGCAGGTATAAAGCCTGATGTTGTATACGGCCCTGCTTATAAGGGTATTCCTCTTTGTGTTGCCTGCGCTATCGGCCTTTCAAAAATGGGAATGAATGTTGACTATTGTTTCAACAGAAAGGAAGCAAAGGATCACGGAGAAGGAGGAGTTATAGTAGGTCATCAGTTAAAGGACGGAGATAAGGTTCTTATTATAGAGGACGTTATTACGGCAGGAACTGCAATAAGAGAAACAATTCCTGTTCTTAAAAAAGAAGCGGATGTAGATATTATAGGGGTTGTTATTTCAATAGACAGAATGGAAAAAGGAAAAAACGGCGACAAATCGGCTGTTCAGGAGGTCAATGATGAATTTGGCATAAACGTATACAGTATTTCTTCGGCAGTTGATATTATTGACTCGATCGAAAAAGGAACATTGTCCGTGGACAAAGCTTATCTTGAAAAAATGAAAGAATACAGAAAGCAGTACGGAGTGTAAATATTCCGATAAAACAGTTAATATTGTTTTAAAACAAATCTGCGGTAAAAATGTTCCACGTGGAACACTTTAATCTGAAAGGATATAATTATTATGGGAATAATTTATTCACTTGCAAACCAAAAGGGCGGAGTGGGAAAGACAACAACGGCAATAAATCTTTCGGCTTATCTTGCAGAGGCAGGAAAAAAGATACTTCTTATAGATTCTGACCCACAGGGAAATACAACAAGCGGTTTTGGTATAGAAAAGACAGAATTAAAAAATACATATTATACACTCCTGACGGGAGAATCGAGCTTTTCAGAAACTGTCATAAAGGCTGAGTGTATGGACAATCTGGATATTCTTCCGGCAAACAGGGAGCTTGCGGGAGCCGAAATAGAGCTTATAAACTTTGAAAGAGTAGAGTATCTTCTGAAAGATCTGATGGAAGAAAGAAAAAACGAATATGATTATATCATAATAGACTGTCCTCCTTCTCTTAATCTTCTTACACTTAACGCAATGACGGCAGCGGACGGAATACTTGTTCCTCTGCAGTGCGAATACTATGCCATGGAGGGGCTTACCGATCTTCTTTATACAATAAGCCTTGTGAAGAAAAAGCTCAATAAAAATCTCAGAATAGAGGGAGTTATATTTACAATGTATGATTCCAGAACGAATTTGTCGGCGCAGGTTGTGGAGGAGGTCAAGACAGTTCTTGACAATGAGTCTCTTAAGACTATAATACCCAGAAACATAAGGCTCAGCGAAGCGCCAAGTCATGGAGTACCTATAAATATATATGATAAAAATTCCAAAGGGGCGCTTGCATATGAGAGACTTGCGGAAGAAATAATCAAAAGGGGTGAAAGCTGATGGCAGAATATAGGAGAGGTCTCGGCAGAGGCTTTAAATCAAAGGGACTTGAAGCTCTTATAGATACGGGAAACCGTGGCTCTGACAATAACGAGAGCAAAAATTCGGTTATTGAAATTGATATAATGAAGATAGAACCCAACAAAAAACAACCGAGAAAAAAGTTTGAAAGAGAAAATCTTGAAGAGCTTGCGGACAGCATAAAGGAAATAGGTATAATTCAGCCTCTTATCGTTACAAAGGACGGAGAGTTTTATAAGATAGTGGCAGGAGAAAGACGTTATAGGGCTGCAAGAATAGCAGGTGTAGATAAAATACCTGTTATTGTGAGAAAGTATGATGAGCTTGAAGCGCTTCAGGCGGCTCTTATTGAAAACATACAAAGAGAGGATCTTGACCCTATCGACGAGGCAATGACATATAAAAGATTCAATGAAGAATTTTCACTCAGTCAGGAAGAAATAGCAAAAAAAGTAGGCAAAAACCGCTCTACGGTATCAAACTCCATGAGACTTCTTAAGCTTGATGAGAGAGTGTTGGAGCTTCTGAAGAATAAAAAGCTTTCTGTCGGCCACTGTAAGGTGATTTTGGGAGTAGAAAACGGAGATCTTCAATATGACTGCGCACAGAGAATACTGGATGAGGATATGTCGGTCAGAAAAGCCGAAGAAATGGTTAAAATAATGTCCGATAACGAAGAGGATCATATAAAAAGCATAGAAAGAGATAAAAGGATAACCCAAAACATTTATGCGTATGCCGAAAATGAACTCAGGGTCATTCTGGGAGCCAATGTAAAGATAAGACAGGCAGGCAAAAAAAGAAGAGTGCAGATAGATTTTTCTTCGGATGAAGAAGTTGACGGTTTTTTGAGTCTTATGAAAAGCAGCGTTTCATAGGAGGTAAGTATGCAGATGAAAGAATATATTATATATCTTGCCGACAATCCGAAATTTCTGCTGTGCGCATTTGCGGCTTTGAGCATAGGGTGGATATTTCTCTTTTTTCTTATAATAGTGCTTTTCTTAAAGAACAGAGGTACAAGAAAGAAAGTAGAAAGATTTCTTGGAAACAATAAGGAAGAAAGTCTTGAACAAAAGCTTGATGAATTTAATAAAATGGGCATCGAAGTGGCAGAGCAGGAAAAAAATATAAAGGAAATGCTTGAATCACTTGAGGGAAAGCTTAAATATACTCTCCAGAGAGTGGGGGTATACAGATATAATCCGTTTCCCGATGTGGGGGGAGATCTTTCTTTTTCAATAGCTCTTCTGGACAATACAAACAGCGGTTTTGTAATAACGGGAATATATACAAGAAACGGAAGCTTTACTTATCTTAAGCCTGTCAGAAAGGGCAGAGGCGATGAAAACGACAAGAGATACAGACTGTCAAAAGAAGAAACAGAAGCTGTATGCAGAGCCATAGCCTCTCACTAAGGAGTGGAAAAATGAAAATAAAATATCTTCTTGCTGATCTTGACAATACGTTCTTAAGGAGAGACAAAAGCATTCCGAAGGAAAATATGGATGCTCTCGAAAGAGCAAAAAAAGCAGGCATAAAAGTTATCATTTCAAGCGGGAGATCAAATATGTCGCTTGATCTGTATGCAAAGCAGCTCGGACTTGATTATGAGGGAAATTATATAATTGCATATAATGGCTGTCTCATATATGAAGCGGCAAGCAAAAAGGTGCTTTGTGAGGAGCTTCTCGATACAGAAACGGCAAAAAAAATAAGCAACATCGTAACAAAAATTATTCCCGACACGCTTTGTTATTGTGACAGCAGGCTATATACCGAAAATATAACCAATGTGACCGAGAGGTATGCAAAAAACTCATCTCTTATACTCAATCATACCGACAAGTTAAGCGGCACAATGAAAAACAAGGTACAGAAAATTATTATGATAGGCAGACACGAAGACCTTTACGGAGCATATGAAGAGGTAATAAAAAAACTCGGAACAAATGTAAAAGCCGAGATGTACTATTCCTCCAATGATCTGTTTGAATTTGCATCAAAGGGAAAAAACAAAGGAACGGGGCTTGTGAAGCTTGCCGAAATTCTGAATGAGCCTTTATCACATTTTGCCGCTGTGGGAGACAATCAGAACGATATAGAAATGATAGAATATGCAGGCGTGGGAATAGCCGTTTCAAATGCCGAAAACGGCTGTAAAGACGCTGCGAACTACATAACCGAAAAAAGTTGCGATGAAGGAGGGTTTGCCGAGGCGGTAGACTATCTGCTCGGTATACAGTGATTTATTATGTACTTATCCGGCAAACCGGGGGAAGCTGCCGGATCGTTGTTATAACAGAATAAAAATTATCCTGTTATAACAATATTATAGACCGAAACAGGAAAAATATACCGCTAAAAATAAAAAAATGTATTTATTTTTATTCACAAACCGAAAAAGTGTGGTATAATATTTGCAAAAGCAGAAGATCCATAAAAATCAGATGGATTTTTGGGATAATGACTTAAGTATAATACGGAGGTAATCAGTGTAATGATCGACATTAAATTTTTAAGAGAAAATCCCGAGGCTGTAAAGGAAAATATAAAAAAGAAGTTTCAGGACGAAAAGCTTGCACTTGTGGATAAGGTCATCGAAATGGACAGGGAATTCAGAAGTATAAAGCAGGAGGCCGATTCTCTGAGAGAAAAAAGAAATAAAATATCAAAAATGATAGGCGGTCTTTATGCTCAGGGAAAGAAAGAAGAGGCCGAAGAAGCTAAAAAACAGGTTCAGGAATTTTCGGAAAAAAGAGAAGAGCTTGAAAAAAAAGAGGACGAGCTCCAAAGGGAAATAAACAAAATAATGATGGTTATACCCAACATTATTGACCCGACTGTTCCCATAGGCAGGGACGACAGCGAAAATGTTGAAATAGAAAGATTCGGCGAACCCGTTGTTCCCGATTTTGATATACCCTATCACGTTGATATTCTTGAAAACCTCGGCGGAATAGATCTTGACTCTGCGGGTAAGGTTGCAGGCAACGGATTTTATTATCTTATGGGAGATATAGCCAGACTTCATTCGTCTATTTTAAGCTATGCAAGAGACTTTATGATAAACAGAGGCTTTACCTACTGCGTTCCTCCCTTTATGATAAGGAGCAATGTTGTTAATGGGGTTATGTCGTTTGCCGAAATGGACGCCATGATGTATAAGATAGAGGGCGAGGATCTCTATCTCATAGGCACATCGGAGCATTCCATGATAGGAAAATATATCGACACTATAATAAAAGAAGAAACTCTGCCCCATACGCTTACGTCATATTCGCCTTGTTTCAGAAAAGAAAAAGGCGCTCACGGCATAGAGGAGAGAGGCATATACAGAATACATCAGTTTGAAAAGCAGGAAATGATAGTTATATGCAAGCCCGAGGATTCTCCCTATTGGTTTGACAAGCTTTGGAAAAATACCGTAGATATGTTCAGAAGTCTCGACATTCCCGTAAGAACCATAGAATGCTGTTCGGGAGATCTGGCAGATCTTAAGGTAAAATCCTATGATGTGGAGGCATGGTCGCCAAGACAGAAAAAATATTTCGAGGTAGGCTCATGCTCAAACCTCGGCGATGCTCAGGCAAGACGTCTTAAAATACGTGTTGCGGGAGAAAAGGGAAAATACCTTGCCCATACTCTTAACAACACCTGCGTCGCTCCTCCCAGAATGCTTATAGCTTTTATAGAAAATAATATGAATGAGGACGGCTCAATAAATATTCCCGAGGTTTTAAGACCTTATATGGGAGGACAATCCATAATAAAGAAAAAATAAATTAAATTTATAAAGGAGAACATCAAAATGAAACTTAAAAGATTTTTTGTTGCAGGAATTATGGCATTTTCGATCCTCAGTCTTGCAGGCTGCGGAAACGATGCCGAACTGACCGACACACCGAACGAAAATACCGAGGAAGCTACAGAAGAAACCTCTCAGAGCGAGGCAGATACAAGCTATCTTGACGACATAGCCGAATACGGACTCCCTCAGCTTGAGGATGTCAAGGATGGAGACATAACGGCTGTTATTTCCACAAACAAGGGAGACATTACGGTAAAGCTTTTTGATGAGCTTGCTCCCGTTGCTGTTGAAAACTTTATGGGACTTGCCAATGACGGATATTACAACGGAGTAATATTCCACAGAGTTATAGACAACTTTATGATACAGGGCGGCGACCCCACAGGCACAGGTACAGGCGGTGAAAGCTATTTCGGAGAGAGCTTCGGGCTTGAAACAACACCCAGCCTCAGACATTTCAGAGGAGCGCTCGCTATGGCAAATACGGGACAGCCCAACTCAAACGGCAGCCAGTTCTATATCGTTCAGCAGAAGGATCTGGGCGACAACGCTGACATAATAAAAAATTTCCTTGACACTCAGGACGATGAGGTTGAGGAAGGATCGGGCGTTAAGGTTTCGGACATATATCCTCCCGAGGTATGCAATGAATATTTAAATAACGGCGGAGCGCCTTATCTTGACGGAAACTATACGGTTTTCGGACAGGTAACAGACGGTATGGATGTTGTGGATCAGATCGCCGCAGTTGAAACGGACGAAAATGACAAGCCTATCGAAGATATTGTCATAAAAGAAGTTAAAATAAACGAATAAAACGAATAATATATATATACAAAGGCGCAGAGGACAGAAACTTATCCTCTGTGCTTTTTTTACTTAAATAAAAATGATGATTAAAATTTATAGTATATAATTGACAAAAAAAATAATTTGTGTATAATTAAAATTAGGTTATATTAACATAATAACATATAAAAATAAGAAAAGGAGAGATCGGATTTGAAAAAAAGGCTTATTTCAATGATAATGTCATTGTGCATGGCTGTTTCGGGCATATCGGTTGCCGCTGTTTATGGCGGGCTCGGAACAACAGAGGTAATGGCTGCCGGAAAGACGCCTGCCTTTCCCGGAGCCGAGGGCGGCGGAAAGTACGCAACAGGCGGAAGAGGCGGCACAGTTTATCATGTTACCAACTTAAACGACAGCGGAACAGGCTCTTTCAGAGACGCTGTTTCGGGCTCCAACAGGATAGTTGTGTTTGACGTAGGCGGCACTATAGAGCTTAAAAGCGATGTTGTCGTAAAGTCAAACGTTACCATCGCAGGACAGACTGCCCCCGGCGGTCACGGCGTAACCCTTAAAAATTATAAGGTGGGTCTTGGCGGCTCAAATATAATTATGCGTTACATAAGCTCCCGTCCCGGCGAAAGAGGCACATCTCAGGATTATGACGCTCTCGGCGGTTCGGACGGCGCAAATTCCATCATCGACCACTGCGCTTTCGGCTGGGCAAACGATGAACAGTGGGGACTTTATTCAAACAACGATATGTATACCACTCAGTGGACTATCGTAGGACCCTCAAACTGCTTTTCATACCACAGCAAGGGTATACACGGCTTTGGTATAATGTTCGGAAGATCCAACAATACATGGCATCATAACCTCATAGCTCACAACATATCCAGAAACTTCAGAGGTAAGGTTACGGGCACGGATACTGCCGAATTTGTAAACAACGTAATATATGACTGGGGCTATCAGACAGCCTATGGTACACTGGGTCACCTCAACTATGTAGGCAACTACTTAAAGAAGGGTGTAAAGACATCGGGCGAAAGATATATAGCCATAAGCTCAGGCTCGGGCTATGATAACTTTAAGTTCTATATGATGGGCAACAAGCTTGTGGAAAAGGACGGAACCGTAAAAATAGCCGAAGGAGAAGAATGGTCAAAGGGCGTGAATTATTCATCGGCATACGGCGAGGCTCAACTCCGTTCAAATTCTCCCTTTAGCATAAACAACAATTCCGAAAACGTAGCTTATGTTCAGAAAGCCGAATCGGCAGATGATGCATTTGCTCATGTTACTTCATTTGTAGGACCTGCCATAAATGCTCAGTCAAGAACAGAAATAGACGCTCAGGTTATTGACGAAACAATTAACGGCACAGGCGCTCTTACGGGCGCAAGACCCCTTTCGGAGGCTAACAGCTCACAAAAAGCCGAAATCGAAAAGTATGGCATAACCCAGACTACATATACATATCCCGAAACCGTCACAAAGGCGCAGGCAGGGGATAAGTATACCGATACAGATAACGATGGTATGCCCGACTGGTGGGAGCTTGAAAGAGGACTTGATCCCTACAGCAATACAAAGGCAGAAACAAACGGCGACTACTGCGGACAAGGCTATACAAATATAGAATATTATCTGAACGACCTTACGGTGGATTCTTTCCCTGCAGGCACAGTTACGGTATCTCCTACCAAAAAATCGGATGTTACGGTTGACCCCAACGGTCAGGATTCGGATGCGGCAGGCAAGGTTGTAAGAACTACTATAGCCAAGGCTGTGGCTTATATTGAAGCATCGAGTTTTGACGGAACAAAGAATATCTATATAAAGAACGGCACATACAACGAAGATATAAACATTAAAATTGCCAATGTAAATATTGAGGCAGCGGACTCCGATCCTGCCGTAAGCGTAGGCAGCATTACTGTCGGCGGCGCAGACTTCACCACAAGCGGCATAGGCTACAAGAATGTTATAATAAATGCCGACAAAGCAGTATTTACAGACAGCAAGGCTGAGTCTGTTGTGCTTAACAAAAATGTAAGAACTTATTTTAAAGACAGCGATATAAGCGGAGCCGACAAGGTGATTACTGCGGACAATGCTCAGGCAGTATTTGAAGGCTGTAATATTACATCCGCAGGAACAGTTCTTTTGTCCTCGACAGCTTCGGCATCATCATATGGAGTAATGTTTAAGGGTTGTACAATAAAGGGCACGGGTCTTGTTACAGGCGGAACCAACGCTATGGCTGCGGTTTACGGCGGAGACTTAAGCGGCATAAGCGGCACAAGATATGCTGCGGGCGTAAAGGCTGCAGAAACAGGAATTACTCCTGCCGACAGCTCTGCAAATATGTCCGAAATCGACTTTTTGAACAATAACTACGGCCCCTACAACTTCACAAAGGGCTCCGACAGCTGGAACCCCGGCGGCTGGGATACTCTCACACCCCAGGAGAGCTTAAAGGCTTTCGCCGATAGTATAGAGATCCCTTCGGTTGTCACACAGAATACATCTGTTGTAACAAGCTTTGAAAACGACAGCGCCATAAAGGTAGAATGGAAGTCGGACAACAACGACAGATTTAAGAACAACACTATCACAATAGGCGAATACGGCGAAGGCTCCGTTACTGTCCACCTGACAGTCACTCTTTCAAAAGAAGGTCTTAAGGACGAGGTAAGAGAATTTACCGTAACGGTTGGTTCTTCGGTATCAAATAACGAAGGTATCATAAGCTTCGACCAATATAATGTCGGAGATAAATCTGAAGATATCGAAGAAATCACAGATTCAAATGCAGAGTTGGATCAGGATAAAATTTCAGGCACGGTAGTTGATTCCATAAACAACAATAAGTTTGCGGATCACGATAAGTTCTTCTGTATTGATCAGATCGCAAGCACACAGGTGGCTGATCCTGACAAAAATGAAAACATACACAACTTTTCATGGACATTTGCAAAAGACGGAGTTAAAGACGCCGTATACGAAGCGCAATATGACGTTTATCTTTCGGACATATCAGCAAACGGTTATTGTGAAGCTTATGTAAGAGGAAGCTCCACTGTAGCTCAGGCAAGATTTGTTGAGTCGGGCGGAGATTATAATATTCTCGGATATGAAAGAAAAGACGGAAAATCCGTAGGTACCGAGCTTGTTACGGCAGGTTCTCAGTGGTATACAGTAAAATATGTTGTAGATGCCACAAATTTAAGTGCCGGAACTCAGCCCAAAATAAACTATTATTTATACGATGCCGATGGCAACCTTCTTGGCAGCCTTAAAAACTGTGGTCCTTCAGCTGCTTTTGACAGCACAAATACAGATCCATTTGTTGTAAACAGAATAGAATTCAGACCCAACAGAAAAGATTCAAAGGTTAAATTCTATGTTGACAATTTAAGCTTTACAAACCTTACGGAGCTTGCGGCTCAAGACGCTGCGGCTCTTAGCGAAAACAAAGAGCTGAATCTTAAGAGCGGAGATACTCTTCCCGTATTCGGCGCTCATATGACGGATGTCGTTTGGGACAGCGTTGACGGAACAGAGGGTATTATAAATGCCGACGGCACTATAAATTATAACAAGTTTGCTACAGCTACGGTTAAGGTAAAAGCTACCGTAAGCGCAGGTGACGATCTTAAGGGCACAGCCCAGACCGATGTAATAACCCTCAACCTTACCGGCACAGGCAGCGGCGATGTAAAGCCTGCCGACCCGAGCTTTGATTATGACGAGGATTTCTCCGACTGGAATACACAGTTCAATCAGGCCGCTGTTGTTGACAAAGCCGACAAAGAAGATGTCAACGGCAACACGACGACAAAGATAAGACTTGACGACAAGGCTGTATTCAAGGTTCTTGACGGAAACGTAGGCACAGGTAAGGTGACATTTACCGCAGATTTCTTAAGAGAAAAGGACGGAAGCAATACGGCAGGCAGATCCTTCAGAATTTATTTTGAAAACGCTGAAACGCCCAACGCATCAGGCTCCGCAACGGAAGACTTTTCGACCGCAAATATTATTTATCATCTTATGGACGCAGGCGATCAGGTATATTCGGTAACAGCCGACAACCCGAGCGCAAATTCAGCAGTCGATACCGCTCTCGGAGCATCTATAAACGACAATCAGTGGTATAGGGTTGTTGTGGAGACGGATCTTGACGCAAAGACGGCTACAACAAAGCTTTATCTCCACGGCACAGACGGAAAATACGCTCCCGACAGCGCATTTGACACGCCTATTGCCGAAGAGACAACAAATCTTATTTCAAAAACACCTATGCAGCTTAAGCAGATAAGGCTTGTAAGAACCGCTAAATCAAAGGTATATTTCGACAACGTATCTCTTAAGCTTGACAGCGGAGACGATCCCGGCAAGGACGATCCTGTTCCTCCCGATCTTAAGCTTGATGTAAACGGTGACGAAAGCGAAAATATAGACGATGTGAACGAAATAATAAAATTCTGTCTGAACAGAGCTTCCGTATCCGAAAAATTCAGCCTTGAAAAGGCAGATGCAAACGGCGATGGAGAGATAACGGCTCTTGACGCCGCAGTACTCCAGAACAAGCTCAAAGAGCAGGGCAAAATCTAACGCCTATATACGTTTAACGGCTGTAGGAACAATGCAAAAAAAGTCCTCATATGCGGCTTTATAGCCTCCATATGAATATCCTCAGCCAAAATACAACACAATAACAAGAGCAGACCCCCGAAAACATCTTCAGGGGTCTGTTTTTTGTTATTTTTCAATAAAAAATCGGGCTTGTTTTTGTTGATTATTTTTGACTAAAAATTGATATATGCATATTGATTTATTGAAATCCGAGTTGTATAATATTATCATATATAAGTGTCGTCAAGGTGGATAAATGCTTGTATGCTACAGCATATATCTCTATCGTGCGGCACTTAAGTGTGAAGTAATTTCATATTACAAAAAAAGGAGGAAGAACTTTAATGAAAAAATCATTAAAAAGAATGATCAGCGCAGTAGTTTCAGCTGCAATGATTATTTCATCTCTGACAGTGATGAATGTCACTGCCAATGCTGCGGAAATGTCTCTGACGGGCGCAGGCTGGTTTGAATCGGTATATGCCGAGTGGCTTCCCGTAGACGGAGTGGCTTATTATGAGGCAGAAATAAAAAGCTCCGGCGCAGCCGACACAGAGTATGAAACAGTAGACGACGAACTTATAAGACAGTATGATAAATTCAACAGAGTCGATGTTGTCGGACTTAAGGCAGGTTCGTATGACCTTAAGGTGACCGCATATGACGAGAGCGGTGCAGCGATCGCTTCGGACACAAAAACATATGAGGCAAAGGCATATGACAGAAGCGGCGCAGCATTTTCAACCAAAAACAATTTGACAAGCGCAGGCAATTATTCCACCGAGGGTGTAGGCGCATATAAAATGGACGGTACACTTAAGGACGGAGCAAAGGTATTTTATGTAACGCCCGAAACAGCTAAGACTATTAAAACAGACGTAGTTACCAGCAACAAGGGCGCTACGACCACAGGCGAAGGTATACAGACTATAATTGACCTCTATCAGAAGGGCTTTGACAAGACTCCTATCGACTTCCGTATCGTAGGCCTTATAAGCAAGGATGACCTTGACCATATTTCAAGCAGCAAAGAAGGCCTCCAGATAAAGGGAAAATCAACCTATTCTCAGCTTAATATTACAATTGAAGGTATAGGCAACGATGCCGCAGTTACAGGCTTCGGATTTCTTCTCAGAAACGCAGCAGGTGTAGAAATAAGAAATATTGCTCTCCTTAATTTTATGGATGACGGTATCTCTATAGATACGGCAAACTCAAATCTCTGGATACACAACAATGATCTTTTCTACGGCGGCCCCGGCGGAGATTCCGATCAGGCAAAGGGTGACGGTTCGGTAGATGTAAAGGCAAAGTCCACAAATGTTACAGTATCCTACAACCATTTCTGGGACAGCGGAAAGAGCTCTCTCTGCGGTATGGGTGAAGAAACAGCCGACAGCCTTATTACATATCATCACAACTGGTTTGACCACAGTGATTCAAGACATCCCAGAGTAAGAGCTATGTCCGTTCATATTTATAACAACTATTATGACGGAAACGCAAAGTACGGCTCAGCTTCTGCAAATGATGCAAGTCTTTTTGTACAGAATAACTATTACAGAAGTTGTAAGTTCCCCGTAATAATAGGCGGACAGGGTCATGAAATAGGCAGCGAAGGAAAGGGTACTCTTTCGGGTGAGAAAGGTTCTCCCATCAAGCTTAGCGGAAATATAATGACCGGAACCTACAGTTACACGGATTATACGGACAGCACGACCAATTTTGACGGTGTAAAGGTAGATAGTGCAAGTAAAAAGCTTGGCAGCGAAATTAAGGCAGTTGACGGCTCCAGCTATAACAATTTCGATACAGATACATCAAAATTTGATCTGGCTGTTAAGGATCTTGACGAGGCTTCGGCTGTTCCCGCAAAGGTTATGGCAAACGCAGGCAGATGCCAGGGCGGAGATATTTTCCATAGCTTTGATCAACCGACGGACGATACCAATTACAGCGTAAACAGCGTTCTTAAGAATAAGGTAATAGGATATACTTCTTCGGTTAAGGTAGTTGGCGGCACCGTAAAGGCAGGAGCAACGAACCCCGGCAATACGGACGCAAAGGATCCTTCAACCACCGATCCCGATTATAACGACAGAGACGAAAACAATCAGGGAAATGCAGGTAAACTTCCCGGTGAAGATCAGGGTTCAACAGGAGATACACCCGGCGGTACAGTAACTCCCGTAGAGCCTGACGATGGAAACGATCCTTCGGCTCCCGATGAGCCTACGCCCGATCTTCCTTCCGATGATGAAGAACCCGATAATCCCGTAGAGGGCAACCTTATATGGGATCTTACAAACGGCACAAATACTCTTAACGCTGTTGTAAACGGTAAGGAATGGAGCAACGCAAAGGATAACCCCGTAACCTATGATGGAAAATCTCTTACAAAGGCTATAAAGATGGAAAGCTCTACAACATTTGAGTTTTCAACAGGCGCAGCAGGCAAGCTTACTATTGTATCATTTGTAGAATCAGGTTTGGGTAAGGATGGCGTTATAAAGCTTGACGGAAACAATGTAACTCTTGACAAGAGCGGAATAACTACTGTTGATCTTGCCGCAGGCAACCATAAGATCCAGAAGAATACAACAAAGACACATATTTATTATCTTGCAGCTGCACTTGGGGGCGGAACCACAAGTCCCACAGATCCTACAGATCCCCCTGTTACCGAGCCTTCTTATGAGGGAACAACTCTTGAAATAAGCGAAGTAGTTACCGAAAATACAGACGGAAAAGATTCACCGAATATTACTTATCCCAAGAACGCTGACGGAAGCTACAGCATAGACGATAAGGATACAGCATTGACAGGAAACCTTATATTCCCCTTCGAGCCTCAGTCAAAGGGCAAGGTTGTTATAAGCGGTACGTTTACACCCGGCGGCACAAACAGCGGTTGGACTCTTGTGCAGATCGTAGGAAAGGAAACTGCGGATGCAGCCGAACTTTCGGATCTGTTCGATTTCAGAGCTGTAAGCGACAAGGATATAAGTGACAATGGAGCAATAGGCTCAAAGGGCAATTATAACCTCAGAATAGGCGGAGGATACAAGGCAGGTCTGGATGCTTCGATATCAACGTCAAAGACAGAATATCAGTTTGTAATTGACCTTACGAACAAGACCGTAAAGGCCACAATAGGCGGAAAGTCAACGGAGGAGATTCCTTTCGACGATGTTAGTGTAGATTCTATATCGGGCGTTAAGTTTATGACTGCTTCGGGCGAAAGAACAATAACCATGAGCGTTCCCGAGGTTCTTATCGTAAACGAAGGTGAACCCGTTGATCCCGATCCCGATAACCCTGACAAACCCGATCCCGATGATCCCGACAAGCCCGATCCTGACAAGCCCGTAATCACTGCCGATGGCGATGCCGACAACAACGGCGCCCTTACGGCAAACGATGCGGCAGTAGCTCTCCTGCTCTCCAATCAGGCAGACTTTGCAGCAGCAAAGACGCTTGCCGATTCAAAGAATTGGAGCGCTGAAAAGGCTGACGTTGACGGAAACGGTCAGATAACAATGGACGATATAAGCCGGATCATGGCTAAAGTCCTTGACAGCAGCAAAGCATTCACCAAGGCTTAAATAAAAGAAGCATAAACACACTTTATCACACATTTATAAGGCGTATCGGCAAAATCCGATACGCCTTTCAGCGTGTCGAAAAAATCGACACGCTGTCATCAAAATGCAGTCGCATTTTGATGAGACCCAAATGCGCGTGCCGGACAAGCCGGCGACTTCATTTGGATATAGGAATATAAATTTCAATTTGTTCCAAAAACTGCGTTTTTTCGCAAATTGAAATTTATTCCTCTGGCATCGGAAGAAAATCCGAACGCCTGAGCATAAGCGAAAGGCGGCGTTTGCCGTAGGCAAATGTGCTGAGGACGGACAAAGCTCACGTTCAGTGCTTTTCCTTGTGGAAAAGTTGCCTTTCGGGCAATCCGACATCTTTCGGACACTACCTGCGGATCAAAGTCTGCGACGCTGTAAATAAGATATTTGTTGAATATTTTTCTTATTATGTAGATTTACTTTTTTGACAGTCTGCAAGGTGGTTCCCTTTGATTGAATAAAGATTGGTATAATATCTTGACGTAAAAGTAAATATAGGATATAATTATAGTCAAATATTTAAGACTGGAGTGAAAAAAATGTTATTTAGCTTATTAAACGGCGAGCTTAACGGAAGCCTTGCAGGGGCTGCCGAGGCTGTTACAAAAGCGGCAACTTCGGCATCGGGAAATGCGGCTCCCGCAAGAAGCGGCGGCCTTGGACCTATGTTCTGGGTGTTCTATATTGTATGTCTTGTTGCGCTTTTCTACTTTTTTGCCATAAGACCCAATAAAAAACGTGAGCAGGAAAGACAGACCCTCCGCGAGGGAATAAAGCTTGGGGACTGGGTAGTTACCACAGCCGGATTCTATGGCAAGGTAGTAAATATATACGCAGAAGAATTTATGATAGAATTTGGCACAAACAAGGGAATAACCATACCCGTAAGAAAAGAAGAAGTCGTTGGCGTAAAGGAGCCGGGACTTGCCAACGAGCCTGCTCCTGTTGAGGTTGAGGATACTCCCAAAAAGAGAAAGTTTGGTCTTTTCAGATGATAGACGCTGCTCTTTTGGGAACGGGAGGTATGATGCCTCTGCCGAACAGATGGCTTACGTCTCTTCTGGTGAGATATAACGGAAGAATGATACTTCTGGACTGCGGAGAGGGAACACAGATAACCGCAAGACTTCTCGGCTGGGGATTCAAGAATATTGACTGCATACTTATTACACATTTCCACGCAGACCATATTTCGGGACTGCCGGGAATGCTGCTGACAATAGGCAATTCCGACAGAACCCGGCCCCTTACGATAATAGGCCCAAGAGGGCTTAAGCCGGTGGTGGAGGGAATGCGTAGGATCGCCCCCGAGCTGCCCTTTGAAATAAGGCTTGTGGAGACTGACGGAAACGGCTTTGAAACAGAGATCATAGGACTTAACGTAAAGGCAGTCAGGCTCAACCACAGAATACCCTGTCTGGGATATTCCTTCGAGCTTTCCCGAAAGGGAAGATTTATGACGGAAAGAGCCATAGAAAACGACATTCCTCTGAAATACTGGTCTATGCTCCAAAAAAATGACAGAGTAGAGGCTGAGGACGGCAGAGTTTTTACGAGCGATATGGTTCTCGGGCCCGAAAGAAAGGGAATAAAGCTGTGCTATACCACCGACACAAGACCCACGGAGGGTATTGCGGAATTTATAAAGGGAGCGGATCTCTTTATCTGCGAGGGTATGTACGGAGACCCCGAAAAGCTTAAAAGCGTGGAAGAAAAAAAGCATATGCTGTTTTCGGAGGCTGCGTCTCTCGCAAGATCGGGAGGTGTAAAGGAGCTGTGGCTTACCCACTATAGCCCTGCTCTCACAAATCCCAAAGCAGAGCTTTTTCATGCCAGAAATATTTTCAAAAATACGAAGGCTGCTCATGACAGATTTTTAAAAACCCTCAGATTTGAAGACGAATAACAAAGGCGGCCCACAAAGCCGTCTTTCTGCTTTTTTAATAAATTTATTTTATATACATAAGCTTTCTGTTCAGACAGAAAGGCGGTTTTTGCGTATATATTTATAAGGCTGAGCTTATAAAAATAAACATTTGCATAGGCTTTAAGCGATTTGATAGGCGCATCCTTAAGATAAGGCAGGTGATAAGGTGACGGAGGATATCTGCAAAATGACCGATATTGAGGTTGTGCAGTCGGTACTCAAAGGAAACAAGGACGATTTTGAAGAGATAATAAAGCGATATAAAAATCTCGTTTTTGCCGTTATACACAGAATGACGACCGACTATGAGGAGGCAAACGACACGGCTCAGGAGGTTTTTATAAAAATATATAAAAATCTTGACAAATATAACAGCGAATACAGGTTTGCCACGTGGATAATAAAAATAACGACAAATTATATTATAGATAAAAGACGGCGGAAAAAATACGAAATTGTCCCCATAGACGATATCGACTATGAGCTTTCGGGCGGCAGCACGCCTGAAGAAAGCTATATAGAAAACGAGAGAAAAAACGAGCTTATGAAGCTTATAGACGGACTGCCCCAAATGTACAGAGAACCTCTGCTTTTGTATCACAGAGACGGTCTGAGCTATCTCGAGATCGCCGACAGAACGAACGAATCCTTATCCAAGGTGAAAAACAGGATATTCAGAGGACGAAAAATACTGAAGGAAAGTCTTATGAAAGAGGGTGAAGGACATGGATTGCTTTGATGCGGGAATTTTAATGCTTAAGGAGCTTGAAGGAACATCCGCCGAAAGAGAGAGGGAGGTTCTGGCGGCGCATTTGCTGACGTGTCCGGCATGTATGAGACACTATAAATATCTGAGAAACGCAGTTTTCGGTGATGAGAACGAAAAACTCCAGACTCGGATACCGGTGGATTTTGAAGTTCAGGTAATGACAAAAATTAGATATGTAAACGCCGTAACGGTCGTGACAACGAAGGTGAATAAAATAAAATGAAGCTTATAGACGGAATAATTAAAAACGACACCGAACTTATAAAAGAGGCTCTCAGAGAAGACCCCAAATGTGTGAACAAAACACAGGACGGTCTGTGCGGCGCATTTTATGCCGCAAGAGGCGGAAATATGGAGATAAACAAGCTTATGATAATAAACTCAATGACAAGCTACAATGTTCTTGACGACAACAGAAGAAGCGTTTTGTTTTATGCTGTGGAATCGGGAAACCCCGAGCTTTGCAGATATATTGTGGAAAGAGTGGGTCATTCTCCTCTTGCAGCCGACAAAAACGGAATAACCGCCTTTGAATATGCCCACGAGCTGGGGAAAAAAGAGGTTCTTGAATACTTTGAAGAATACTGCGGATTCAAGTATGAGGAGGGGTACAAAAATCCCGTAAGGAGAGGCTTTTATCCCGATCCCTCCATAGTGAGAGTGGGAGACGACTATTATATGGTAAACTCCACCTTTGTATATTTCCCGTGTATACCCATATCCCATTCAAAGGATCTTGTTCATTGGGAAATAATCGGCCACGCCATAACGAATCCCGACTGGGCGGAGCTTGAGGGACTTGACGGCGGCAGAGGATATTGGGCGCCCGATATATCCTATTATAAAGGAAAGTTCTATATATGCGCCACCTACAGAAACAACGACAACGAAAAAATTGTAAGAAAACAAATGGTAACGAGATCAGACAGACCCGAAGGGCCATATGAAAAGCCCGTGTTTATTGAGGTCGATGGAATAGACCCCTCCATTTTCAATGATGACGACGGAAACAGATATATGCTGCTGAACAGGGGGGCGAGCATATTTAAGCTGAGCGATGACGCAAAGGAAAGGACTTCGGAGGTTTCGCTTTTGTATTACGGTGATAACAAGAGAGCGCCCGAAGGCCCTCATATTCTCAAAAAGGACGGCTGGTATTATCTCTTTCAGGCTGAGGGCGGCACAGGCCCCGGTCATATGATAAGCGTTTCGAGGAGCAGAGAGCTTTTCGGGGTATACGAAAGATGTCCCTACAACCCCATAATGACATACAGAGAAATTTTCAATCCCTACATAAGGCGCTGCGGCCACGGAAAACCCGTACAGACCGCTGACGGAAGATGGTTTATTTTTTATCTGTGCGGCAGACTTCTGGACGGCAGGTATACCGTTCTGGGCAGAGAAACCTGCGTTGACGAGCTTGAATGGACTGCTGACGGCTGGCCTGTCATAAACAAGGGCAGAGGAGCGAGCGCATTTTCAAAGATGCCCCTCATATCCTCCGACAGCGTATGCAGAGACGAAATAAAGGACGACTTTGACGGCGATGAGATAGGCTGCGAATGGTACAGTCTGAGAGGCAGAAAGGCCGAGACATTCGGTCTTGATAACAGCAGGCTTATTATAAAGGGCGATAGCTGCGGCCTTGATTCAACAAAATGCTCAAGTGTTCTTCTCCGCAGACAGGAAAGCTTTGCTTTTGAGGCAGACACCGTGGGCAGGTTCAGTCTCAGAGAGGGAGGCAGCGGCGGACTGACCTGTTATTATGACGAATACAGCTATTTTACGTTCGGCGTTACCCAAAAGGACGGAAAAAATTATGTCGAAATATGGGAAAAGGCAGGCTCCGATCTCAAAAAAAGCTTTTATAAAAAAACGGACAAAAAAGAATTTAAATTCGGCGTAGTTACCGAAGGGCTTAAGAGAAGTCTTTATCTTAACGATGAGCTTGTATATACAATAGAAGATTCCTCTTATCTGAGCGATGAGGGAGTCAATATGGGAAAACGCTTTACCGGGGCAATGATGGGAGTGTTCTGCACAGGCGAAGGCTCCGAGGCGGCTTTTGACTATTTCCGCACAAAGGTGCTGCCGTTCAGAGAGTAATTATATATTTATAAGTATAAAATCTACAGGCGAGGGCTCCCGGACAATACGGGAGCTTTCGTCATAAAAGAAATAAGCGTGTCGTATTACATTATATATGGAAGAAACTCGTTACGGAACTTTATAGATCAGCCCGAATGTAAAAAAATTATTTTTAATACTTGACAAGAATTAAAATATGTGTTAATATTAACAGGCATTGAAGATATGGCCCGTTGGTCAAGCGGTTAAGACGCGGCCCTCTCACGGCTGAAACATGGGTTCGATTCCCGTACGGGTCATTTCGGCGCTATAGCCAAGTGGCTAAGGCAAGGGACTGCAACTCCCTGATCTCCGGTTCAAATCCGGATGGCGCCTCTTAAAGAAGGGCGTTTGTATCTTTTGCTTTATGCCGCAAGGATATGAATGCCTTTTATAGATTGTGGTGTTTGGCTTATTTGTTTTGAATTTGTTGTTTTAAACAGACTTCTTCCTTATGGGAGGAAGTATTTTTTTTGCGAAATATTTTAAAAAACGACCGATTGTCCATAAAAAATCGAACAAAGTTTTTATTTTTGTAACATTGAAAAACACAAAAATAACCTTATATAGGCATATAGGGATAATAAAGACAGGGGAAATGGCTGTATTTAGTAGAATATATGCGCTACCTTTACAGAGTATTTAAAATTGTTACAAGTTCTTTACAAATAAAAAAAAGGCTTGATTTCGGGCAAAAAAGGTGATATATTAAATACAAGCCAAGGGGCGGAAGAAGAAAAACACATACTGCGCTTATACGGCGGAAAGCCTTTGATGCCGGTTGTTCCATGCATAGGCGGGCGAACGGCTCTGTCGCATAAAACGGCTCGGCCGGATCGTCTGAGCGTTCCGATGAGGTTTTTGAGCATAAAATCCGTGGGAATGCTCGTAAGTATCGGCGAATTGTTACATTTTTGTTACAATTAAAGTTTGTGTATTGACTTGATTTCGACCCGGTGCTATAATAACCATTGTAAAAGAGGTATTTATGCTCAGACCTCTACACCAAATATTTTCATTAAGGAGGAAAAAAAATGAAAAGAAAAATAGCTTTACTTTTAGCATTGGCTATGACAGCTTCAATGCTTCCAGTAAACGCCTTTGCTACTTCATCAAACGAAGTAAACAAAGTAGTTTCTGTTAAGGACGAAGATTCCGTTGATGGCGTATTCTTAAAGATCACTCCCAGAGAAGAAGTATCAAGCGGCGACTCTATCGTTCTTAGATTCACCAACTCAGAGGTTCAGCCAAGAGAAGTACTTGAGGCTAACGGTTTCGAGAACTTCGTTAACTCCACTTTTGAGGATGACTTTACTTATGAGTATGCCATGGAAGAATTCCAGAGCTACTATCATCCTCAGGACGAAAGCTCAGCTTCTCAGAAGTTAGCTATGGAAGATGCCTGCAAAACTGTATTTACACAACTTTGGGGAAATACAAATGATGCATATCTTCCTTGGAAGCTTGAAAGAAACGGCAAGTCTCAGATTACAGTAAGACTTTTCCCCATTTCTGCAACAATGAGCAACAAAAAGGTTGGTTCGTTATTGCCTTCAAACCAGGAAGCTATTCCTCACTACTACATTCCTCTTCTTGTAAATGCTGACGGCGAAGGCGACATGACAGTTGCTATCGAGGCTAACGAGACAACTCTTACTGACAGCACACTTACATTTGCTAAGAGCACAAATGACAGCGGCGCTACAGTTACTACAGTTGACGAAGTTCAGGACTTCAACGAAAGCCTTACATTAAGCGATGCTAACGGTAATGCAATCAGAATCGAAGAGACTGTTGCAGGTACATTCGAGAAAGGTACTCTTACAATCAGAATCAACGGCGGTTTCGTATTTGCCGGAACAGGCAGTGACATCGTTGTAGCTGGCGCTAAGAATGATCCTAAGTTCACTGTTGGTACAAAGACAGTAACAGATTCTAAGATCGAAATCGAATTTACTGAATTCCAGGAGACAAAGAAGGCTTCAGCTATCACCATCTCCGGTATCACAATTGAACCCGATGACGAAGACGACGACTGGGGAGTTGTAAACTTCACATTCAGAGGCATCGGTATGACAGGCGAGACAATCCAGGTTGCTAACAGAGCTGACTATGGTATGAGCCTTACACTTGATGAAGAAGCTACATCTATCTTTACAGGTTTCTCATATCCTGAAGATTCTGACCTTGACGAAGATGATTTCCTTACAGCATATGCTCACGTAGAAGAGACAATCGCTGACACATGGAACTCAAAGCAGAAGCTGTACTTCAAGCTTCCCGAAGGCGTTAAGATCATAAGCTTCGAGACAAAGGATCTCAAGAATATGGATTCAGCTGTATTTGACAAGGCTTACCTTACAGACGGCGGTTCTACACTTGTAGTAACAAGAACAAACGAGCTTACATCTGTTGAAAACAACAAGGTTCACAATGCAGTAAATCCTGACGAATGCTCAGAATTCGACATCAGATTCAACGTAACAATCGACCCCGCATTCGGCGACAACGACATCACACTTTCAATGTATGGTGCAGGCGTTGAAGAAGGCGCTATCAGCGATCTCGTTATAGCTAAGGCTGTTACACCTATCACAGTAGCTACAGAGACAACAAAGACAAACATTGGTTATTCAGCTATCGAGACAGCTGACATCACTATCACAGAGAACGCAGCAGGCGCTCTTAGAGATGACAGAGACGTTGTTCTCAGCATAGATACACTTTGGACACTCGGCGACATCGGTTTCGATACAGACGACACAGCAGCAGAGGCTACAGGCGAGCTCGAAATCGGCAAGCTTAAGGGAACCAGCGGAACAATCACAATCCCCGTTGAGAAGATGTCCTACACAACACCCGGTTCAATAACAGTTTCTAACGTATCTGTTGGTACATCAAGAAGCGTACCTTACGGCGACTATGATCTTAAGGTTATGGGCGGTGCTGTAATCAACAACTATGATGATACAACAAAGGATGACTATAAGACATCTACAATGCCCAGAGACGGCGCTCTTGTAAGGACAATCAGCGTAAATGATAAGAATGGCGAAAAAGAAGAGAAGAAGAGCGACTATACATTCGTATGGACTCAGGACAACACAGAGAGCTATGACTTTGCTAAGTATCTCTCAGTTGGTACTCTCACAGGTACACTTGACAAGAAGGTTAGCGTAACAATCGGCGAGACAACTATCACTGTTGACGGCGAAGCATACACAATGGACGTAGCTCCTTACATCCAGGTATCTTCAAACAGCACAATGGTTCCTCTTCGTTTCGTATCACTTGCACTCGGTGTAGACGCTGAGGCAGTTGCTAACGGCAGCACAGACGAAACATCCACAATCACATGGGATGCTAACACAAAGACTGCTACAATCTTCTACGCTTCAGGTTCAGGCCAGAAGATCATTCAGTTCACAGCAGGTTCAAACGCAATGGTAGTTGACGGAACATCTGTTCCTATGTCATACGGCGTAGTTGCTGAGATCACTGACAGCAGAATGTTCGTTCCTTTCAGAGCACTTGGTACAGCACTCGGTGTAGTAGTTGACTGGGATGAAACAACAAGAACAGCTACTTACAACTAATTATAGGTTATATAATCACATAAGTAAGTAAACTAAAATAAAAGGAAAGCCCTCAGCATTGAGGGCTTTTCGCTTTGTCAGATATTTGTCGTATATTTGTCGGATATTTTTAACTGTACAGACAGATACTTTTGACAGATATTTTTGGCAGATAACTTTGATGGATATTTGTGACAGTCCTGCCGACGTAGCCGATGTATGGCCGGTATGGATATGTTACAGAAGCCTGCCTTTGTTTGTATGACTGACAGGCTGACGGTATCATATTATAAATACATAATAAATATAAATAAAAAAGCAGTATTCGCATATCTGGGGAGATCCTTAACGGCTGAAATACTGCTTTTTTGATTAATCGAAGAGGTTTAAAGGTTTGGTTTGTGTTTTTCCATGGTCTTAGGCTTGTCGGCTTAGTTCTGTACAGACAGATATTTTTGACAGATAACTTTGATGGATATTTGTGACAGTCCTGCCGATGTATTGCCGGTATGGATATGTCACAGAAGCCTGCCTTTGTTTGTATGACTGACAGGCTGATGGTATCATATTATAAATACATAATAAATATAAATAAAAAAGCAGTATTCGCATATCTGAGGAGATCCTCAACAGCTGAAATACTGCTTTTTTGATTAATCGAAGAGGTTTAAAGGTTTGATTTGTGTTTTTCTATGGTCTTAGGCTTGTCGGCTTAGTTCTCATATTCGGCTCTGAGTTCCTTTGCGGCGGCTACGAGATTTTCAAGACTTGGCTTTGTTTCGTAGGTGTCTCTTGTCTTAAGGCCGCAGTCGGGGTTGACCCAAAGCTTTTGTACGGGAATCTTTTCAAGCATTTTTCTGAGAGCCGATTTTATTTCTTCCTTGGAGGGGATCCTCGGAGAATGTATGTCATATACTCCGGGGCCGACTTCCGTGCGGAAATTGTTTTGGATAAGCGAATCGAGTATGAGGAGATCCGAACGGGATGCCTCAAAGGTGATTACATCGGCATCCATACTGTCTATGGCCTTTATAATGTCTGTAAATTCACTGTAGCACATATGGGTATGGATCTGGGTTTCGGGCTTTACTCCCGAATGAACAAGACGAAACGCAGGAATTGCCCAGTCAAGATAGTCGCTGTACCAATCGGATCTGCGCAGGGGCAGCTTTTCTCTCAGAGCAGCCTCGTCCACCTGTATTATGCTTATGCCTGCGGATTCGAGGTCAAGAACCTCGTCCCTTATGGCGAAGGCTATCTGATATGCGCTTTCCTTAAGGGATATATCCTCTCTTGGGAAGGACCAGTTGAGTATAGTCACAGGCCCTGTAAGCATACCCTTTACGGGGTGGTCGGTGAGACTGTTTGCATATACCGACCATTCTGTGGTGATTGGCTTTTCTCTCGATACATCGCCCCATATGATAGGAGGCTTTACACAACGTGTGCCGTAGGACTGTACCCACGCTTTTTCGGTAAAGAGAAATCCCCTGAGACTTTCGCCGAAGTATTCAACCATATCGTTTCTTTCGTATTCTCCGTGAACAAGCACGTCAAGGCCGATCTCTTCCTGAAGCTTTATGCACTGAGCGATTTTATCCCTGTTGAATTGTTTATACTGTTCTTCGGAGATATTTCCCTTGCGGTATGCAAGCCTGTTGGCTCTTACATCTGAGGTCTGAGGGAACGAGCCTATTGTCGTTGTAGGCAGCAGAGGAAGATCAAATCTCTTCTTTTGAATTTTTTCTCTTTCCTCAAAGGACGGCAGACGTACGAAGTCGGAGTCCTTTATTGAGGCTACTCTCTCCTTTACGGCATTGTCGCTGCAGTCTCTTTCTTCCTTGAATATGGCGATATTTGCCTTGTATTCGGGTGTTTCGGCAGGATTTTCGGCAGAAACGATGGCCTTAAGCTCCGAAAGCTCCGAAAGCTTTTCTTCTGCAAAGGCAAAATGCTTTGTATATTCGTCCGAAAGCTTTGTTTCGCTTCTGAGCGTGTAGGGAACGTGAAGAAGGGAGCAGGACGTGTCAAGAACCGTATTTTTGGCATATTTATTTATTTCGGTTAAGAGAGACAGGGTTTTTTCGTAGTTGTTCTTCCATATATTCTTTCCGTTAACTACGCCTGCGAAAAGCAGCTTGTCATCGGGAAATCCGTATTTCTTAAGGAGAGAAAGACTTTCCTTACCCTCGACAAAATCTATGCCTATGCCTGCAAAGCCAAGGGAAATAACATCGCTGTAACAGTCTCTTATGTCTCCGAAATAAGTCCTGAGTATTATTTTTTGTCCGCCTGAAAGAATTTGGGCGTACAGAGCCTTGAACAGGTCTATATCCTCCGAGGAGAGATCCTTTACAAGACATGGCTCGGCAATACTTATAACGGGGCTGCCTATATTGTTTATAAGCTCCTTATATGCCGCAGACGCAGAATTTATAAAATCGGCTGCTTTCTTCTTGCCCGTATAGCGTGAGAGAGAAAGAAGCGTAAAAGGCCCTATAAGCACGGGAACGGTGGATATGCCCTCGTCAAGAGCCTCCTTATATTCCGCAGCAGGCTTGTCTGAAGAAACCTTTATAACGGTATCATCGTCTATTTCGGGTACAACATAGTGATAATTTGTGTTGAACCACTTTTTCATTGGAAGAGCCTTTACATTTCCTGCTGAACCCTGATAGCCTCTTGCCATTGCAAAATATGTGTCAAGCTCCGAAACGCCAAGATCTCTGTAGCGCTTTGGAACAATGCCCAGTATAAATGCCATATCAAGCAGATTGTCATAGTAGGAGAAGTCGTTTGATGGTATGAAGTCAATCCCCTTTTCTTTCTGTGCGGAAAGATTTGACAGCCTGACGGCTTTTGCGGTTTTTTCAAGCTCCTCGGCTTTTATCTCACCTCGGAAATATTTTTCGGAGGCAAATTTAAGCTCTCTTTGGGCTCCCACACGGGGGTAGCCTATTACAGATGTTTTCATAGTATATTTATCCTTTCAACATTTTTGGGGAGAAAGCGGTCAAAGCTGTCGGAAAATATAATTCGGGAGAAAAATTTTCCGCCGTGGGCTTTGGCGCTTTCCCAAAGGCACAGTCTAAGATTTATGCCCGTTATCATAAGTATAGCAATATACCTCATTTATGTAAAATACAAATTGATAATGGTAAGATATAGATTTTTTCTATATCAAACCGACCATATTGGTATGTTGGTATATCGGCATATATGACCCGAAAGAAATATATCGGGGCGGGGCTTATGAATTTGACAATTTGAATAAGCAGTATTATAATGTTAAAAAAGAAAAATAAACAATAACTTCGGTCGGCAATAAAAAAGGAGAATATATATATGCCAAAGGATCCCGCAATACTTCTGAGCTATATAAATACAAAGCTGAGAGACGAATATACCTCTCTGGACGCGCTTGTTTCGGATCTGGAATGCGACAGGGACGAAATAACAAAGGCTCTTGGCTCCATAGGATATGAATATAACGAAGAGCTGAACAGGTTTGTATGAGGAGCTGCGGAGTATGAACAAAAAGTTATGGGCAAAGGCTGCCCTCTTTGCGGCGGCGGTCATATGGGGGCTTTCATTTGTTATTGTAAAGGATGCCATTGAGACTGTTCCGCCGTTGCTGACAATAGGAATAAGGTTTCTGATAGCGTTTGCGCTTATGTCGGTGGTTTTTATAAAAAAATACGGGCTTATAAACAGGGATTACATAATAAAAGGCATAACGGCGGGGGCGTTTTTGTGGCTTGCCTATGCTGTGCAGACCGTGGGGCTTGCAGGCACCACACCGGGGAAAAATGCCTTTCTTACGGCAGGCTATTGTATTATAACGCCTTTTTTGTTCTGGGCGCTGAGCAAAAGAAAGCCGTCTGTTTATAATGTGGCAGCCGCTGTCGTCTGTATGACGGGATTTGGGTTTGTTACCCTTGATGACGGACTGTCGATAGCGAGGGGCGATCTTCTGACGATTTTGTGCGGATTTTTTTATGCCCTGCATATATCATATGTGGCAAAGGTGTTTGGCGATAAGGATCCCGTGCTTTTTTCGATAGTGCAGTTCGGCACCGCAGCCGTGCTGTCTCTGTCTGTGGGACTGCTGACGGAGCCCTTGCCAAAGACGGTTCCCCTGTCGTATATTCCCGATATATTGTATCTTTCGGTGGGAGCAACGGCGATAGGGCTTCTTTTTCAGAATATAGGGCAGAAGTATACAAACCCTTCCGCCGCAGCCCTTATACTGAGCTTGGAGGCTGTTTTCGGAGTTTTGTTCTCGCTCATACTTTATGATGACGAAAAGCTGACGCTTAGGCTGTCCATAGGCTTTGGGCTTATATTTGCGGCGGTTCTGATCTCCGAGGTGCTTGGAGGAGACAGGGCTTCCGACTGTAACGGAGGTGCGCACAGTGAATAAAAAATATGATTTGTTGGTATGTGACTGCGATTTTACGCTGATAGACGACAAAGGCTATCTTTCGGAAGAAAACATAGACGCCATAAGGCAGGTTATGGAAATGGGAGTGGATTTTGTCATAGCTACGGGCAGAAACGATGTCCTCGCCTTTGACTTTGCAAGGGAGATAGGAGGAGACATAATCGTCATAGGCTGCAACGGCGCTACCGCAAGAAATCCTGCCACAGGTGAAATATACAGAAATGAGAGCATACCCGAAGAAAGTCTCGAAATGATCGTGGATTATCTCGACAGAAATGCGGCAGGTTACAGAGCCTATACAATAGACAGGGCGTACAGCAAGGGTCTTGATCTGGGGCTTAAACTAAAAGCTCTCACAGGCAAGGAATACGAAAACTATATGGATCTGGACGTTTTTGAAATAAAGGACGGCGGCGATATAGTGGGACAAAAGGTTCTTAAAGTGGTTGCGGTTGAAGAAAAGGAAAGGCTTGAACGCATACAGAGGGATCTTAGGAGCATTTCGGGCATAAACGCAGTATTTGCAGGCGAAACCGTTTTGGACATTATATCCGACAGAGCCTCAAAGGGCGCCGCTCTGAAAGAGCTTATGACAAAAAAGGGAATAAAGCCCGAAAGGACAATAGTATTCGGCGACAGCGAAAACGATCTGTCTATGCTAAGGCTTGCAGGGCTTTCGGTCTGTATGAAAAACGGCGATGAATCGGTGAAAAGGCTCTGCCATAAAGTAACCGAATATGACAACAACAGCTCCGGCGTAGGAAGAATGCTTAAAAAAATATTTGATCTGAGGTGAATGGGTATGAGGATTGCGCTTTGTCAGACAGATATATTGTGGGAGGAAAAGGACGAAAACCTTAAACGGGCGGAAAAATTTATAGAGGAGGCGGCTCGCCGCAAAGCCGATCTTATAGTTTTTCCCGAAATGAGCTTTACGGGCTTTACGGTGAACATCGAAAAATGCTCTGAAAAGTCTGAGGGCTCATACACAACGGCGAAAATAAGCGAGGCGGCGGCAAGGTACAAGATAGCCGTAGGCTTTGGGTTTATTGTTTCGGAAAACGGAAAAAACTACAATCGTTTTGTCATTGTGGATAAAAACGGCGAGGTACTTTGCAGCTATGACAAGATACATCCCTTTTCTTACAGCGAGGAGGGGAAGTTCTTTTCGGGAGGAGATCACCTCTGTACGGTAAGGATAGGTGACGTATGGGTGTCTCCCTATGTGTGCTATGATCTGCGCTTTCCCGAAATATTTTCGGCGGCATCACGCCGAAGCCATCTGCTTGTTATAATAGCCAACTGGCCTGCCAAGCGTATAAGCCAGTGGACGGCTCTCCTCAGAGCGAGGGCGATCGAAAATCAATGCTGCGTAGCAGGCATAAACCGCACGGGAGTGGGCGACGGCATAATATATAACGGAGGCTCGGGGCTATATAACACCTACGGCGACCCCGTCACGGAGGCGGATGAAAGCGAATGTATAGTTTACGGAGACATAATTCCCGATGAGATAGAGTCCTACAGAGAAAGGTTCAGACTTAAAGCCGACAGAAAAGAAGAGCTTTATAAAGAATTTTTTGACAGGGAAGAAAAATAAAATCAGTCATATAGGATATGACAGGAGTATATATAAGGCAAATTTTTATAAAAAATGCACAAATTTATTTTTAAAGTCAAAAAACTGTTGACAAACGCAGCCGAAGTGAATATAATTAAAACATCAAATCAAGGACGGATAAAGCCAAGCGCTTTATATCGTCCTTTCTTTTTATAAAGAAAGCATAGCGTATTTTACATATGCCCGAAAGGAGATAATTTTATGGCAAAGTATAGCAAGGAAGATATTCTCAGAATGGTCGATGAAGAGGATGTTAAATTTATAAGACTTCAGTTCATTGATATTGCGGGACAGCCGAAGAATGTTGCTATTCTCAAATCCTCACTTAAGAGCGTTCTTGAGGACGGTATGATGTTTGACGGTTCTTCGATAGAAGGCTTTGTAAAGATAGACGAGTCCGATATGTATCTTAAGCCCGATCTTGACACCTTTACTATCTTCCCCTGGAGACCTCAGCATGGCAAGGTTGCGCGCTTTATCTGCGATGTATATACTCCCGACGGCGAGCCTTTTGAGGGCGACCCAAGAGGAATCCTTAAAAGAGTGGTAAAGAAGGCTGCCGATATGGGTTATACGGTAAATATAGGAAACGAATGTGAGTTTTTCCTTTTCCATACCGATGACAACGGCTACCCCACAAAGAAGGTAAACGATACGGCAGGATATTTCGATCTGGCTCCTCTTGACTCTGCTGTGGACTGCCGCCGTGAGATCTGTCTCACTCTTGAACAGATGGGATATACTATAGAGGCGTCTCATCACGAGGTTGCTCCCGGTCAGCACGAAATAGACTTCAAATATGAGGACGCAGTCACGACTGCCGACTATGTTGTTACTTTCAGAACCGTAGTAAAGACCATAGCTAAGAAGTACGGACTTCATGCGACATTTATGCCAAAGCCAAAGTTCGGTATAAACGGTTCAGGTATGCATACAAATATGTCCCTTTTCACAAAAAAGGACGGCAAGACAGTGAATGCATTCTATGATCCCGATGATCCTACGGGACTTCAGCTTTCATCTACGGCATACAGCTATATCGAGGGCGTTTTAAGACACGTAAAGGGCATTACAGCCATTACAAATCCCCTTGTAAACTCATATAAGAGACTGGTTCCCGGTTATGAGGCTCCCTGCTATGTTGCATGGTCAGCTTCAAACCGTTCGGATATAATCAGAATACCGGCATCGAGAGGTATGGGTACACGCTGCGAGCTGAGAAGCCCCGACCCCTCAACAAATCCCTACCTTTGCCTTGCGGTTTGTATCGCGGCAGGCCTTGACGGTATCGAAAAGAATATGAAGATCAGAGATTCTGTTGATATAAACCTTTTCAAATCGACTCCCCAGGAGAGAGCAGCTCTCGGCGTTGACAACCTTCCCGGAAGTCTTGAGGCAGCTATCAAAGAAATGGATAAGGATCCCCTTGTAAGAGAGATTCTGGGCGAACACGCTTATGACTGTTTCAAGAGAATGAAGAAAGTAGAGTGGGACGCATTCAGAACAAGCGTTTCTCAGTGGGAAATTGACAACTATCTGTTTACTTATTGATTTGGCGTTTATGGATCCTGTCTCTGCGGAGGCAGGATCTTTTTATGGATCATCAAAATGCTGCCGAAAAGAATTGTTTTTCGGGCTTTATGACAAATATGTACAAGTATCACAACAACAAACTCGGAGGTGTTGCATATGGTATTGAGCAACAATGTATTTATTGCTTTTCGCAGCGGCAAGGCAGGAAATAAGGTGGCCGCAATGCTTAAAACAGGCGGTATACACTATAACGCCGTCTGCACAACGTCCTCTGAGCTTCTTACAAAAATAAATATGTTTGAGGACGGAGTAATTGTCTGCGGAGACAGATTCAAGGATACCGTACTCATAGACGTACTTGACTTTATACCCGATAATTTTCATATTCTCGCCATAGGCACTATGGACACTCTGGACGACCTTCCCAACGACAGGGTTTTCAAGCTGACAGTTCCTTTAAACCGTACCGATCTTATTTATTCTGTAAGTATGCTTATGAACCTCGACAATCACAGAGCGCTCATACACAATCAGTTCCGTACGGAGGACGAAGAAATGATCATACAACAGGCCAAGGGCATACTCATACATAAATATCATATGACTGAGGAGCAGGCTCACCGCTATATGCAGACAAAGAGTATGAACACGGGCGAAAAAATGATAAACATAGCACGACTTATATTAAATTAATTCAATAACGTAAAATCCTATATGACAGACCGAAAAAAACATACTGCGGATCGGGCAGATAACCCGGTCCCTTTTTGCGTATAATACCAACAGGAAAGGATGTGCCGGAATGCTCGAAATATATGTACACATACCCTTTTGCATAAAAAAATGCGCATACTGCGATTTCAATTCCTTTTTCGGCGATGAGGCCGCTGTGAACGCATATAAGGAGATGCTTATAAAAGAGATAAAAGCCTGTCCGCACAGGGGCGAACGGGTCGATACGGTTTTTATAGGCGGAGGAACGCCCTCTTTTATTGACGCAGGGCATATTTATGATATAATGGACACGGTCTCAAAAAGCTTTTCCGTAAGCGATGACTGCGAAATATCCATGGAGGCAAATCCCGAAAGTATAAGCGCCGAAAAGCTTGCCGTATATAAGAGCGCAGGCATAAACAGAGTGAGTATGGGGGTTCAGTCGTTCTGCGATGAGGAGCTTAAGACGCTGGGCAGAGTCCACAGCGGAGAAAAGGCTGTTTCCTCTTATATGAAAATAAGAGAGGCAGGCTTTGACAATGTAAATCTGGATCTTATGTTTTCATTCCCGGGGCAGACCCTTGAAAGCTGGGAAAAAAGCCTGCGAAAGGCTGCTGAGCTTGAGCCTTCTCATATATCCGCCTACAGTCTTATTATAGAAGAAGGCACTGAATTTTTTAAAAAATACAAAAATTATCAGACAAATGAGATTCTGGATCGTATTATGTATAGAAAAACAAGTGAGATTCTGAGTGAATATGGATTTCACAGATATGAAATCTCGAATTTTTCAAAGTCGGGCAGAGAGTGCAGACACAACATAGGCTATTGGAAAAGATATAACTATATAGGCTTCGGACTTTCGGCTCATTCTCTCTATGACGATATAAGATCGTCAAATACCGACAGCTTTGAAGAATATATAAAGGGCAATACCGCAGGTGAGACGGAAAAGCTCAGTACGGATGACAAAATAGGCGAGTTTATGTTTTTGGGACTTCGTATGAGCGAGGGCGTAAGGTTTTCGGACTTTTCAAAAAATTTCGGGATCGGTCTTTATGACAGATTCGCAAATGTTATCGAAAAGTATTGCAGAATGGGGCTTTTGGAAACGGACGATACCTCTCTTAAGCTCACCGACAGGGGCATAGACGTATCCAACACGATTTTTGCGGAATTTATATGACTTAGCAAGACCCCGTTGAATATACTAAAGCTTAGGTTATACAAAAATTATCGTCAAGGTACTTGACATTTGTCTCGGCAGGTGTTATTTTTATATGAGTAAATCAGCACTCAGCGCCAAGGAGTGCTGACAGGAGCTTATGTAAGCTTTTTTGCAGGTGATCCGAATGAATCTAAACGAAAGAAAAATAAGAATCCTTGAAGCAATAATCACCGACTATATAAAAACGGGAGACCCCGTAGGTTCAAGGACTATATCGAAAAAATATCCTCTCGGCATATCCTCAGCCACCATAAGAAACGAAATGAGCGATCTGGAAGAGATGGGACTTATCCATCAGCCCCACACATCGGCAGGCAGAGTACCCTCTGACAAGGGCTACAGGCTGTATGTGGACAGACTTATGCATAAAAGCAGACTGCCCGAAAATGAGAGCATATTCCTCAGAGAGCTTATCGCCAACAATATAAGCCGCATAGACTATCTTATGGAACAGACAGCAAAGGCTCTCGCAAGGCTCACAAACTACGCCGCTGTCGTTACTGAGGCGGACGGCGAGGACGACAGGCTGAAAAGAATATCCCTTGTGCCTGTGGACAGCCGAAGCCTCGTTATGGTGAGCGTAACCGAAAACAAAAAGGTGGACAACACCATCATAAGGGCGGAAAATATACCCGATATTGACGAGCTGAACCGCATAAGCTCCGCAATAAACGAATATATAGAGTTTTATGGATCGGAGCTTAACGAATATGCCGCAGGAGTTGTGGCAGCGGAGTTTGAAGGCAGCGCCGAGCTTGTGGAAAAGGTGTTTTCGGCTATCTTCAAGGGAGGAAGAAAAAATTCGGGCATATACTACAGCGGAGTAGACCACATTCTTGACTATCCCGGTTTTTCGGATGTCTCCAAGGCGAAAGAGGTTTTCAGCGTTCTGGAGCAAAAGGACGTCCTCCACAGGCTGCTTAAAAACAATTCGGGAAACGAAAACGAAGTACAGATCATAATAGGCGGAGAAAACAATATATCTCAGCTTAGGGAGATCTCTATAATAAAGACAAGCTGCAATCTCGGTGACGGAAACGCAGGCATTATAGGAGTTATAGGCCCCACGAGAATGAATTATTCGCAGGCCGTCTCGGTTATTTCAGAAACGGTGAGCAGTCTGAATGAGGTCATAAAAGCACTGATAGGAGGTTGACGCAATATGAGCGCAGAAAATGAAGAATTGAAGGAAACACCCGAAAAAGAACAAGGGACTGCCGAAGAAGCTGCCGAGGACACAAACAGCGAAGCAGCCGCAGAAGATACAAAAGAACCGACAGAGAACGAAAAGCCCTCCGATGACGAGCCTTCAAAAGAAGAAAAGCTAGAAAACGAGGTCAGGGAGCTTAAGGACAGGATACTCAGAAATCTGGCTGAGTTTGACAACTTCAGAAAAAGAACGGCTGCCGAAAAATCTATGATGTATTCAATGGGTATGGCAGATGCAGCCGAAAAGCTTTTGCCCGTGCTTGACAATTTTGAAAGAGCCCTCAGCTCCGAACCCGATAAGGAAAGCGGATTCTATAAGGGCGTGGAAATGATCTTCAAGCAGATGCAGACGGCTTTCGTATCTATGGGAGTTGAAGAAATAGAGGCGGAAGGGCAGGTTTTTGACCCGAATCTCCATAATGCAGTAATGCATATCGAAAACGAGGAGCTTGGCGAAAATGTGGTTTCGCAGGTTCTCCAGAAGGGCTATAAGCATAAGGACAGGGTCATAAGACCCGCTATGGTGCAGGTTGCAAACTAAGGATACAGCCACAAAAACAAAAATAAGTCAATCAAGAATAAAAATATAAATATGAATATTTTTAACAGGAGGAAATGAAAATGGGAAAAATTATAGGAATTGATCTCGGAACAACAAACTCATGTGTTGCCGTTATGGAAGGCGGCCAGCCCGTGGTCATAGCCAACAGCGAGGGCTTCCGCACAACTCCCTCTGTTGTGGGATTTACGAAAACAGGCGAAAGACTTGTGGGAGAAACGGCAAAGAGACAGGCTGTCACAAATGTGGCAGGTACGGTTATTTCGATAAAGCGTCACATGGGAGAGGACTATAAGTTTGAAAATGACGGAAAGAAGTTTTCGCCTCAGGAAATATCGGCAATGATACTTCAGAAGCTTAAAAAGGACGCCGAAAGCTATCTGGGCGAGGCCGTTAACGAGGCAGTTATAACGGTTCCTGCGTATTTTACGGACTCTCAGAGACAGGCAACAAAGGATGCGGGAAAAATAGCGGGCTTTGACGTAAAGAGAATCATAAACGAACCTACGGCGGCTGCTCTCGCATACGGACTTGACAACGAAAACGAACAGAAAATAATGGTCTATGACCTTGGCGGCGGCACATTCGATGTTTCTATAATAGATATATGCGACGGAACCATAGAGGTTCTTGCCACAGCAGGAAACAACCGCCTTGGCGGAGACGACTTCGACCAGAGGATAATAAATTATCTTATATCCGATTTCAAGTCAAAGGAGGGTATTGACCTCTCTTCTGACAAGATGGCTATGCAGAGACTTAAGGAGGCTGCCGAAAAGGCAAAGAAGGAGCTTTCATCGGCTACGACCACAAACATCAATCTTCCTTTCATTACCATGAACCAGGACGGCCCCAAGCATATGGACGTAACTCTTTCAAGAGCAAAGTTCAACGAGCTTACGGCGGATCTTGTGGACGCCACATTAGGTCCCGTCCGCACGGCTCTTTCGGACGCCGATCTGTCGGCATCGGAGCTTGACAAGGTTATACTTGTGGGCGGCTCTACCAGAATACCTGCCGTTCAGGACGAGGTAGCCAAGATAACGGGCAAAAAGCCTTTCCAGGGCATAAATCCCGATGAATGCGTTGCCATAGGAGCGGCTATTCAGGGCGGAACTCTTGCAGGAGACGCAGGCGCAGGCACGGTGCTTCTTCTTGACGTAACTCCTCTTACTCTGGGCATAGAGACAGCGGGAGGAGTGGCAACGACCCTTATACCCAGAAACACGACTATCCCCGTAAACAAAAAGCAGATATTCTCTACCTATGCGGATAATCAGACAGCAGTTGATATAAATATAGTACAGGGCGAAAGACCCCTTGCAAGGGACAACAAGTCTCTGGGTATGTTCCGTCTTGACGGCATTCCCGCAGCTCCCAGAGGAGTACCTCAGATCGAAGTAACCTTCGACATAGACGCAAACGGCATCGTAAAGGTTACCGCAAAGGATCTCGGTACAGGAAAGCAGCAGGATATAACCATCACATCGTCAACCAACTTAAGCGATGAAGAAATCGACAAGGCCGTTAAAGAGGCGGCTCAGTATGCCGAGCAGGACAAAAAGCGCAAGGACGCCGTAGACACAAAGAACGAGGCCGACACGATCGTTTTCCAGACGGAAAAGACCCTCAGCGATCTTGGGGACAAAATATCGCCCGAGGACAAGGCTAAAATCGAAACAGAGGTAAACAATGTAAAGACCCTTGCGGAGGGAATGGTTCCCGAAACAATGAGCGAAACCGATGTGCAGACCCTTAAGAACGCTACGGAGAATCTCACAAAGGTGCTTAACGAATTTACGACAAAGCTGTATCAGCAGGCTCAGGCATCGGGCATAGACCCTAACAATATGGGCGGAAATGCCGGCACGGGTAACCCCGGACAGAATGACGACATAATAGATCAGTAATGCGCTTTTATTAAAAGGATAGATTATAATGGCAGAAAAAAGAGATTATTATGAGGTAATGGGCGTTGAAAGAACAGCCTCTCAGGATCAGATAAAAAAAGCATACAGAAAAAAAGCCAAGGAATGCCACCCCGACTTTCATCCAAACGATCCACAGGCCGAGGCAAAATTCAAGGAGCTGAACGAGGCCAACGAGGTTCTTTCGGATCCCGACAAGAGAGCGGCATATGACCGCTACGGACATTCCGCCTTTGAACAGGGCGGCATGGGAGGCGGCGGCTTTTCGGGAGACTTTTCGGGCGGTTTTTCGGGAATGGATATGGGCGACATATTCGGAGATATGTTCGGCAGCATATTCGGCGGCGGCAGCAGAAGAAGAAACGGCCCAAGCAGGGGCGCGGATATTTCTATGACTATCGTGCTGACGTTTGAGGAGGCTGTGTTCGGCTGCAAAAAGACTATTGATGTCGATACTATAGACAACTGCGACACCTGCCACGGTACGGGAGCAAAACCGGGGACTTCGCCTCAGACCTGTCCCACCTGTCACGGCTCGGGCAGTGAAACCGTCACAAGACAGACGATGTTCGGTATGGCTCAGACGGTCACCACCTGTCATACCTGCGGCGGAAGAGGCAAGATCGTGAAGGATCCCTGTACAAGCTGCAACGGTACCGGCAGAGTCAGAAAGAAAAAGCAGATCGAGCTTGATATACCCTGCGGAATAAGCAACGGCCAGACCATCAGAAAGAGCGGTCACGGTCAGGCAGGCACGGGCGGAGGCGGCTACGGAGATCTGCTCGTCACGGTAAGCGTTCGCCCCAGCGCCGAATTTGTGCGGCAGGACAGAAATATACTTTCGGATATAAAGATAAGTGTCGTTCAGGCCATTTTAGGGGCGGAGGTCACCATACGCACCATAGACGGAGAGGAAAAGTACAATATAAAGCCCGGCACGCAGCCCGATGCAAAGATATTCTTAAAGGGCAAGGGAGTGCCTTATCTCAGAACACCCAACAGACGTGGAGACCATATAGTCACAGTAAAGGTGGAGATCCCCACAAATCTTTCCGACAAACAAAAGGAGCTTATAAGAGAATTTGGCGGACTGCCGAAGAAAGAGAGCTTTTCGGACAAAATAAAAAAAGCATTCAACTGACGTATAAACAAAACGGCACAAAAGCTGCGCAGGCGGTTTTTGCGCCGTTTATTTTCTGCTTGACAGAATTGCTGAAATGATGTATTATAATATCAGTATCGAATGTGTATGTGCGGCTCTGTTTGTGAGACGTATTTCAGACCAAATAGCCGTTAAGGTCTGCGGAATTCGGTAAGCATATTGATTTTTTTTCGGTTTTAACGCAGCTTGTTCTGCGTGTTCTTTTGCCGAGGCAAAGATGTCACGGGACATAAGCTGTGCTTAAAATAGATTTAATCACTGTATTCGGAAGGATCTGCGTTTCGGGGTTTTTCCGAGCTTTTTAAATTCTTTTTTATTTCGGTTACGGATACATACCGACCGCAGGTTCGGCGGGACGGATATATTATATATAGGGATCATGTCCTGCGGACGGAGGGTCGGCTGTATACAAAACCGCATAAAGGAGAAATGGTTTGTGGGATATACGGCGGAAAGACGGGATAACCTTTTTTCGTTTTTGTCCGCATAGGCCGAGGGAGCCAAGGCTCCATACATATTGAAGCCCCGATGATTCGGGCAGGCTGCGCAGGGACAAGGCGCAGCGTCTGCGGCCGAAGATAAGTTTTTATGAGCTTAAGAGTCTCAAAGACTTCGGCTGCGTATGAACATTGAAAATCAAATAAGGAGGTACAGGTTCTATTATGCAACCAATTTTGTGTATAGTCTTTGTCGTGCTTGCGCTTGCCATAGGACTGGGCGCAGGATACGCCATAGGCTATATTATGAGAAAAAAGACTGCCGAGGCAGCAATTGGTTCTGCAGAAAAAGAAGCTGAAAACATTATCCTTGAAGCAAAGAAAACCGCAGAGACAAGAAAAAAAGAAATTCTTGTGGAAGCAAAGGAAGAAAGCATCAGAACCAAGAACGAGCTTGAAAAAGAGGTCAGAGACCGAAAGAGCGATCTGCAAAGACAGGAAAAACGACTTCAGCAAAAGGAAGAAAACCTTGACAGAAAGTCGGATTCGCTTGACAAGAGAAACGAGGTTCTTACAAAGAGGCTTGAAACCATAGACAAAAAGCTTAAATCCGCCGATGAACTTCTGGAAAGCAGACAGGCGGAGCTTGAGAGGATATCCGGACTTACCACAGAGGAGGCAAGGGCGGTTATACTTGAGTCCCTTGAGGACGATCTGAAGCATGACAAGGCTGTTTTGATCAAGGAATATGAGGCTGAAATAAAGCAGAACTGTGAGAAAAAGGCAAGAGATATTATTGCAAGCGCCATACAGCGCTGCGCAGTTGATCATGTTGCCGAGAGTACAGTATCGGTGGTAACTCTGCCTAACGATGAAATGAAGGGCAGGATCATCGGACGTGAGGGACGAAACATAAGAGCCCTCGAATCACTTACGGGAATAGAATTTATTATAGACGATACTCCCGAGGCCGTTATACTTTCGGGCTTTGACGCAATGAGACGTGAGATCGCAAGGATCGCTCTCGAAAGACTGATAATAGACGGCCGTGTTCATCCTGCAAGGATAGAAGAAATGGTTGAAAAGGCCAAAAAAGAGGTTGAACAGAACATCAAAGAAGAGGGTGAGACAGCTACCTTTGAGACAGGCGTCCACAATCTTCACCCCGAGCTTATAAAACTTCTTGGAAAGCTCAAATTCAGAACAAGCTATGGACAGAATGTGCTTAAGCATTCTATGGAGGTATCTCATCTCTGCGGCATTATGGCTGCCGAGCTGGGAATTGACCCAACACTTGCAAAACGTGCGGGCCTTTTGCATGATATAGGAAAGGCCATTGACCACGATATGGACGGCTCGCATATCGAGCTTGGAGTCGCTTTGTGCCGGAAGTATCACGAATCTCCGGTTATTATAAATGCGGTAGAGGCGCATCATGGCGATGTGGAGCCTCAGAATATAGTTGCTGTTCTTGTTCAGGCAGCGGACGCTATTTCGGCAGCCCGTCCCGGAGCAAGGAGAGAAACTCTTGAATCGTATATAAAGAGACTTGAGTCTCTGGAAAATATTGCTTCTTCGTTTGAGGGAGTCGAAAAGTCATTTGCCATTCAGGCAGGACGTGAACTGAGAATTATGATTATTCCCGATATGGTAGACGATGACGGAATGAAGGTCATGGCAAGGGAAATTGCCGAAAAGATCCATGCCGAGCTTGAATATCCGGGAAAAATAAAAGTAAACCTTATCAGAGAAACAAGGGCGGTAGATTACGCTTAAATAAAAATTCTGCATGAGAGGTAATATATGAAAAAATGTATGCCGGCAGTATTTATATTATTTGCTCTGCTTTTACTTTCTTTTTCAGGCTGTGACAAAAACAACCAAAGAGAAGACACAAAGGCTGCGGATCCTCTCGGGGAGGCGCAGACTGCCGCGCGTACGGCAAATCCCGGCGGACTTGAATACAATGACGGCGAAAAGGGTCTTTATATAATGCTCCCCAATGAAAACTGGCGGCTTTCTTCTGACGAGGAAGGCTGTATAGGCTTTTCGGAGGACGCAGGTATGATAAACATATACTATGGAGACGATGACGGTTCGGCGTATAAAAACGTCCCCAAGAATAAGGAGGACGTGCTGAAAATTCTTGAAAAAGCAGGAATTTCGGCAGACTGGGTAGACGTACAGAGGTTCAGTCTGAATGAAGACGATGATAAAAATGTAAGGACCTATTCCTACACGATAAAATTTGATGTCCCCGATGATGAGGGCAGCAAAAATGAGTTTTATACGGTTTCAAAATCTATCTGCGGCAAGGACAGGGTTTGCGTTGCGGCAGGACAGATATACAGAAAAGACGCCGTGGAATCCTGCGAAAGGTCTGTGGAAAGCTTTGCTGTGTATTGAGGAAATAGGTATAGAGGTATAAATCACAGAATATAAATACAGGGTGTTCGGAAAGAGCGCCCTGTTGTTGTTTGGGGACTTTTTTGCATATGAATTATAACAGATATAAAAAAATAAGGGCAGGGAGGTTTTTTAATATGAAAATAATGAATATATTGAATGTATTGAATATATTTAAAATATTGTTTGCTGCGGCTTTGGCGGCTTTTTGCGTCTGCGGCTGCGAAAAATCGGAGGATGTTTCCGAGCCGAAGGGAGCCGAGATAGTATCCGATGACGGCAGCGTGTCGATAGTTCTGCCCGATGAGGGTTATACAGTAGGTCAGCTTGACAACGGCGTAATGAGCTTTTTTTCGGACAAGGGGGATATATTTACATCTCACGGAGAAGAGGACTCAAACGGCAGAATGTATGACGCAATGCCCCGCACAAGAGAGGAGCTTGAAGAATTTTATGAAAAAAGCTACGCAGGCGAAGCGGAGTATGATATGGAAATAAAGGACTTCAGCTACAGCGAAAAAAACGGCGTAAAGTATATGTCCGACATTGTCTATATCACTGAATATACCGAGGACGAAAACGGTGAAAAAGTCACCGAAAAATACGCTATTATAGAAAATACTTCTTCTGACGGCAAGACATACTATTATGCAGAGGCCGAAACGGAACAGAACGAAGAAACCGTAAATAAGCTGGCAGCGTCTCTTGCCACCTACGGCCCCACCGACGACTCCAAATAAAATGACAATTTTTTAAAATTCGTTGCAAAATAATTAATGTGTGATATAATAAAATAGGTTGTGTATAGATATATGGCAAATGCCAAAAAAATAAAAAATAAAATTTAAGCAAGAAAGGATTTTTTAAATGAGTATATTCAAAGTTACAAACGATGTTGTTTATATAGGCTGTGACGACAGGGAAATCGACCTTTTTGAAAGTCAGTATGTAGTGCCTGAGGGTATGTCCTACAACTCATATCTTATTCTGGACGAAAAGATCGCCGTTATGGATACGGCAGACAAAAGGGTATCCGACGAGTGGTTTTCTAATCTGGAAGAGGCTCTTGGAGGCAGAAAGCCCGACTATCTTGTAGTCTCACATATGGAGCCCGATCACGCTGCCAACATTGAAAAGGCGGCTGTAAAATATCCCGAGCTTAAAATCGTGGGAAACGCAAAGACATTTGTATATTATAAACAGTTTTTTGACAAGGATATTTCCGAAAGATGCGTTACGGTAAAGGACGGAGACGTTCTGGAGCTTGGAGAACATAAGCTGCATTTTATATTTGCTCCCATGGTTCACTGGCCCGAAGTTATGGTTGAGTATGACGAAAAGGACAAGATATTGTTCTCGGCTGACGGATTCGGAAAGTTCGGCGCTCTTGACGCAGACGAGGACTGGGCCTGCGAAGCCAGAAGATATTATTTCAATATAGTAGGAAAGTACGGGGCTCAGGTACAGGCTCTTCTGAAAAAGGCCGCAAAGCTGGATATAGGCATTATATGTCCTCTCCACGGACCCATACTCAGCGAAAATCTTGAATATTATATAGACAAATACAATGTATGGAGCTCATATGCTCCGGAGGATAAGGGCATTCTCATAGCCTATGGCTCTATACACGGTCACACGGCTGAGGCTGCCGAAAAACTGGGCGAGATACTTAAGGCAAAGGGAGCGGAAAAGGTTGTTGTAAGTGATCTTTCAAGAGAGGATATGGCAGAAGTCATCGAGGACGCTTTCAGATATGACAGAATGGTGGTTGCGTGCGCAACATATGACGGAGGACTTTTCCCTGTAGTAGAGGACTTTCTCCATCACCTTAAGATAAAGAATTATAACGGCAGAAAGGTCGGACTTATAGAAAACGGAACGTGGGCTCCCGCAGCAAACAGGCTTATGAAGGCATATTTTGAGGGAATGAAGAACATTGAAATATGCGACAGCAGCGTTACCGTAAGGTCTGCCCTTAAGCCGCAGAATAACGAAGAGCTTGAAAAGCTTGCGGAAGAGCTTCTTGCATGAGTAATTGGCTGAATTTGTTATATTTTAATTCTTGCATAGTTTGACCTTTTGTTATACAATAGTATTATAATAGTATTGCAGAGGGATAAAGGTAATTTTGGCGTAATATAAAAGGAATAAAGAGGAAAAATGAAAGAAAAGGTGGTGACGTGGTGGCAGACTATAACGGAGGAAGATCCGGAGAAAGAAAAACCGCAGCGCAGAAAATAGCTGAACAAAGAAGAAGGAAAAATGCTCTTGAGGAGGTACAGGGGCCAAGGCTTGGCAACAGAGGTACAAACGCATACAATACACCCAGACTTTCATCAAGGAACGACATACAGGACAGGCAGGAAAGACCAGACAGACCGGACAGACAGAGAACGGCGGCTCCTGCTCCGAGAAAAAGCGCAAACAGGTCTGTGAGCAGAAAAAACGACAGAAGCATACAACTGTTTCCGGGTACGGGAGCCTCAAGGGTATATACAAAGCCCTCCGGCAAGGCTCTGTTTGGTAAGCGCTCACGTCTCGGAGGCTCCGGCGGAAAAAAGCTGATCGCTATAGGAGCTGTAGTTGCTGCGGTGCTTGTGATGCTGTTTATGCTTACAAAGAAAAACGCCGTAGAGGTTTTTGTTGACGGAAATTCTGTGGGTGTCGTTATGGACAAGAACTACGATGCCGAAACCATTAAAACAACCTGTACAGCAAGGCTTGTTTCGGATCACGACACAAATGTTGAGATCACAAGCAATATAGAGACCAAGAAGGTACACGCAAGAAAAAGCGATAAAAATGTTTCGACTGCCGACTATCTTCTTAAGGAGATAAACGAAGTTCTTAAGTACAATGTGGAGGCTACCGCTATTGTTGTCAACGGCAGCGAAATGGCGGTCGTTTCAAACAATGAGGCGGCGCAGACCGTTGTTGACAGGATACGCTCCGAGCATAAGCTCTCTTATATAGAGGACACGAGTACGATCGTGGAGGGACCCGAAATAGAGGGATTGGAGTATGTGTCGAAGTTTGTGGACGGAACAGAAATTCTGAGTACGGATCAGGCATATGACAAGCTGAACGGAACCAGGCAGGAGACGCTTACATATACGGTTGCGGCCGGCGACAGCATAGGAAAGATCGCAGCAAGATATGGGCTTGGGGTATCCGAGCTTATGGCATCGAACCCCGATATTGCCGATGCTACGAGAATATCTGTGGGAGACGAAATAAAGATAGACGCAACAGTACCTATACTGAACATAAAGGTCGTAACTCAAACGGTTGACAGAAGCAGCGGTACGGCTGTTATTGAAAAGACCACATATATAAACGGCAATATATCGGACACAACATCTCTTGACAGCAGCAAGGCTGACAACGCAGATGACGAAAACGACGGCGATGAGGGCGCAGACAACACTGACAACACCGATGATGGGGAAAGTTCGGAAAATTCTGGTAATTCCGAGAGTGAATAAATAAAAATAAGCGCCGATGGTTCGCTGTAAAAAATTTTTTAAAAATGTTCTGCTCACGACTTTTCCGCAAGGAGTACCTTCGGTACCCCTGCGTTAAAGTCGGAGCCGTAAAAGGGCGGCAACAGCCGAGCCGATTTCATCGGCTCGGCTGTTGCGGTCAATGCCTGCGGCCGCAGGCCGCAGGCATTGACGCGGCATCTTTGCCCCGTTAGGGGCAAAGATGCGCCGCCCTATGATACCAGGATACGAAAAACGCACTTGGTTATATACAGCAGTAAAAAAGCTTTTGGAAAAGGGAAAATACCACGGCAGAGTTGTTGTCGGAGGCGCTTTCCTTTTTGCTTTGCGCAAAAAAAAACAACAATATATGAAAAAATAATTAAATCTGAAAAATAATGTGGATTTTCTTAGGATTTTAAGCTATACTATAAACTGTATTCCATAAGTCATATACAATTCGGGCTTAAGATGGTCTGAATTTAACCGACAAGTAAGTCCCCCGCCTCTTTAGGCGGTGGGTACTTACTGTTGTATTCGGTGGGAGATGCAAGCTCCCATCGAATACAAAGGCTTCATCAGAAGCCGTCGGGTAGAGATACGTAGCGTAAGCGGAGTGCGAATATCATTGACTATAGTGTCTGCTCACGCCTTTCCCGCAAGGAGTACCTTCGGTACTCCTGCGGCAAAAGCGGAGCCGTAGGAGGGGGAGGGCGGCGCGCCGAGCCGATGAAATCGGCTCGGCCGCTGCGGTCAGGGTCTGCGGCCGCAGGCCGCAGACCCTGACGCGGCATCTTTGCCCCGCAGGGGCAAAGATGCGCCGCCCCCCCCTATTGAGGCAAGCCGACACGGAAAGTATAAAAGTTGCACATACACAATATACAGTAAAGAAGTTAAAAGTTGATTTCGGAGGAAACGTAAATCTATGAGAACTATGAGAAAAAAATTATTGTTGGCAGCGGCTGTCCTTGCGGTGGTGTTTACGCAGCTATTTGCCATGAATACATACTGTTCAAATGAGATAATAAGAGTAGGGCTTGTGACAAGTTTCGGAGACATATCCTCGGTCAGCATCGGAGATCAGGCTGTTATGACAGGATATTCAAGTGGAAACAACTTTTATGAGATTGCCTATCTGGATATGAGCGGCGGCGGAAGTCTTTCAAAATCAGCCTCGTATTATATAGCTGTTGACGGAAGTTATGGCGACTATGCCTCTGCTAAGGCAAGAGCGTTAAGGCTTGTTGCAGACGGATACAACTCCGTCCCTGCATTCAAGGGAAACGGCGTATGGAATGTCTATATAGGACCGTATGAAAGCAGCGAAAGGGCGGCAGCCGCCGAAAACAACTATCCGGGCAATGCTGTCACATGCGCTCCATCGGCATATACTATGTACCTTTCGGGGGCGAACGACAAAATGATATATGACTTTTCGGGTGGTAATTTTGCCATAACGGGAGACAGCGCAGTCAGCATCGGGGGCAGCTCATACAGAGGCTATATTGAATTCTGCAATACTGGCGGAGGGTTTACCGCAGTGAATGTTATTTCTCTTGAAACTTATCTGTGCAGCGTTGTTCCATCGGAAATGCCTTCGGGCTGGGGAACCGAGGCGCTGAAGGCTCAGGCCGTGGCTGCAAGGACATATACCGTGAACAAGCTTAAGGCAGGCGGAGAGACAGGCTATTATGACATATGCGACAATGCCCATTGTCAGATGTATACGGGAACGAAAAGTGAGGCGGCATCTGCTACTGCTGCAGTCGGCGCTACGGCAGGAGAGGTGGCAGTGTATAACGGCGAGCTTATCAATGCGGTATACTGTTCCTCTGTAGGCGGAGTAAGCGATGATAACGAGAATGTCTGGGGCGAGGATATTCCGTATCTCAAAAGCGTAAAGGAAATTGACGGCACAGAGGTTGTCGAGTGGAGCAGAAGCTACAGCTTTAAGACCATTTCGGACATTCTTTCGGCAAGAGGCGTGAATATAGGAAAGCTTGTATACATAAACGTACAAAGAAGCGATAACGGAAGGGTATATTCTATGACCTTTTCGGGAGAGAGCGGAAGCTATACCGTAGAAAAAGAGGACGTAAGGACGTTTTTTTCGGGAACGAGCGAGGGTACTCTCCAAAGCAGAGTTTTTGACATAAGCTTTGAATACGGAAACGAATTTGTGCTTCACATTGACGGAAAAGGCTGGGGACACGGACTTGGACTTAGTCAGTACGGCGCAAAGGCTATGTCGGAGGCAGGCTATACATATGACGAAATACTTAAGCATTATTATAAGGGAATTGAAATAACGGGATATTGAAAAATGCGGCAGATATGGCAGATATGATTGAAATGACCGAAGTGCAATGAAAGACGAAGAGTATTTTCCCGATACCGATAAAATTTGTTAGGGTTTTCCATCAGTTTGTCCGATTTGTTCGGGCTGTCACAGCAGCCGCATTAGGAGGTTTATTATGAAAACTTCTGATTTTTATTATTATTTACCGCAGGAGCTTATAGCGCAGAAGCCTTTGGAGGATCGTTCCTCCTCAAGGCTTCTTGTTTTGGACAAGGAAACGGGCGAAATAAGCCACAGAGTTTTTAAGGATATTGAAGAAATGCTCTCTCCGGGGGATTGCATTGTAATAAACAATACAAAAGTCATTCCTGCAAGGCTTATAGGAGAGAGAAAAAACACAGGAGCAAGGGTTGAGATACTTCTGCTTAAAAGAATAGACAAGGACAGATGGGAAACCCTTGTTTATCCCGGAAAAAAAGCAAAACCGGGAAATATCATAGTGTTTGGACAGGGACTGCTTGAGGCAGAGATCTGCGAAGTGATAAACGGAGGCAACAGGATCGTACGTTTCAGCTATGAGGGAGTGTTTGAGGAGCTTTTGGATAAGCTGGGACAAATGCCGCTGCCGCCATATATAACCGAAAGTCTGAAGGACAAAAGCCGTTATCAGACGGTGTATGCCAAAAACGACGGGTCTGCGGCGGCTCCTACGGCGGGACTTCACTTTACCGAGGAGCTTTTGGAAAGGCTCAGAGCAAAGGGAGTAAGGATCGCGGAGCTTACTCTTCATGTAGGGCTCGGAACCTTTCGCCCCGTAAAGACCGAAAACATAGACGATCATATTATGCATTCGGAATATTTTGAGCTTGAAAAAAGTCAGGCGGATATTATAAACGAAACAAAGAAAAACGGAAACAGAGTGGTGGTTATAGGCACCACAAGCTGCCGCACTCTTGAATCCATAGCCGATGAAAACGGCGTTCTGAGAGAAAAAAGCGGCACAACGGATATATTTATATACCCGGGATATAAATTCAGGATAGTTGACAACCTCATTACAAATTTCCATCTGCCGGAATCAACTCTGCTTATGCTCGTGTCGGCTCTCGCAGGAAAGGAAAATATAATGAGAGCCTACGATCAGGCTATAAAAATGGGATACAGATTTTTTTCCTTTGGGGATGCTATGTTTATAAAGGGAAGATAGCGAAAGGCAGTATAACGTAATATGAAAAGCATATTGTTTTTGGGAGACAGTATAACAGACTGTGAAAGACTGTATTCGGCAGACGGTCTGGGTTTGGGCTATGTAAAGCTTATTTCCGAAAGGCTGCCCTATGCCATAGTTAACAGGGGCTGCAACGGCTTTGGCGTGTACGACGTAAGGAGACTGCTGAAAAGGGGGCTTGAAATAAAGCCCGATATTGTATGCGTTCTTGTGGGCGTAAACGACATTCCTTCGCTTATGGCAGGGGGAGAGACATTTGATGATTTTGGGAGAGCCTATGAGGACATACTCAAAAGGCTTGCAGGTTACAGAACGGTTGCTGCGGCACCCTTTTTGTTTCGCAGTCCGTCAGAGCTGATAAGTTGGAGGCCTTTTCTTGAAAATATGACTGAAATTATAGTGGGTTTATGTGAAAGGTACGGTGTTCCGTGTATTCCAACGAATGATATTTTTGAGAAAAGGGCGGAGGTCTGCGGCGAGGATAAGCTGACAGTGGACGGCATACATCTTACATATGAGGGGCATAGGATATTGGTCGATGAGTTTATAAGGCTGATAGATCATGTGGCTGAATGAGGATAATGTGGGAAGGGATTTTTATGAGGATATGCAAAAGGGCTTTTATTTTTCTGATCGTATTTATCGTTCTGTCGGGATATACGGTGGTTTATGCGGAGGAAAACGGCTTTACAAAGGATTGGGCAGAAAAAAATATTTTGCTGCAAAGGGCTGATTTTTCGGGCAGCAAAACGGGCAGCTACAGAGAAAGTCTGTCGGACAACTGGGCGTATGTCTATGATTATTTTTACGGCGCATTGAGGGATTATGCAAATTATACGGAGGAGGCTGACGGGAATACCGTTATAACGGTGTCTTTTAAGGTATATGACAGGGAGTATGACATTTCTCCATACAATTATCAGCTTGATTATGGAGATTGGAGACTTGATCATGATACAATGTTTTTGCTGGTAAATATGATAGCCTGCGACCACCCCGAAATTTTTTGGACAGTGGATACCTCCGAGTCTATATATACCGCTATGGCGTATAACTGCACAGACGGACACTATGAATTTTATATGAAGGCAAAGGCTATGGGGAGCGTTGCCGAGTTGGGTGAATACCAAAGAAAAATAAACGAGGTAAAAGCTGATATTATAAGCGGGGCAATGGCTGTCGATAATTTATATGACAGGGTGAAGTATATACACGACAGCATATGCGACTATGGAGACTATGATTGGGAAACCATAAACGGAGAAAGAGGAACAGGCCACAATGTGGTCGGGCTTTTTGAAAACAGGCTTGGGGTCTGTGAGGCGTTTTCAAACGCTTTTAAAATGCTTTGTGATGAATGCGGCATAGACTGTGTTTTTGTACGCTGCCTTGACGAATATCATGGCTGGAACTATGTCAGAATGGAGGACGAAAAGTGGTATGCCGTTGATCTGACCCTTGACGGGCAGACACCGGAGACATTTCACAATTATTTTCTGAAGGGCGCAGAGTACTTTTTTGAGGACCATCATATGGAAAATCCTCTTATGCTTGATTTTTCGCAGGAGGACTATGTTCCCGATGGAGGTTTTGAGGACAGGACAATAAAATTGTTTGTAAATTCATATGCCATAGATGTTTTTGGGAGACATTTTGATAATGACTCAGCTCCCGTCATCGTAAATTCAAGAACGATGCTGCCTGTAAGACCCGTTGCAGAGGCTCTCGGAGGAAAGCTTGAATGGGACGGGGAACAGAGAAAAGCCGTTATTACAAGCCCGAACGGAGATAAAATTGATATTTTTGCGGATTCGGACAGGGCATATATAAACGGCAGAGAGACAAAGCTTGACTGCGCTGCATTTGTGTCAAACGGAAGAACATATCTTCCGCTCAGGTTTGCGGCGGAGGCTATGGGAGCTTCGGTAGAGTGGGAGCCTGATTTAAAGAGGATAACGATAACAAAACAATAAAGCGATAAAATAACAAAGGAACAAAACAATAAAACAGGGCGGCCGTGTATTGTGGCTGCCCCGATTTTTTGTGTGTTGGAGTGTGTGTTGGAGTGGGTTTTTCAGCCTGCGTATTTTGTCAGCAGAATGGAAAAACGCTGTGCATTGTTCTGGTCGTCGGTCATAATTTCTTCAAGGGTGTCCCGTATCTGCCTGTTTAAAAAGCTGAATTTGAGACTTCTTGCAAGCTCGGAGGAGGTTATTTCAGACAATGCTCCGCAGCGGAACTCCTCGGGAAGATTTTCGGAGGAGATGTTTTTTTCGTCCGATGAAGGTGTTGAATCAGGTGAAGGCGATAAAGTCTCTGCGCACCTTGGACGCATACCCGTGAATTTGTAGTGAAGCTCCGAAAGCATATGAAGGTGCTTTATTTTTGTAAGGATTATGTCTTCCAGAACCCTTTTGTCGTTTTCGTCCATAAGACAGTCGAGAAGTCTCGTATAGTGTGATATTTTATCTGCCGTTTGTTCTGTCCGGGCATTTATGAGCTTTATGATTTCTTCGTTTAAAACAGGAATTGTATCCATTTTCTCCCTCTTTCCGCATTTATATATAATATAAAGCATATGAGGGATTTTTATAAAAAATGTTATTTTTGCTTTCTTTTTTCAGCCATAACAAGCATTTCATCAAAAGTCGCAGTGGGGTCGGTTTTTCTGTATTTTTCATACAGCTCATACAGCTTTCTTGTGTTGTGGCCGTCCATATATTTTCCCGCTGTGTCAAGGAGCAGCTCCTTATAGCTTTTATGCTTTGATGAAATGTTCTCGAGAACATACTCCAGAACCTCGGCGGCCTTGTCGGCCTGACCGTTTTCGGAATATACATCGGAAAGGAGCCTTGCATCGTTTATATACTCCTTTTCTTCCGCCGACATAAGGGAGCTTTTTATTTCGAGATCTCTCTGAAGGTTTGAGATGGCTTTTCCGTATATAAAATTTCTTCTGTATATATCTGCAATTTCCTTAAGGCAGTTTGCGTAAAAAATATTTTTAACCCCCAGACTTTTTTCAAAAATATCGAGAGCCCGCATTCTGAGATCGAGGGCTTTTTTGTCGTCTCCTGTTTTTGAACTGACCTCGGCGGCTCTGTTCATAACCTCTCCGCCAAAAGGCTCTTCTAAAAGTCCTGTCTTTCCCAAAAGATACAGCGTCTTGTCATATTCGGAGAGAGCATCGGCATAATTTTCGGACTTTCTGTATACGGAGGCAAGATAGCTGACATTGGCAATATAGTCCGTATCCTCTTCGGTAAAAAGGGTTTTGAGAATATCCAGGGCGTTTTTGAAATATCCTATTGCCTTGTCGTATTCTTCAAGCTTTTCGTAGTCATAGCCTATAAGATTCAGATTGTTTGCGTATTCCTCGTCTTTTTCACCTCTGAATTCAAGCGCTCTGATGTGGTATCTTACGGCGGAGGATGGATCCTTGAGATCATAGCAGCAACTGCCGAGATTTATGCAGGCATCGGCCTTGTCAAGGTAGCTGCAGCTTTCGCTTTCTCTGCCGTAGAATATAAGTCGGTAGCTTTTTCTGAGCAGCATACTGCCCGTATCGGTTTTGCCCAGTTTCATACATATTATGCCAAGGTTGCCCGAAAATATTGCCGCAAGTCTTTCTTTTTTCAGTCTTTCGACAATGGAGAGGGCGTTTTTGCATGGCTCGTAGGCTTGTGCATAATCTCCCCTGTTTATATAAAAGAGACTGAGGTTGTATAGGTGACAGGCGTAATTTTCGGTTTCGGTAAGCTTGTTGCGTGTGTAATAAAGGGTTATTTTTTCGTTAAGCTCCTTTATTTTTTCGGGATCGTCCTCGTCAAAGTAATATTTGAAATTATTTAAAAGCTCGTTTATTCTAAGTTCAGCAGCCATTTAAAATTATCCTCGTTTTATAATAATATAATAAATATACTTTTTTTACAGGCGGCAGAGAACGGTCGGGGCGGCGGATTTTGCCTTCGCCATGCTCTTTTCCTGCGGAAAAAGCATAGGCGAAGATGCAAAATCCCGTGGGGGCGTCTTTGCGCAGCAAAGACGCCCCCACGCCCGGCTTACGCCGGGCGCCGCCCCGAGACGCCTGCCGCAGTCCTTTCGGCTCATTCACAGTCGAAGCCATCACTTCTGTATTTTCCTAAAGCGTCTCGTATATCCGAATATGAAAAGCCAAGCCTTAACAGGTATCCCATAAGGCGCTGCTCTTCTTTTCTGTCTTCTATAAGGCCGCCCCGAAGCTTTTTTTCGATTGCTTCGGTCATAAGCCTTTCGCTGTCCTCCTGCATAAGCTCAGAAAATTCGTCTATGATCTCTTTGCTTATACCCTTTAGAAACAGCTCGTTTCGGAGTCTGTATTCTCCGCAGCCTTTAAGGCGCCTTTTTTCGTTTATGTAGCTTTCGGCAAATTTTCTGTCGTCAACATAACCGTATTTTTTCAAAAATTCAAGGGTTTTTTCGACAGCCTCATCGGGCAGATCCTCTTTTTTAAGTCTGTCGGATATTTCCTTTTCGGTTCTCATTCTGTAGCCCAAAAATCGAAGAGCTATGTTTTTTGCCTTTGCATAAGCGTTGTCTTTTGTTATTTCATTAAGCTTTTCGGCGCTTATAGGCTCTCCGGGTCTGAGCTTATAATAAAGCAGATCCACATCGGTTATTGAAAAGGTATACTCTCCGTCCACAAAAACAGAGAATCTTTTTGTGTTGTGCTTTTGTCTCTGTATGTCTGTTATGATCATTCCACATCAAGCTCCGCGAGATCCTCATCGTCAAACACGTCCTCTGAAAGCTTTTCGTCCTCGGAGGCTTTTTGCGCCTTCTGAGCCTTCGGCTTGTTTTCGGCTGCGTCCTCCGAATTTTCATCGGCCGGTTCAAGGGGCTTTGTGGGGTCTGCCGAAAGACCGTAATGCACTCTTACTGCCGCTTCTATTTCATCTCTCAGAGCGGGATTTTCGTCAAGAAACTTTTTGGCGTTTTCTCTGCCCTGTCCGAGCTTTCCGTCCTTGTAGGAGTACCACGCTCCGCCTTTTTTGACGATGTCCACATCGGCAGCCAGATCCAGTATGTCTCCCGTTTTGGATATGCCCTCTCCGAACATAATATCAAATTCGGCTGTTTTGAAGGGCGGCGCCACCTTGTTTTTGACTATCTTTGCCTTTGTTCTGTATCCCAGCACATCTGAGCCCTTTTTTATGGGGTCGGCTTTTCTTATATCTATTCTTATTGACGAATAAAATTTAAGCGCCCTGCCGCCTGTGGTGGTTTCGGGGTTGCCCATTACATAGCCTATTTTTTCTCTGAGCTGATTTATGAAAATGACTATACAGTTGCTTTTGGCCGTTATTCCCGTGAGCTTTCTCAGCGCCTGAGACATAAGCCTTGCCTGAAGTCCCATATGAGAGTCTCCCATTTCGCCGTCTATTTCGGCTTTGGGGGTGAGCGCAGCAACGGAGTCCACAACAATTATGTCGATCGCTCCCGACCTCACCATAGTTTCGCATATTTCGAGAGCCTGTTCTCCGTCATCGGGCTGAGAGATATAAAGCTCGTCTATATCAACGCCTATTTTGGAGGCATAGACGGGGTCAAGGGCGTGTTCGGCATCTATAAAGCCTGCTATGCCGCCTCTTTTTTGTACCTCCGCCACCATATGGAGGGCTGTTGTGGTTTTTCCTCCCGATTCGGGGCCGTATATTTCGATTATTCTTCCTTTGGGGATACCTCCGAGGCCGAGGGCAATATCGAGACTGAGGGAGCCTGTGGGAACAACCTCCACCGACATATTTCTTGTGGTTTCTCCCAGCTTCATTACCGCGCCCTTGCCAAAGCTTTTTTCAATGGCGACCAGAGCGGCTTTCAGAGCCTTTTCCTTCCCCATTTCGATATTTTCTTCAACCTTTGGTTTGGATTTTTTTTCTGCCATATTGAAATCTCCTTATGTACATACGAAATGATCTTCCATAACTACAGTTTACATTAAAGGACGGTAAAAAAACCTGCAGTCTGTATATATAGTCTGTATATATTATATAATAAACCGATTTTTTTTTCAACAGAAAAATAAAGACAATGGCGCCAAAGGCAAGGTTAAAAATTATAAAATTTCACAAAACGGCTTGCAATTGAGCCGAAAGTGTAGTATTATTATAATCGCCTTAAGAGGAGGAGTTTTTATTGACAGACTACATAATTATCGTGCTTCTTGTTGTATACAGATTCGTTATAAAGACTGTTTCTGCATCTTTGAGTGTTCTTGAAGTGGGACGGCTCACATACGACATAGGCGATGAGAAGTTAGAGAAAAAAATCGAAAGCTATAAGCTCAAAAGCAATTTTTATATGACCGCAGCAAGCCTTATGAGCGTTATTATACAGATATTTTCGGGTATAATAATATACTCGAGGTTAGTTAATCTGTTCAGGCTGAATCCTGCTCTGTTTTATGACGGAAATGGTTTTTCGCCCGCAGGCTATATAGCGTTTCTTGCAGCCATACTTCTGCTATCGGTTGTGTTTACCGTGGTGGGAGGCCCTATTCCCAGAAACATAGCTATAAAAAATCCCATATGGTACATTGTTACCTTTGGTTTTCTGCTTAAGCTTACTTCCTTTGTGCTTTATCCCCTTGTGAGGATCATATCGGCGTTCAGCATCAAAATGTCGCAGCTTGAGCTTGACCCCGACGATTTTGAAATCGAGGAGGATACTCACGATGAGATACAGCAGCTTCTTTCAACGGGAGAGGAAAGCGGTACAATTGACGAAAACGAAAGAGAAATGATCGAAAATGTTCTGGCTATTGACGAAATTACCGCCGAGGACATACTGACTCACCGAAAAGAGATCGTGGCGCTGCCCTCCGACTGCAAAATAGACGATATAAAGAAAATTATACTCTATGAAAAATATACAAGAATACCTGTGTATGAAAAAAATATAGACAACATAATAGGTATACTCAACACAAAGGATTTCATAAGATATTATCTCAGAAGAACGGGAACAAAATTCAATATAAAAAGGCTTTTAAAGCCTACATTCTATGTCCCCACGAACAAAAAGGCGGATGAGATCTTTGAACAGATGCAGAGAGAAAAAATCCATCTTGCGGTTGTTGTGGACGAGTATGGCGGCACCCTCGGCATAGTCACAATGGAGGACATTGTGGAGGAGGTTATGGGAAATATACTGGACGAGTTCGATATTGACGAGATTCCCATAATTGCCAAAAATGAGGACGGCAGCTTCACCATAGACGGAACGGCTCAGCTTGACGAGGTGAGAGAGGAGCTTGAAGTATCCGACTTTGAGGATGACGAGGACATAGACACAATAGGCGGATATATGATATCCCGACTGGGGTATATTCCCGAAGATAACTCCGAGTTTGAATGCAGTCATGACGGCTGGATATTCAAGGCGGAAAAAATAGAAGGCAAAAGAGTAGTTCTTATAAAAGCCGAAAAAATATTGAGCAGGTTGGATAATCGCGCCCATGAGGGTGAGGAAAGTCCGGGCTCCGCAGAGCAGGATGCCGGATAACGTCCGGTGGAGGCGACTCTAAGGAAAGTGCAACAGAAATAAACCGCCCTCTTTTTGAGGGTAAGGGTGGAAAGGCGAGGTAAGGGCTCACCGCTTGTGCGGCAACGCAGAAGGCTCTGTAAACCCCATCCGGAGCAAGATCGGAAAGAAACAGCGGACATTTTTGTCCCGAGGGGCTGCTCGTCCCGTTTCAGGTACAGATCGCTGGAGACTGCCGGCAACGGCAGTACAAGACAGATGATTATCCACGACAGAACCCGGCTTACAGACCTGCTCGATATTTTTGACTTAAATATAAATATAAGCACTTCCGTATTTATGCGGCGGTGCTTATTTTTGTTTTATGTTTTATGCTTTATGTTTATTTGCCCGAGCTGCCGAGACGTCCCTCGCCCCGTGACGAGGGTATGCGCCTTAGCTCCTCTATGGAAATTTCCTTTCGGTCAAGCTCGTTGTGAACGTGGTGGATAACCCCCTGAAAGAGAGCCTTTTCGTAAGGATAGATTATAAAGCTTTTTTCGATAAGCTCCTTTACCGATGGAGGAAGGCTGTCGAGGTCTATCTTTGATATGATAACGGGCTTGCGGTTCGTGTTTGTGGTGGCAAGAAACCATTCGCCCCGATAGCCTGAATCTATCACTCCTGCGGAGTATTTTATACCCCTGCTGCCGCTGGAACCTCTCTCCTCTATCTGTATATAATAATCCGTGGGAATTGCCGAGGCTATGCCCGTAGGCACGAGGACAGTCTGTCCCGGCTCAATAAGCATATAATCCTCACTGAAACAGGGGTAGATGTCAAGTCCCGCATTTTCGGGAGACCTGTCGGGTATCTGAGCATCTTTTCTTAATTTTGCAAAAAATATACTGTTCATTTTTTCTCCTTTTTTTTCGTGGGTTTTCAGCGGTTGTCTATTTTTTCGGGATAGAGGTCGTGGTTCAGAAGTCTGTTTTCGGCGGCTTTCTCCCATATTGTTCCCTTTCTGCCATAGTTGCAGTAGGGGTCTATGGAAATGCCTCCTCTGGGAGCGAATTTTCCCCATACCTCTATATATTTTGGATCCATAAGCTTTATAAGATCCTTCATAATTATATTTACGGTATCCTCGTGAAAACAGCCGTGGTTTCTGAAACTGAAAAGATACAGCTTCAGAGACTTGCTTTCGACCATTTTTTCATCGGGTACATACGAAATATAGATAGTGGCATAATCAGGCTGTCCCGTGATGGGGCAGAGAGCCGTAAATTCGGGGCAGTTGAACTTCACAAAATAGTCGTTTTCTCTGTGCTTGTTCAGAAAGACCTCCAAAATATCGGGGTCATAATCGGAGGGGTATTTTGCGACCCTGCTGCCCAAAAGAGTAAGCCCGGGTTTTTTGTTTTCCGACATATATACATTCTCCCTTTCAATAATATATTTCTGTATAAACAATATTCTTATGCAGCTGCTTTTATATGAGACTGATTATCTGTATTTTATTTTATAAGAAAAAAATCCGTATGTCAATTTTTAATATTTAATTTCGGTTATTCTCTTGACAAATCTCATTCAAATTTATAAGATTATTGTAAGGAATATCCGATCAGACAACAGCTTGCGACAAGGGATAGGGATAACGCTCCCTTGTATATGCCGCAAAGGAGTTTTAGTCGGAGCCTGCTTAAGAAAAGCCGCACAGTCGGCAAAAAGGGGTGCAAAAAAAATGAACAATGCCGAAAAACTGATAGAATTTATTACAAACTGCCCCGAGTCAACCCTGACAACCGGATTTATATCCAAAGAGCTGGACAACTACGGTTATGAAAGACTTGAGGAGGGCGAACCTTTCAGCATAAAAAAGGGAGGAGCATACTATATCGTCAGCGGCTCCTCGTGTATAGTTGCCTTTACTGTGGGACAGAGCGTGAGAGAACCCGTTTTCAAGATAGCTGCTGCGCATACCGACAGTCCTGCTTTTAAGATCAAAAAATCCCCTACCATAAAAAACAAGGGATATATAAAGCTGAACACCGAAAGCTACGGAGGGCTTATGCCTGCGAGTTGGTTTGACAGACCGCTTTCGTTTGCAGGACGGATAATAGCAAGAGGAGAAAGCATATTCAAGCCCACCGAAGTGCTTATGGACTTTAAGCGCCCTATGATAACAATACCGTCCCTTGCGGTTCATCTTGACAGAAGCAGAGGAAAAGAGAAAAAAGAATATGACTTTCAGGAGGAGATGCTGCCCGTTTGCGGTATTCTGAACGAGGGAAAGGATTTTAATTTTGAAAAATATATTTCCAAAGAGTCGAGAGTAAGCCTTGACAACATACTCGACTATGAATTTACGGTATACAACAGCGAAAAGGGCTGTCTTCTGGGCTTTGAAAAGGAACTTGTTTCGGCTCCGAGACTTGACGATCTTCTTATGGTATATTGCATTTTAGAGGGAATAAAGAGAGAACGCTCCTCCGACTATATAAATGCAGCAGTGTTCACCGACCATGAGGAGGTTGGCAGCCAATCGGAAACAGGCGCAAAGTCGGAATTTATAAAAAACACATTCAGAAGAATAGCCTTTGGACTTAAATTTTCGGAGGAAGAATATTTCTGCGGACTTAGTAAGTCTGTGGGCGTTTCGGCGGACCTTTCTCACGGCTATCATCCCAACTATGGCGATAAGTATGATATAACGAATTTTCCTGTTCTCAACGGAGGAATCGTCATAAAATATGCCGCATCAAGATCCTATTCGACCGAAAGCTATGCCGCAGCGGTATTTAAGGAGATCTGCGGCGAGGCCGGAGTAAAAACCCAGAGCTATTATAACAGATCGGGTCAGAAGGGAGGCTCTACCATAGGAGGAGTTCTTTCGGCTGCGTTGGGCATACCCTTTACGGATATGGGGCTTTCGGTGCTGGCTATGCATTCAGCCAGAGAGCTGTGCGGAAGCGCAGACGTTGACAGCGGCGTAAAGCTTTTCAAGACATTCTACAATATATGATCATAATGCGGTGATACTATGGAAGATTTTTTTATAAAGCTTATTTCAGCCGAAAAGGACTATGGTGGCACAAAGGCTTTGGAGGATATAAACTTGGGACTTCACAGGGGTCGCACGGTGGGAGTTCTGGGCGGCAAAAGGTCGGGCAAAACGGCGCTGTGCAGGCTGCTTGGCGGCATAGAGAAGCCCTCTGAGGGAAAGGTGCTTTTTGACGGCAAGAAAATAAAGCCATCCTCAAAAAGAAGGATCAGCTTTATGCAGAGCGATAATTTTATAGGCAGGATGGGTACGTTTCAAAGGCTTTTTGAATTTTATGAGACCTTCTACTATGATTTTGACAGAAAAAAAGCGGCGGCGCTTATGAAAAGCTTCGGCGTTGACGATGTGGAGCGCATAACGAAAAACAAGGGACTTTGTCAGCTTGCGGCGCTCGCTTGCTGTGTGTCACGAAAGGCTGATATGTATGTGCTTGACGATCCTCTGACATATTTTGACAGAGACGAAAGAGGGAGGTTTCTTAAGGAGGCTTTCAGATCTCTCGGCAACAAACCTCTTATTGTGATAGCTGCCGAAAAGGTGAGGGGCATAGAGTCTCTTCTTGACGATGTTATCTTTCTTGACGGCGGAAGAATGAAGCTCTGCAAGTCCGCAGAGGAAATAAGGATAAAAACCGACAAAAGCGTAGAGGCTCTGTATGGGGAGGTGTTTGAAAATGCTGATCTATGATATAAAAAGGACGGCAAAATTCACTCTCATACCATGCCTTGCGGCTGTGCTTGTACAGGTTTTTCTGAGGCTTGTGGGCGGAGCTTCGGCTGCGCTTTATTCGGCGGGAGCCGTACTGATAATTCTGGTGAATTTCGGACTTTTCAAAAGGGACTATGTGGGACGTGACGCAGCGCTTATAAATATGCTGCCCGTCAGCCCCTTTATAAAAATACTCACAAAGCTTTCGGTGGGATATATTCTTTTGTTCTTTTATACATATCTGTTTATTTTTATAGGATTTCGTGATCTTATATATTATATGCGCCCGCAGATATTTACAACGGCGCTTATGGTTTTTCTCGGAGGCTATACATCTCTCAGTCTTATAAAATATTTGGGAAAGCTCTATGTCGCTGTCGGGGCGATGCTGCTCATATTGGCGGCAGGTCTGCTCATAGGACGGGTCGCAGGCATACTTTTGGGCGGCGGCTTTGTCTGTACGGCTCATCTTCTGTTCTGCATACTGCTCTGGATCGTTTGTATGCGCAGCATTGAAAGATAATTATTATGTATAAAAAAGGAGACAGCGGATATACTATAAATACAGCCAAAGCCCGTTTATATAAAATCAGGCTTTGGACAGCATTCTTTTTTCTCCTTTAATGATCGAAAAAGTCTTTCGGCGACAGACGCCGGAAGGCTTTTTTATGTCCCTTTCAATATTTTTGCCAAAGGAATATACGAAAAAAAAGCCACCAAAAAAGCCACCGTCCGAGAGGCGATGACTTTTTGAGAAGTCAATGATATACTTGTCGGTTAAATTATATCCAGCTTGTCGAGGATCCTGTTTGCGCCCTTTCGCATTATGCGGCCGTCCTTTACCACCATTTTTCTGGTTCTGCGGTCGCTTATAGCCATCGTCATACCCAGAATGCCTATGATACCTCCTGCGATAAGACCTGTTCTGAATCTGCCCATTTTAAAACACTCCCTTTTTTATATTTATTCTTTCCCGATCGGTTAAAAAAATTCGGATGGTCCGTCAGCCTTTCGGATAAAGATCGGTATGAGACTATCTCAACAATATTGTTAGCAAAAAATGAAAAAATATTATAAAAATCAAAATAAAAAATTGCCGCAGACGTAGGTATGTATATTTGCGGCAATTTGTTTTTTAATTTTAGTTCCTTATTTTAAATCGGATATATTTCAGTTTTCGAGCTTGTGTATAAAAATGCCCGAACGCGGCTTCGGCTCAAACCACGTTGATTTCGGCGGCATTATGTGGCCGCTGTCGGCTACGGACATAAGCTGCTCTACTGTCGTGGGATACATCGCAAAGGCTACCTTCATTTCGCCGCTGTTCACACGTCTTTCAAGCTCTCTCAGTCCTCTTATGCCGCCTACAAAGTCTATTCTGTCGTCATTTCTCGGATCTCCTATGCCCAGTATGGGAGTAAGGAGCCTGTCCTGAAGAATAGACACGTCAAGGCTCTTTATGGGGTTATGGTCGTCCGTATTCTCGGCCTTAAGAAGATACCACTTTTTGCCGAGGTACATACCGAAGGTGTGGAGGGCGGAAGGCCTTGGGGAGGTTCCCTTTGATATTTCCTCAACAACAAAGCTTCGCCTTACCGCCGAAAGAAACTGTCTTTCGCTCATACCGTTGAGGTCTTTTACGATACGGTTATAGTCCATTATCCTGAGCTGGCTCTCGGGGAAAATTACCGAAAGATAATAGTTAAATTCGGAGTTTTCGTCATAATTCGGTATCTGCTCTCTGCGCATAAGCCCTACCTTTACGGCGGAAGCGTTTCTGTGGTGGCCATCGGCTATGTAGAGAGAATCCACAGACACAAAGGCCTTTGTTATCTTTTCTATGACTTGATTATCGTTTATGACCCATACGGTGTGACCTATTTTGTCGTCCGAAACAAAGTCATATATGGGAGAGTTGTCGCTTATCCATCTGGACACCTCTCTGTTTATGGAGGGCATGTCCCTGTATGTAAGAAAAATGGGGCCTGTGTTTGCGTTGCAGGCGTCCACGTGGCGGATCCTGTCGATTTCCTTTTTTTCGAGAGTAAGCTCATGCTTTTTTATTTTTCCCTCTATATACTCGTCTATAGACGTACAGCCGACTATACCTGTCTGGCTGCGGCCGTTCATAGTCAGTCTGTATATATAAAGGACAGGTCTTTTATCCTGTATGTACAGACCTTTTTTAATCATACGGTTCAGGTTGGAGGCGGCCTTTTCATATACGTCGGGGTCGTGCTCGTCTGTTCCCTCGGGAAGGTCTATCTCTGCCCTGTCAATGTGCAGAAATGAATATGGGTTGTTTCTGACCGCTTTTCTCGCCTCGGCGCTCGTCATTACATCGTATGGCAGAGCGGCAACCTTCGATACTATATCCGCAGTCGGTCTGTAACCCCTGAAGGGGCGTACAATTGACATATTTATCACCTCAAAAAAATAATACTCTACTATATTAAACTATCGGAGAGAAATAATCAAGTGCAAATTTTCTTAAATTGTTGCTATAATATTAAATTTGTGGTATCATAAAAACGAAAGAAGAAAGCAAAAAGAAAGGAAATATAATAAATGGATCCAAGAACAACAGTACTTGCAAAAAATATTACACAATATTCGCTAAAAGTAAAACAGGGCGACAAGGTTCTCATAAATTCGGGCGGACTTTCGTGCCTTCCCCTTGTAAAGGCTCTCGTAAAGGAAATATATGCCGCAGGGGGATATCCCTATGTGGATCTTCACGATGCGACCCTCGACAGGGAGCTTCGTATTGGCGGCTGCGAAGAGCAGTGGAAGTATATTGCTCAGACAGATATGAAAAAAATGGAGGGTATGGACTGTTATGTGGGCATAGGAGGCAGCGAAAACGCCGCAGAGCTTTCGGACGTGCCGAGAGACAAGCAGGATTTGTATGTAAAATTATATCAGCGACCCGTCACGGATATAAGGCTCAAAAAAAGATGGGTGGTGCTGAGGTATCCCAATCCGGGACTTGCCCAGAGTATGGGAACAAGTCAGGAGGCCTTTGAGGACTTTTTCTATAGGGTGTGCAATCTGGATTATTCTAAAATGTCGAAGGCTATGGACAGCCTTGTGGAGCTTATGAACAGAACCGACAGGGTAAGGCTTGTGGCAAAGGATACGGACATAAGCTTTTCGATAAAGGATATTCCTGCCATAAAATGCAGCGGAGAGATGAATATTCCCGATGGAGAGGTCTATACCGCTCCCGTGAGAGACAGCATAAACGGAAGGATCACCTATAACACTCCCAGTCCCTATCACGGCTTTAATTTTGAAAATGTAAGCCTTACCTTTAAGGACGGAAAAATAATTGACGCCACATCGAACGACAACAAAAAAATAAACGAGATACTGGATACGGACGAGGGCGCAAGATATGTGGGAGAATTTGCCATAGGAGTGAACCCGTATATCACAAAGCCTATGAAAAACATTCTTTTTGACGAAAAAATAAGAGGCTCCATACACTTCACACCGGGAAACGCCTATGACGATGCCGACAACGGCAACAGAAGCGCAGTACATTGGGATCTCGTGCTTATAATGACGGAGGAATACGGCGGAGGAGAAATATATTTTGACGACAGGCTCATAAGAAAGGACGGTATATTCACGATACCGGAGCTTTTGTGTCTTAATCCCGAAAATCTGATTTAAAAAAAGCGCCTGCCGTCCGACAAAACGTTCTTATTTTCGGACGGCAGACTGCAAAAAATAATGAAGGAGGTATTTTTATGAGGAGAAAGCTATTCTGTTCAATACTCTGCGCAGCGCTTGTTATGGGGAGCGTATGTCAGGCCATAGGAGCGGAAATATCCCCCGAAGAGACCGCAGAGGGGACAGTCGTTTCTGCGGAGGGCGGCTCAGATGTTAAAACCGATGAGATCATACTCTATGCAAAGGAGCTTTTCGGCATAGGGGACGAGTATGACGAATTTGACTATACGCTGAGACAGGCGGATAACGAAACCATATGGCAGCTTGACTGGAGAAGCAGCGCGGACGATTCAAGCCTTCACATTGGTATAGACGGCGAAAAGTATGTCCGCAGCTATAACAAATACAAGCCCTCAAAGTACAGAGAGGGTCTCGGCGCTCTGACAAGGCAGCAGGCGGAGAAAAAGGCTGACGAATTTATGAAGCTTGTTGTACCCGAAAAATATTCGGCAGGGCTTAAGCTCAGACAGGAGCAGAACGGATACGGCTATGACGGTATGATGGCGTATGTGCATTATGACTATTATGTAAACGACATTCCCTGCGCCAACAATGCCGTGACTATTGATGTGTCGAGAGATACGGGAGAGGTCATGGACTTTGAAATGGACAAGTCTCTGTTTATGCTCAGATACCCCTCTGTTGAAAATCTCATATCGGAGGATAAGTCAAAGCAGGTATTCAGGGACAACACTCATATGGCTCTTGAGTATATGAAAGGAACCTCCAAGGAGGACGGAGGGTCAAAAATTTTCCCCGCTTATCATATTTCATCTGCTGACAATACTGTTGCTGTGGACGCAGTAACGGGAGAGCCGTTCGGCACGGGTGATGATTATTTATTATATAACGGCTATGACGGCGCAGGTTTCGGTCGGTTTGAGGCAACGGAGGATGCGTCCGAGGCTGAGGGTGGAAAAAAGGTCGCTCTTTCGGAAAAAGAGATAGCGTCAATTGAAGAAAAAAAGGATCTTATAAGCCCGGAGGAGGCTCTTGCGGCAGTCGAAAAGGCAGCGCATATTGACGACAGATCGGGTATGACCTCCGCTCTGTATTCGGACAGCGACAAAAATTATTTCTGGGATATAAATATATTTAACGACAATGTGTGGATCAGCGCCAATGTCGATGCCACAGACGGCAGGCTCAGAAGCTTTTATGACTACAACTGCTATTATGATGAAAACGGACAGCCCTCCGACTATGACACAATGGCTGCCGAGGCAAAGAGGCTTGCGCAGGAGTTTGCGGGGGACAAGCTGCCGCAGACGACCCTTGAATTTTCCGAGGATAAGCCTGACGATGATATTGTGGAGTACAGCACTTTTACATATCAGAGAATGGAAAACGGCATACCCTGCAATTCAAACCACATAGTTATAAAATTCTCAAACGACAACAAATTATTTTATTATGGCTATGAATGGGATGAAAATGCAGAATTTTCCGATGTTTCGGACGCTGTGGGGGAGGATCGGGCATATACCGCTCTTTTCGATATAACAAAGCCCAGGCTCTGCTATATAAGCGATGAGGGCGTGGCGCGGCCCGCATATCTGTACGAGGGCTTCAATTATGTTTATCTGGACAAATACGCAAGCAGGATCAACTCTGACGGCGAGCCCTATAAAGAGGATCCCCGATCCTATGACTATACCGATATAAAGGGTACAAAATACGAGGATATAATAAGGCTCCTTAAAAATAACGGCTATATGGTTAACAGAAACGAGTTTAAGCCCACCGAGCCTATATCGACCGAGGACTTTGCGGAGTTTTTCAAGATGGGCGGTTATTCACTGCTTAAGGGAAACAACGCAGCGGAGGATGACGGCTATAAGTTTTATTTTATAGATGACAAGACCTTCGGAGAAAATCTGACAAGATATGAGGCCTGCGAAATACTGGCAAGCTATAAGTTCGGACAGGAAATAGGCAAACACCCCGAAATTTTCAAGGATGAGTTGTTTGCGGACGTAACGGACGAATATTATAAGGGCTATGTGGCAGTCTGCAAGGGCTTCGGATATATAAACGGCGACCAAAACAACGTATTTGACGGCGGCAGGCTCATTACAAACGAAGAGGCCGCAGTCATACTCTATAACTATCTCACAAAATAAACAAATTATAATAAACTGTCGGCACATTTTGGCAGTCGGAAAATCATCTTCGGGTGAATAATATTCCTGTTTTGGAAAAAAATAACCTCGGAGGTGATTTTTTTATGACATCTAAGGAGCTGCTTTATATCGAAGACGCCTTGGGACACGAAAAGTATTTTCAGAGCGAATGCAGAGAGGCTTTTGAAAAGCTTAATGATCCCGAGCTTAAGAGCTGCGTCAGAGAAATGGAAGAAAAGCACAGAAGAATTTTTCAGAACCTGTATGGTTTGCTCTGAAGAAAGGAGATAACGGAAAATGGACGACAGAAACATTATGGAAGGAATACTTCTGCTGGAAAAGGGAGTATGCGACCTCTATATGCACGGAACCATAGAATCCTCATCAAAAAATGTTCACAGGGTCTTTAAATCGGCTCTCGAGGACTCCCTCACGATGCAGGACGGCGTTTATACGCAGATGCAGGACAAGGGCTGGTATAAGACCGACAAGGCCGACCAGACAAAGGTCATATCCGTGAAAAACAAGTTTGAAACTGTAACGGCATAAAAATTTTTTTTAAAGCCCCGGATTTGGGGCTTTATTTTTTTATGAAAATTGTGTATAATGTAAAATGTGGATTTTTATATATTTGCAAATATACCAATGTGTTATACAGGGGGATAGTTTTGGCTGCCCTATTAAAATAAATCGGAGGTTGATAGGAATATGAAAAGAATAGGTATACTTACAAGCGGAGGAGACTGTCAGGGACTTAATCCCGCAATAAGAGGCGTTGCAAAGGCTCTTTATGAAGCCTTCGGAGACGTTAAGATCTATGGCATAAAGGACGGCTATAAGGGGCTTATAGAGGGAGAGTATGAAATCATGAAAAAGAGCGATTTTTCGGGCATACTCACCATGGGAGGCACCATTCTCGGCACATCGAGACAGCCATTTAAAAAAATGAGGATAATAGGCGATGACGGAGTTGACAAGGTTCAGGCTATGATAAAAAACTATAAGGAAATGAAGCTTGACTGCCTTGTTATACTGGGAGGAAACGGCACCCACAAAAGCGCCAATCTTCTGAGCGAAAGCGGCCTTAACATAATCACTCTGCCCAAAACCATAGACAACGATCTCTGGGGCACCGATATAACATTCGGATTTCATTCGGCTCTGGACGTTGCCACGGAGGTAATAGACAGGCTCCACACGACAGCCACATCTCACGGCAGGATATTTGTCGTTGAGATAATGGGGCATAAAGCGGGCTGGCTTAATCTCTACGCAGGCATCGCAGGGGGCGCCGACGTTATACTTATACCCGAAATACCCTACAGCAAAGAAAAAATTGCGGAGATAATTGAAAGCCGTACAAAGGACGGCAAGGGCTTTTCCATAGTGGCAGTTGCAGAGGGAGCAGTCTCTCTCGAAGAAAGCAAAATGAGCAAGAAGGAGTTCAAGGCGGCGAGAGCGGCTATGCGTCAGCCGTCTGTGGGTTATAGAGTGGCGGAAGAAATAGAGCTGCTTACGGGTCACGATGTAAGGGTCACCGTGCCGGGACATATTCAGAGAGGCGGCAGCCCATCGGCATATGACAGATTTTTATCAACTATGTTCGGCACAAAGGCCGCAGAGCTTATCAAAAACGAGCAGTACGGATATATGGCAGGACTTAAGAACAACGAGGTCGTAGCCGTTCCACTTTCGGAGGTGGCAGGCAGACTTAAGTGCGTTCCCACCGACAGCCAGATAATCAAAACAGCCAGAAGCATAGGCTTAAGCTTCGGCGACTGAAAACGCTGTCTCCCCCCAAGAACGTCAGAAAAGGAAGTGACGCTTAAATGAATAAAAAAGTAATGGCAGTAGTAGAGATAGCCTCAAACGAGCTGCGGTTCAAGATAGGTGAAAGAAAGGGAGAGGGTTTTAAAATAACCGAGGCGCTGAGCTATCCCCTTAGTCTTGGAAAGGACGTTTTTCACTTCGGAAAGATCAGCTTTGAGAGTATGTGCCGTTCGGCTGATATAATAAACGGCTTTCTGAAGGTCGGTGAGGACTATGGCGTAGACAAGGTAACCACCATAGCCACCACGGCGGTCAGAGAGGCCACAAACAGAGATTATATACTGGATCAGATAAGAATAAAAACGGGTCTTGAAATAAACGCCGCCGATGACAATCAGGAGAAAAACTATATAAACACCCTTATGATGGGGCTTATGCCCAAAAAACATACAAAATCGGCTCTTGCGGTACATCTCGGCTCGGGAAACATAAGCATATCCCTTTTGGAGGATTCACGCATAACATTTACAAGGATAATCAAAATTGGCGGACTGAGACTTTCTGAGATGTTTGACGTTGTAGGCCCCGAAAAATATTTTTCGGTCGTGAGAGAATATCTGAGACCCCTTCTGGATTCGGTGCTGAAAAATCTTCCCGAATCGGTCAACGACATTATACTTACGGGGCAGGACGCAGCCCTTATTTCAAAATTCTGCAAGGGAAGACCCAACGGCGACTATGACGAAATAGACAGCAGAGATTTTTCGGCATTTTATAAGCAGATAAGGGACAAAAGCCCTACTCAGCTAAGAGACAGGCTTGGCATAACAACGGAGACACAGGAGCTTTTGCTGCCTGCCCTCGTTATTTATAACAGATTTCTGAAATATTCAAAGACAGAAAAAATAATAGCCCTCCCCATAACCGCAGGCGACTGTCTGCTTCTTAAACTTCTGAATCCGGGGAGATATTCGGAGCTTAAGAGACAGCTTGAAGAAAGCTCCGTGACGAGCGCATTCAAAATAGCCGAAAAATATGAGCTTGATACCGAGCATATAAAGCAGGTGGAAAAGTGCGCCCTGCTTATGTTTGACAAGCTCAGGAGACTTCACGGACTGGACAAGAGAAAGAGGCTTTTGTTGAGACTTGCGGTCATTCTTCACAATGTAGGAAGGTTTATAAACCCCAAGTTTCACTATCTGCACTCATACAACATAATTACGGGTCTTGACATAGCGGGCATAAGCGATGAAGAAAAGCAGGTTATTGCGGCTGTGGCTCTCTTTCATGGGTCGCTCCTGCCAAGTGCGTCACACCCTGTCTATAACAATCTTAGTCCCTCAAACAGGGCGGTGGTTTCAAAGCTTTGCGCCATACTGCGCCTTGCGGTAGCCATAAACTCGGGCTATGGAAGCAAGTATGACAAGGTGACTATGAAGCTTAAGGGAAACGAATTTATAATAACACTTGAAACCTACAAGGACATAGAGCTTGAAAAGATCATATTCGGAACGAAGAACGAATTGTTTGCCGATGTATACGGCATAAAAGCGGTCCTGGAAAAAAGGAGCGTGATTTGATATGGCAGCAGACTTAAACAACAAGGAGCTGTATATAAACAGAGAGCTGAGCTGGCTCGAATTTAACGAAAGGGTGCTTGACGAGGCCTTTGACAAAACGAACCCCGTGCTTGAAAGATTCAAGTTTCTGGGCATAACAGCATCCAATCTGGACGAATTTTTTATGGTGAGGGTTGCGGGGGTTATGGAGCAGGTGTTCGCAGGAAGAACAAAGCCCGACTCATCGGGACTTTCGCCTGCGGCGCAGCTTGAAAAAATATCCGAAAGAACTCACGAAATGGTTAAAAAGCAGTACAACTGTCTGAATCGCAGCCTTATACCGAGACTGAGAGAAGAAAAAATAGTGTTTAAGGACTATGGAGACCTTGAATACAATCAGAAGGACTTTCTTAAGAGCTATTTCACGACAACGCTTTTCCCCGTGCTTACGCCTATGGCAATAGACAGCAGCAGGCCGTTTCCTTTGGTGTACAACAAAAGCTTAAACCTCATAGCGGAGCTTTCGGGCGAGGGCGAAAACCGTTTTGCGGTGGTTCAGGCTCCGTCTGTTCTGGGCAGAATAATAGAGCTGCCGTCCGGGGGAGAGACAAGGGACTTTATTTTTTTGGAACAGGTCATAAAGCACTTTATGCCGAGGCTTTTTGAGGACTGCGAAGTCATATCCTCCTCAGCATTCAGGATCACACGAAACTCCGATCTCGAAATAGACGAGGACGAACGCCACGACCTTATGGTGGAGATCGAACAGTCCATAAAACGCCGCAAGTGGGGCGCTCCCGTAAGGCTTGAAGTCGAATCGGACATAAGCAAGAACGCATATTCGTTTTTAAGGGAAAAGTTAGAGATAGACGAAAGCTATGTATATCATATATCGGGCATACTGGACCTTACGGCGTGCTTTGCAATTTCGGGCATAAGGGGAGAGGAGAGACTGTGTGACGAGCCTTTGCCTCCCGTTGCCGTAAAAGCCTTTAAGGACAGGGATATGTTTGAGAGGATAAAGGAGGGGGACGTGCTTGTACATCATCCCTATGAGTCCTTCGACTGCGTTGTTAATTTTGTGAGGACGGCTGCGTCCGATCCGGGAGTGCTTGCCATAAAGCAGACCTTATACAGGGTTTCGGGCAATTCTCCCATAATAAACGCCCTTATACAGGCTGCCGAAAACGGAAAGCAGGTGACAGTGCTTGTGGAGCTTAAGGCGCGTTTTGATGAGGAAAACAATATCAACTGGGCGAGAAAGCTCGAAAACGCAGGCTGCCACGTTGTATATGGCCTTGTGGGACTCAAGACCCACTGCAAGCTCTGTTTGGTGGTAAGGAAGGAGCCCGATGGCATACATCGCTATGTTCACCTTGCCACGGGCAATTATAACGACAAGACTGCCAAGCTGTATACCGATCTTGGAATGTTTACGTCAAAGGAAAGCTACGGAGCCGATGTTTCAAAGCTTTTCAACGTACTTACGGGATATTCAAAGTCCACGGATTTTTCAAAAATATCGGTGGCTCCCACGGGGCTGAGGGATATGCTCCTCTATAATATCCGCAACGAGACCGAAAACGCAAAAAACGGCCGTCCTGCCGCAATAGTCGCAAAAATGAACTCACTTGTGGATAAGCCCGTTATAAAGGCGCTTTATGAGGCGGCAGAGGCAGGAGTAAGCATAAAGCTCATAGTCAGGGGCATATGCTGTCTGCGTCCCGGAGTAAAGGACATAAGCGAGAACATATCTGTATACAGCATTGTGGGAAGATTTTTGGAGCATTCGAGAATATATTATTTTGAAAACAACGAAAATCCGAGACTTTATCTTTCCAGCGCCGACTGGATGCCGAGAAACCTCAACAGACGTGTGGAGGCTGCCTTTATTGTGGACGATGAGAATATAAAGAAAGAAATACTCGATATATTGGACATCACTCTTTCGGATACCGAAAAAATAAGGGTGATGCAGACAGACGGAAGCTATAGGAGAGCCGACAGGAGAGGAAGGGCAAGGCTCAACTCACAGCTGGAATTTTACAGAAGGGCAAAGGAAAAAAACAAGCCCGACAGCGAAAACCGTGAGGACGAAATTTTTGTCCCCATAACAAGCTCGTCCGATAACATATGATACCCCTCGGATATAAACCGTTCGTCCGCCCAAAGGGTTAAAAAAAGACCCCACAAGCCCTGAAGCTTCGGAGGTGGAATATTGCCAAAAAAAGTAAATCTTATTTTGAATGCGATAATAGGCTCATTCAATCCTAAAGCTGATTATCCGACACAAACCAAAACAGCAATAAAATCCCTTTTGTTAGGGGCATAACGAAAAAAACAACGAAACCGATGGCGCCATACAAATAAGACACCATCGGTTTTTCGTTAAAAATCAGAATTTATCTACGAATCCCTTCTTCTGTAAAAGTTTTTTTTAATGTTTTCTCTGTCATATATATAGAACCTATTAAAATAGCAAATTGAATAAATGTCAAAATCAGGCCGACAATTCCGATAGAATCATTTGAAACTCCGTAAAATGGAAGATGGATAATAATTGACGGGACTAAAATAATCCGGCCAATTTTCCACCAAAGTTTTCCACTGTAATGATGAGCAAAAAGCCATGTATCCATATTTTGCATAGAACGAGAGGTTCTATATCCAATCAGAGAATTTATCTTTTGCGGTGGGCGCTTCCACATGAGCCGTCCAATAACTATCATCAACAACGGAATTATTAAATCACAACAAAGCATAAACCACCAAAACCACATATCGTTCACCTCTACAAAATCCGATTACAGCCTTTGTTAACTCCGATGCAAACAGGAAGTTGTCAATCAATTCCAAAGGCTGAGTCATATTTGACCATACCCTTAACTTGAGGTACGTCATCTTGTAATTTGAATGCCATGTAGTATTCGTCCTGCACTTCAAATGGCGCTTCAATACCATATAAGCTCGCAGGAAGATAACCAGCCCTCGGATAATATGCTGGAGACCCCAATACTATCGAGTAGTCATACCCCAACTGTTTGGCAATACGGTGCCCCTCACGGATAAGCGCCAGCCCGATTCCTCTCCGCTGATATGCCGGAAGAACAGAAAGGGGCGCAAGAGCAAGTTCGATGGTTTCTCCTATGGTGATTTTAGTAAAAAGGATGTGCCCCACAATTTTGCCATCTTCCTCTGCTATAAGCGAGAGTTCCGGAATAAAGGATGGAGTGTCCCTCAACAGAGTCACAAGCTCCTGCTCGTTTCCATCGCTATGTTCTGCATGAGAAAATGCTTCCGTTACGACCTGAAAGACTGCATTATAATCGTCTGCTCGTTCTTGCCTTATTTCCATACAAGTGCCTCCTTTTTAGAAAATCCTTTATACCGTCAAATTCCGATTTGTAGGGGCTTGTGTTTTTTCTGATTTGTGATATATCAGTTTTTCGGCTGATATTCAAGCTCGGGGTTTTTGATGGTTACTCTTGTGTTGGGCTTTACCGATGTTACGACAAAGGCGTTTCCTCCTATGACGCTGCCCTCGCCTATGACGGTGTCGCCTCCCAGAATAGAGGCTCCCGAATAGATAGTTACGTTATCTTCTATTGTGGGGTGACGTCTTACTCCCTTAAGCTTCTGTCCGCCCGAGGTCGAAAGACCTCCCAGTGTTACGCCCTGATATATTTTGACGTGTTCGCCTATAATTGTAGTTTCGCCTATGACTATGCCTGTGCCGTGGTCTATGCAGAAGTATTTGCCTATTGTCGCTCCGGGGTGTATGTCTATGCCCGTGACGCTGTGGGCGTGCTCCGTCATTATTCTCGGTATGAGAGGCACATCAAGAAGATAAAGCTCGTGGGCTATCCGCGCTACCATAATGGCATATATGCCGGGGTAGGAGTATATTACCTCGTCTCTGCTGTATGCCGCAGGGTCGCCCTCAAAGGCAGCCTCAACGTCCGTCTCCATATAATCTCTTATTATGGGAAGCTTTTCAAAAAAGCTGCGGCTTATGGCGTCAACCCTTGCATCGGAGACGTCCTCGGGGGCGGCGTTTTCTTCGGCGCAGAGAAAGGCCTTTTTCATTTGTTTTTCAAGATTGTATTTTATTTCTTCGAGTATTTCTCCTATATAATATCTCACAAACTCCCGACTAAGCTTTTTCTGCTCAAAAAAACCGGGAAATATGAGCTTTTGCAAAAGTCCGATTATTTTGACAACGGTTTCTTTGTTGGGCTGCGGACTGCGTCCGATCTTTGCCGTTACGGGGCTTTTGCCATAGCTTTCAAGCAGCCTGTCGATCGTGTTATCCAAAACAAATACTCCTTTCTTTATATTAAGCGCCTTAAATTTTTTATATCGTCAATATATGTATCTCTGAGACTTCTGTTGTATATTACAGAGGCCGGGTGATACAGAGGAAACAGCCTGAAGCCCTCTGCGGCTATGGCCTTTCCGTGCAGTTCGCCTATAACGGCTTTTTTGTCTCCCAGAACAGCCCTTAGAGCAAAGTTGCCCAAAGTGACTACATATTCGGGAGACAGCAGAGCAAGCTCTCTGTGGAGATATGGCGTGAAAAAGTCCACCTCGTCCCTGTTGGGCGGACGATTTGAGAGCCTTCCCGTTTTGGGGTTTGTTTTGGAGGGTCTTATTTTTACAACATTTGTTATGTATATATCCTCTCTGACAAGTCCTAAAATACCGAGAAATTCGTTGAGGTTTTGGCCCGCCTTTCCCACAAAGGGGCGGCCCTGTTTTTCCTCCTCGCCGCCGGGAGCCTCTCCCACAAGGACTATTCGGGGATCGGCGCAGCCCTCTCCGGGTATAAAACGCCTGTCGGGAAATTTTTCCGAAGCAGCCAACCGCATTTCACTGTAAAGCTTATCCATTTTTATCCGCCTTTCTTTTATCCCAAAGACCGTAGGCGAGTCCTATGGGAAGTCCCGTCAAAAAGCCTCCTATGTGGCCGAAATTGTCTATGCCGCTTATCATAAAGCCCAAGCCCAGATTCAGAAGCGCAAATATAATGTATATATAAATATCAAGACCGTCCATTTTGATCTTATTCACGGCGGTGTATGCAAGAGCTGAGCCTATAAGCGCCATAATAGCTCCCGAGGCTCCTGCGGATACAGCTCCGTCCGAAAAAACCATACTGAGCAGGGCGCAGCCAAGTCCTCCGAAAATATAAAGTATCAGAAACCTTCCCCGCCCGTAGTATTTTTCACATCTCGTGCCGAATATATAGAGTGAAAACAGATTTGAAAAGAGATGAACCGCTCCTATATGCAGAAACATATAGGTAAACAGCCTGTAAAGCTCTCCCTGAGCCGCAAGAGGGGCGCAAAGTGCGCCATACTTAAGCAGAACGCCTGTGTCCGTGCTGCCTCCGTCTGCCGAAAGTACCGCAAACATACATAAACACATTAAAGCTATGACATATGTCAGAACAGGCTTTTTTGTTCTGACTTCAACAGACCCGGAAGGAATTATTTTTTCGTTTTTGAAATATGCCGCAAAGCAGTCCTCTATGCCATCGGCTTTGGTGGGCGCATTTTCTGAGAATATGAGACGACCGTTTTCGGTATCTGCCGACCACCTTGCTCTCATAATATCGGCTGTTGGGTCGAAGTCATCCTTTTCCGCAAAGGCTCCCGAATCTCCTATGGCTATGCCCAGACAGAAAAATTTCATTCTTACGCTGAACAGCTTGGGAATTTTTTCGGAAATAAGCATAAATCTTGCCTCGGGATCCGAAATTTTCCGAGTATCCAGAATTATGACGGCGTTTATCAAGGCTCCCTCGGCCTTGTAAAAGCAAAGTTCGGAAGCGTCCCCGTATGTTCCGCCCGTTTCGGGTGCGGTCATTATTCTGCTGTAGTTTTTGCTTTTCAGGTATTCGCCTATACCCGACATAATTTCGTTCATATCGTATTTGTACCTATAGCGTAATAAGCTTTATTATGTAAAGCCCTATAAGGGCAGGCAGACCCAGCGCTCCGATGAGTATTCCGTTGACGGCATTTATCCCCAGAGCAAGACCGTACTTGCCCAAAAAGACGTTTGCAGCGCCAATGGCCGCAAGCCCCAAAAGCCCCCTCGCCGTGACCTTGGCGATCTTTTTTGAAATATCCGAAAAGGCTATGCAGAGGGCTGCGGCGCAGAGAATGAGGATCATATACTTTATGGTGTTCTCCGACAGACTCATGCCGTATATCCCCTTTCCTTACAGATCTTAAGATAGTAGTGATAGCGCATATTTACGGATTTGATCTCATAGATTATGCTGTCTATAAGCTCAGCCTCCGTAACAAAGTCAAGTATTGAATAGAGATCGGCGAGTCTGTTTTTCATGCTGTGGCAGCCGGCTATATAGCCAAGTCTGTCCTTGTCTGTAATGTTGTTTCTGAGCAGTCTGATAGGATCCAAGATTTGTCCTCCGTTTCCTTTTTTAGGTATTTTATGCAGAAATAACATACTTTATTCAGAACTGCCTAAAAAAACAGGACAGAGTAAAAATTTTCTGTCCCTGAATTTTATTATTTGTTCACACGGCCTGTATATTCGCCTGTTCTTGTGTCGATTTTGATGATTTCTCCCTGATTTATGAAAAGAGGTACGTTTACCTGCGCTCCCGTTTCTACAATTGCGGGCTTTGTTGCGCCTGTGGCTGTGTCTCCCTTAAAACCGGGCTCGGTCTGTGTGATCTCAAGCTCCACAATAAGGGGAGGCTCTATGCCTATTACGCTGCCGTTGTATGAGTTGATCTTTACCATTTCGTTTTCTTTTACAAACTTAAGGCCGTCGCCTACGTCTGCTGCGGACACAGAGATCTGATCGTAGCTCTCCATATCCATAAAATAGAAGAGGTCTCCATCCGAATACAGATACTGCATTTCCTTGCGGTCGATGTGAGCCTTGCCCACCTTTTCGGTAGGACGGAAGGTTTTTTCGACTACGCCGCCGTTGACAAGATTTTTAAGCTTTGTTCTTACAAAGGCTGCGCCCTTTCCCGGTTTAACGTGCTGAAATTCAATTACCTGATAAACTATGCCGTCGATCTCTACTGTGACCCCGTTTCTGAATTCACCTGCTGATATCATAGATATATCCTCCTGATTTCTGATTTTTTTGTATAATATTCATTATAAACATAATACCAAAATACAACAGAAAAGTCAATACCTTATTACCGCCTATTATTTCTGACTTGATTCTCAAAGTAAATATAGAAAAAAGCAAAAAAAATAAACACAGGGATAAATCCTCGGTGTTTACTCTTTTTAATGCCCGGAACCGGACTTGAACCGGTACGGTATCGCTACCGCAGGATTTTAAGTCCTGTGCGTCTGCCAATTTCGCCATCCGGGCATATATCGGGACTGACTGCATAATATCCGTTGTGCCGTTTTCAATAAAAGTTAATGCAGCTTTTGTACAATAAACTTAGTTTTTTGTAACAAACCATAACGCAAAATACATATCTTATCGCATTATGGCACTATACATATAACTTTAAAGAAACAGATACGGATCTTAAACGGCTTTTAAATAATGTCCCAAAATATTTTTTTGCAAAAAAATGGGAACAATAGGGCTCGAACCTATGACCCCCTGCTTGTAAGGCAGATGCTCTCCCAGCTGAGCTATGCTCCCATGTAAAAATTAAATTTTTAAGTGGAAATCTTTTTTAGTCGGAATTTCCAAAGCGACTCGGAAGGGGCTCGAACCCTCGACCTCCGGCGTGACAGGCCGGCGCTCTAACCAGCTGAGCTACCGAGCCGTATCAAGCAAACAAAAAACCTTTTTTTAAACCTACAAAGCTTATGCTTACTTTCAGCGACAAGAATTAGTATACTATAAACCAATAGGTTTGTCAACAGTTTTTTTTAATTTTTTTAAAATCTTATAAATTGTAAAATAAAATGTCCGCGATGTTAAGGGTTATTATTCAATAAAGCACACATTTGATTTGCTGACAATCCGTCTAATATTCGTCTTGGATAATTGTTGAGCCAATTTTCTAC
>CANRIS010000008.1 GCA_947630725.1 uncultured Clostridia bacterium
CCCTAATTCCTTTGCTGCTTTGGATGATCCTATTTCTTGGGCTAATTTTACTGCCTGTCCTTTGTATTCGTGATCGTATTTCCTGTTTTGTGCCATTTGTTGTACCTCCTGTTTTTTATTATACTACTGTGAGTGTGGGGTGCCAACTTTTATTATACAGGATCACCAACGAAAAGAAGTCCGGCGCAGGCCAATATTTTACACCGCGTAATCTTATTAATGATATGACAAGGCTTGTTAAGCCTCAGCCGGGTAAACGCTGCAACGATATAATCTTGCAGACTTTGATACAACGCCGAGGAAAAATTGAAAAGCGCGCCTTTGCGGTGTAATTTCCGCTTGCGGTGTAAAATGTGCGTCGGGTTAATAGTGATAGATTTGTTCGCGATTTTGTGGTACAATTTATTACGAGGTGGAACTGTATCCATTTGGTTTATTTAGATTTTGAGGAGTAGAAAGACTATGAATTGGAACGAGCAGGCTGAAAGAATAATGATGGAGCGCTTTGGCAACGGCAAAGATAATATCATCCCTTTGGCGACTGTAGAGAACGGAGTCCCCTATTTGCGATATGTCAATGCATATTATGAGGAAAATTCCTTTTATATTATCACATATGCGCTCTCCAATAAAATGCGGCATATTCAAACAAACTCCGTGGTTGCAATTGCGGGCGACTGGTTTACGGCACACGCAAAACGAGAAAGTTTGGGCTGGTTTTGTGATGAAAAGAATTGTCTCCTTGCTGAGAAATTGAAGAAGACCTTTGCAAGCTGGATCGACAACGGGCATAATGTTTTTTCGAACGAAAATACCATTATTCTGCGTCTGGAATTAACAGATGCGGTACTGCTTTCGCATGGCACGAGGTATGAAATGTAACGGGGTATATTTTCAAAACACATATATAAAAATTTGTGGGAGATATTGAAAGGGGACGGGATATTTTGTTTAAGCTATTTTATAAATCTGTGCCGAAAAAACAGAGCCGAAATGGGCATATCGGCAAGGTGTATTCAGATTGTGGGGTTAAAAAGAGAAGAGACGGATTTTGGCGGTGCGGTCAAGGAGGGAAGGGCATATATGGAAATTCGGGTGCTGAAATATTTTTTGGCTGTTGTTCGGGAGGAAAGCATAACAAAGGCGGCGAAGGTGCTGCATATTACGCAGCCGACTCTTTCACGGCAGCTTGCTCAGATGGAGGAGGATATAGGGGTAAAGCTTATCGAACGAGGCGGAAGAAGGATAAAGCTTACCAATGAGGGAATGCTTTTGCGCAGGCGTGCCGAGGAGATATTGCAGCTTGTGGACAAAACGGAGCGGGAGCTTATAGAGCAGGAAGAATACATAGAGGGTTTCGTGAATATAGGCTGCGGAGAGTTGGCCTCGGTAAGCGTTTTAGCTGATCTCTGCGATTCGTTTCTGAAAAAATATCCGAAGGTGCGATTTGACATATATACGGCGACCGCCGATGTTATAAAAGAGAGGATCGAACGTGGCGTAGCCGATGTGGGGCTGCTGCTTGAACCTATTGAAATGGAGAGGTTTGAATTTATAAGGCTCAGACTGCGTGAGCGATGGTGTGTGCTTATGAATGCGGATGATCCTCTTGCCAAAAGGAAAAGTCTTTCGTCAGGCGAGCTTAAAGGGCTGCCCTTGTGTCTGCCAAGGCGTTTAAATGTCCGCAGCGAGCTTGAAAATATGTTCGGCGATGATTTTAAGGCTTTGAATATTGCTTTTACGTCAAATCTCACCACAAACGCCGCAGTCATAGCTTATAAGGGTCTTGCGTATCCCGTTGTCATAGAGGGAAATATACCGCTTTGGGACAAGGCAAAGGTTGTCAGCGTTCCGCTGTCGCCGGGGCTCACAACTACAAGCGTGCTTGCGTGGAAACGGGAACAGCCCTTTGGTCTTGCCGCAACAAAATTTATAGAGTTTTCAAAAAAATTTTTAGACGCAGAGAATGTACAGGAATGATGTACAGGCAGTGTGTGAACAACAAGTCACAGAATTTCAATAATGCTTTTCAGGCATAGATAACATATACAAATAAGGTATTTGATACATATAACAAAAGAAACTATAATGTAAACATAGGGCAGTATGGTATATACCGCCATGTGTTTACATTTTTATTTTGAGAGAAAAACATATTATCAAAGTATCTTAAAACAGATCCTGTTAAAAAATAATATCACAAAAGAAAATTAAAAATTATAAAAAATTAAAAATTCCGAAATCATATTGACACGGTGTCAGAATGGTGCTATCATAACTATACTGACACTGAGTCAGAATGCTGTATTGATATATGAGGAGGAATTAAATATGAAAAAGAATATCGGTTCGGTGCTTGCGTTGTATCCTACGCCTGTAACAGTGATTGGTGCTCTGAATACCGATAAACCTACATGGACGCTTGTTGCTCATATAGGCATAATCGGTCACGACAGAGTGCTTGTAAGTCTTGCCAAGCCTCATTTTATAAATGGCTGCATCAAGGAAACAGGTAAGCTGTCTATTAACATTGTCGATGAATGTATGCTGAAGGAAACCGATTATACAGGTTCTGTCAGCGGTAATAAAGTAGATAAGTCAGAGGTATTCGACTATGAGCTCGGTGAAACGGGAACACCTGTTATAAACAGATCGCCCCTTGCAATGGAATGCAGCGTTGTGGATATTTATAATTCGCCGAGTTTTGAAAGCTTTATATGCACTATTGATAATACCTATGTAATGGAGGAGCATCTGGACGATAAGGGCAAAATCAATTATAACACTTTAAAACCTGTTTTGTTTGAATTTCCCACATATCAATACCTTAAAACGGGCGATGTTATCGGAAAATGTCTTTCTTTTGCCAAAAAGAGCGAATAATTCTGCATTTTATGCTTATGACACTATTTAAAGGAGATATATTATGCCAAAAGGATCACCCGAACTTACAAACGTAAGAAAAGAAGAAATTATAAATGCCTGTGAAAAGCTTTATCAAAGTATGAGCTTTAAGGAAATTACCATTAAAGAAATAGGAGAGGCTACAAGCTTTACAAGGACTTCGATATATAATTATTTTCATACAAAGGAAGAAATATTTCTTGCGCTTCTTACGAGAGAATATGAACTTTGGATAGCCGATCTCAGGAAGATGACAGAAAGATACGAAACGCTTACGGCAGACAGCTTTGCAGATAAAATGGCTCGCTCTCTTGAAAAGCGTTCTCAGCTTTTGAAAATATTGTCAATGAACCATTACGATATGGAAGAAAACAGCCGTACACAGTATCTGACCGCTATGAAAGTCGCATATGGCAATTCCATAAAGGCTGTAGGAGATTGTCTCGGCAAGTTTTTTCCGAATATGACACAAAAAGAAAAACAGAATTTTATATATGTATTTTTTCCCTTTATGTTTGGTATATATCCCTATACCGTAGTTACCGAAAAACAGAGGGAGGCTATGAAAGAAGCGAAGGTTGACTATGTTTTTATGTCGATTTATGAAATCATATATGAATGTATAAGGAATTTAACCGACAAGTAAGTCCCCAGCCTCTTTAGGCGGTGGGTACTTACTATTGTATTATGATACAAAACACCCAATGCCTGCGGGTTCTGCAAGAGCTGAAGCCTATAACCCTGTACTTGATAAGCTTGAAATACTTAATAAAGAGCTTAAAAGACTTGGGGATAAATATGGTGTCGGAACGGCTCAGATACCTGTGGCGTGGGCTGTCGCAAAAGGCACGCTGCCGATTATAGGGGTTACAAAAACGAGCCATGTTGAAGATGCGGTAAAGGCTGCAAATATAAGGCTGACCGCAGAAGAAACAGCAGAGCTTGAAAAGCTGGCAGACAGCCTTGAAATAAATGCGATACGCTTTTGGGAAAAGGAAATGAAGTAAAGGGGGTAAAAACAAGAAAATGAAAATTGTTGTTATAAAGGGCAGTCCTCATAAAAACGGCTCGTCAAATATGCTGGCGGCTCAATTTATAAAAGGGGCTGCCGAAAAGGGACATAAAATCGTTGAGCTTGACGCAGCGCATATGGACATACACCCTTGTATTGGCTGCGACTTCTGCGGTATGAACGGGGAATGTTCTCAGAGGGATGATAATTCTCATATAAGGGACGCTTTGCTTTCGGCTGATATGGCTGTCTTTGTGACGCCTGTTTATTATTTCGGAATGTCTGCGCAGCTTAAAATGGTTATAGACCGTTTTTACAGCTACACTATGAAGCTTTCTTCAAAGCATCTTAAAACGGCTCTAATTACGGCGGCATGGGATTCAAATGACGATGTTATGCCATATCTTGCAGAGCATTATAAAAAGCTGTGCAGATATATGCACTTTAAGGATATGGGTATGATACTTGGCACAGGCTGCGGCACGCCCTCGATGACGGCAGGCAGCAGACATATGGAAGAAGCCTACAGGCTTGGCAAATCGGTATAAAGGAGAATTATGGCGATGAAATATACAAAACTTGGAAAATCTGAGCTTAATGTCTCCCGCATATGTATGGGCTGTATGGGCTTTGGCAACGCTCTGACGGGACAGCATAGCTGGACAGTAGATGAAGAACACACAAGAGAAATAATAAAGCACGGGCTTGACGTGGGGATCAATTTTTATGATACCGCCATAGTTTATCAGAATGGCACAAGCGAACAGTATGTGGGCAGGGCGCTAAAAAGCTTCGCAAAGCGTGACGACTATGTTATAGCCACAAAATTCACCCCACGCACACAAGAGGAAATAGACAACAATATAAGCGGACAACAGCACATAGAAAACTATCTTGACCAAAGCCTTAAAAATCTGGGTATGGACTATGTGGATCTTTACATATACCATATGTGGGACTATCACACCCCTATGGAGGAAATAATGGAGGGGCTTCACAAGGCTGTTAAAGTCGGAAAGGTACGTTATATAGGCATTTCCAACTGCTTTGCGTGGCAGCTCGCCGAGGCAAACTTTTTTGCAAGGGAAAACGGGCTTACGGAATTTATATCCGTACAAGACCATTATAACCTGATCGCAAGGGAGGAGGAACGGGAGATGGTGCCTTTCTGCAAGGATCGGAATATAGCCCTTACTCCCTACAGCGCCCTTGCAGGCGGCAGACTTTCAAGGCCTTTGGGAGAGACCACAAAACGCTATGAGGAGGACTCCTATGCCCGTTTTAAATATGACAAAACCGCCGAGGTTGACGGAAAGATAATAAAACGCGTTGAGAAGCTTGCCGAAAAAAAGGGCGTATCTATGACTGAAATATCTCTGGCATGGCTTTTGACGAAGGTCAGCTCTCCCGTTGTGGGCGCAACAAAGCTTTCACACATAGACGGAGCGGCGAAGGCAGTTGAGCTTGAGCTGACTGACGATGACATAAATTATCTTGAAGAGCTGTATGTTCCCCACGCCCTTGTTGGAGTTATGGCGCAAAACGGAAAACAAAAGGCGGGAAACGTAGTCTGACATCACATAGTCTGCATATATTAAAGCTTTGGGACAGGAGGTAAGTATATGACAAAAAATCTCATAATCTATTTTTCTCACAAGGGCGAAAACTATTGGAACGGCGCCATAAAAAATATTTCAAAGGGAAACACCGAGATAGTTGCGGAATTTATACGAAAAGCCGTAGGAGGTGATCTGTTTGAAATAGAAACTGTAAAGGAATATCCCGAGGATTATTATGCCTGCATTGATGAGGCAAAAAAAGAATTGAAAGAACAGGCAAGACCGCAGCTTAAAAAATATGTTGACGGTATTGCGGAATATGAAAATATATTTGTATGCGGCCCCTGTTGGTGGGGGACTTTTCCCATGGCAGTCTTTACACAGCTTGAAAAGCTGGATTTTAGCGGCAAAAAGGTAATGGCGGTTATGACCCATGAGGGCAGCGGACTTGGCTCCTGCGAGAGGGATTTGAAAAAAATATGCAAGGGAGCAGTATTCGGAGAAAGTCTTGCCGTCCACGGAGCAGACGCCGCAAATTCCGAAAGCACAGTATCGGCGTGGGCAAAAAGGGTATTGGCATAGCTTTAAAAATCCCTATGCTTATGGTATACACTAAAAAAATATAAAGTTAAAGTGAGGAGAGATCTATATGAAATATTTATACGCATTTTTAACGGCGATGCTGCTTGTCTGCGCTCTTTGCGCCTGCGCATCGGAGGGTAAGGTCGAGATTGTACAAAGCGACCCCGAGGAAAGCACAGCGCAGGAGACTATCGGAGAGACAGACGAAAGCGACAGGGATATGACAGACGGCGGCTCTGAGATACTTGTGGCATATTTCAGCGCAACGGGAAACACAAAGGCAGTTGCTGAAAAAGCTGCGGCTACAATGGGAGCAGACTTGTTTGAGATAGTTCCTGCCGTACCTTATACTGACGCCGATCTCAACTACGGAGACGACAACAGCCGTACAACGGCGGAGCAGAATGACGACAACGCGCGCCCCGAAATTTCGGGAACGGTTGAAAATATGGACAGTTACGACACCGTTTTTATAGGATACCCCATATGGTGGGGTCAGGCGCCGAAGATAATGTATACATTTCTTGAAAGCTATGACTTTAGCGGAAAGACGATCGTTCCTTTCTGCACATCGGGCAGCAGCCCCATAGGGTCCAGTGCCGAAAATATGAAGGAGCTTGCCGAGGGCGCAGACTGGCTTGACGGACAGCGCTTTTCCGGCGGAGCCTCCGAAGACGAGGTGAGCGGCTGGGTAGATTCTCTCGGTATAAAATAAATTTTCTATGGCTGTATACAGATTTAAAAAAGTCTGTAATGCAAATATAAACAAAAACTATTGAAAAGGAGGTATTATTATGAAGTCAGGTTCAAAAAGCGCTGTGGCGTTTGTGGCTGCTCTGGCGGTTATATGCGGAGGCTTTGTCTTTTATACAAACGGCCACAATGACGCTGCCGAAAATGTGTACGCAGAAGAAACCGAAAATGCAGTCTCTGACGGGACTGTCGGGAAGACGCTGACTCTCGTTGTAGATAACCCTATAATGCAGGTCAACGGTGTAAGCGCAGAGATCGACCCCGAGGGCGGCACGGCTCCCGTCATTGTTTCGGGCAGAACCCTTGTGCCTATAAGGGCAATAATCGAAAATATGGGCGGAAGTGTGGAATGGAACGCAGAAAAAAGAGAGAGCGTTCTCACATACGGCGAAAATGTCATAAGACTCACCATAGATTCCGAAACGGCATATTTAAACGAAAATGCAAGCGTTCTCGACACCGCCCCGACTATCATAAACGGCAGGACAATGCTGCCTATAAGGTTTATTGCCGAGGGGTTCGGCTTTGACGTGGATTGGGACGAGGCAGAAAAAACGATAACTATATCCGAAAAGGCTGTATCGGAGAGCGATACAACCTCCGAAAGCGGCTCTGTCACCGAAACGGACGAAAACGCTCCCGTTGTATATATGACGGAGGATATTACCCCCGAGGCTCTTGTTGAGATATACGAAAAGCTTGACTTTAATGCAGAGGGGAATGTAGCTGTAAAAATGTCTACGGGCGAACCTCCCGCAAGCAACTATTTAAGACCCGAGCTTATAAAGGATCTGGTGCAGAAGGTCAACGGAACGATAGTGGAGTGCAACACTGCCTATGGCGGTTCGAGAAGTGAAACGGCTGCTCATAAACAGGTTGCCGAGGATCACGGTTTCACAGCCATTGCCAATGTGGATATTATGGACGAGGACGGCTCAACGGCTATTCCTGTTCCCGCTCCCGAAAGCGGAGCTTCAACGATAACCGAGGACTATGTCGGCACTCACCTTGAAAACTACGACAGCCTTATTTCTCTCGCCCACTTCAAGGGTCACGCAATGGCAGGCTTCGGCGGCGCTATCAAAAATATGTCCATAGGCGCTGCATCAAGCAAGGGCAAGGCATGGATACACAGCGGCGGCACAAGCACCGAAAACGTGTGGGGCGGAGAGCAGGACAAGTTTCTCGAAGCTATGGGAGACGCCACAAGCGCTGTTGTAGATTATATGGACAGAAAAGTTGTTTATATCAACGTAATGAACCGCCTGTCGGTGGACTGCGACTGTGACGGAAACCCTGCGGAACCCGATATGCACGACATAGGCATTCTTGCCTCAACGGATCCCGTTGCTCTCGATCAGGCGTGTATAGATCTGATTTATGAGCAGAAGGACGGCGACGGCGCATCACTTGTTGAACGTATAGAAAGCCGAAACGGACTTCATACTCTCGAACACGCCGAAGAAATAGGCTTGGGCTCAAGAGAATATAAGTTGGTAAGTATTGATTAAATAAAATAAAAGCAAATCAAAACAAATCAAAGGAGGAAAAAATATGGCTTGTTTTTTGGTACCCGCAGCTGAGGCTGTTGTAACCTCTGTTATCAAAAAAACTACCGAAAAGAAAGGAACATCCCGGGAAAATATTTTTCTGAGCAGGATAGGATGGCTCAACAATATGCTTTTGGGGGGGGGCTCTGCGCTCCTGGCGTTTGAGCATTTGTGGCACGGAGAAATAACGCCGCTGTTTCCGTTTCTGACGAATATGTCAAGTCCTGCGAATATGGCTGAAATGTTGGGCGAAATGGCAACATCGGGAGTAGGTATGGCTGCGCTGGTTACGGCAGTATGGGCAATAATGACGGCGGCGGCAGACTATATCTCAAAAGAGCCTTTGGACGAGACTATCGCCGACAATACAGAAATTTTATAAATACCCACATAAGGGCGGCTTTATCGGTTGAGATAAGACCGCTCTTATGTTATAATTTTGTTAAGGAATGTGCTTGATATGCTTGATATGCTTGAAATAGTCAACAGAGAGTTTATTTATATACGATATTATTTTGAAATACAGCTTATGCAGATATTGCCTTATTTTATAGTGGGCATAATAATAGGCTCTGTCATATCCGTTTTCGGCAAGAAGAAAATACATTCTCTTATGACCGTTATACAGGGCAAGCGCCTTGGGGTGTTCGGCATTATCCCCGCAAGTCTTATAGGCATAGCCTCTCCCCTTTGTATGTACGGCACGATACCCATAGCGGCGTCATTTTCTCAGAAGGGTATGAGAGACGACTATCTCGCCGCTTTTATGATGAGCAGTATACTGCTTAATCCGCAGCTTTTGATATACAGCGCCGCTTTGGGGAATTTTGCCCTCTGCATAAGGTTTATTTCCTGCTTTCTCTGTGGTGTTGCCGCAGGGCTTGTTATAAGGATATTTTACGGGGATAAGCATTTTTTCAATTTTGACGGCTTTTCGGAGGGCGCAAGCCGTGACACCGACCCCAATATCTTTATGCGGCTTTTGAAGAACATAGGCAGAAACCTGAGAGCGACAGGGCCGTGGTTTCTTATGGGCATACTTCTGTCGGCTCTGTTTCAGAGATATGTACCCTCGGAGGCGTTTGCAAAGCTTTTTATAAACAACGAGGGCTTTGGCTTGCTTATGGCAGCTACTGTGGGAGTGCCTCTCTATGCCTGCGGCGGCGGAACTATACCCTTACTTCAGCAGTGGCTTGCGGACGGAATGAGCATGGGCTCGGCAGCGGCGTTTATGATAACAGGCCCGTCAACAAAAATAACGAATCTGGGCGCCCTTAAAATTGTGCTGGGCATAAAGCATTTTGCTTTTTATATAATTTTTGTAATGTTATTTGCGCTTGCAGGCGGCGTTATCGTAAATCTCATATAAAACAGGAGGAACGGTATATGAAAAACATATGGGAAAGAGTCGATATGAGGATACCCGATCCCGAGGGCAGGGCTGTGGGCGAGCGCAATGCAAGGCTTTTGTTTGAGCTTAACCACACAATGCCCCACACCGAGGAATATTCGGATAAGCTTCACGAATTGTTCGGAGATAATCTGGGAGAGGGCAGCTTTGTTTCTGCGCCTGTTCTGGGCGTATGCTTTGAAAAAATAAAAATAGGAAAAAATGTTTATATAAACGGCAATTTTTTGGCAATGGCGAGGGGAGGCATAACTATTGAGGACGATGTGCAGATAGCCGCCAATGTGCAGCTTGTCACAAACAATCACGACCCATATGACAGGGCTGTGCTGACCTGCAAACCCATACACATAAAAAAAGGTGCATGGATAGGCGCAGGCGCTACTGTCCTGCCGGGGATAAGCATAGGAAGATATGCCATTGTGGGAGCGTCAAGCGTTGTGACAACAGACGTGCCCGATTATGCCGTTGTCGCAGGCAATCCCGCAAAAATCATCAGAATTTTAAACTCGGACAGATTTCCGAAAAATTAAAAAGCAAGGAGGAAGAACTATGTCGGATTATTTTGGAAAAGAAACTCCCAAGCTGGGCTTTGGGCTTATGCGTCTGCCTCAAAAGGGACTGCGTACTGATATAGAACAGGTCAAAAAAATGGTGGATATGTTTATGGAATCGGGCTTTACATATTTTGACACCGCATTTGTGTACGGCACGTCCGAGGAGGATATAAAAAAGGCTTTGGTGGAGCGCTATCCGAGGGATTCCTATACCCTTGCCACAAAGCTCAACGCTTTTATGATGTGCCATAACGAAAAAAGCGCAAAGGAGCAGTTTTATAAAAGCCTTAAGCGTACGGGAGCGGAGTATTTCGATTATTATCTTTTGCACGCTCTTATGCAAAACAACTACACAAAGTACGACAAATACAATCTCTGGGATTTTATAAAAGAGCGCAAGAATGAGGGACTTATAAAGCACATCGGTTTTTCGTTCCACGCAGGGCCAAAGCTGCTTGACAGTCTGCTCAGTGAGCATCCCGAGGTGGATTTTGTTCAGCTTCAGATCAACTATGCCGACTGGAGCGATCCTTCGGTATGCTCACGAGCCAATTATGAGGTGGCGCGCAAACACGGAAAGTCCATCGTTATTATGGAGCCCGTCAAGGGCGGAAAGCTTGCCAATCCGCCGAAGGAGGTCAAAAAGCTGTTCGGGGATTATGCTCCCGATATGTCTCCTGCCTCGTGGGCTATACGCTTTGCGGCAAGCCTTGACGGAATAATAACCGTGCTTTCGGGAATGTCGGATATAGCTCAGATGAAAGATAATCTATCCTATATGAAGAATTTCAGACCCCTGAACGAGGAGGAGCAGAGTATCATTCGCAAGGCGCAGAAGATACTCGGCAATTCTTCCGAGATACCCTGCACCGCCTGTCATTATTGTACGGACGGCTGCCCCAGGCAGATACCCATACCCGATATTTTTTCCGCAGCCAATTTGCAGCTCGGAAACGGTCAGAGCGCAGCGGCGAGAGAAAAATACAACAGTATACCAATAGGACATAGGGCGGACGACTGCATAGACTGCAAACAGTGCGAACGATCATGCCCCCAGCATCTGAAAATAACCGATTATCTGAAACAATGCGCAGAAATGCTTGATAAATAATCTGCGAAAACAATATGTGAAATAAAGTATAACGCTATGTAACACTACATAACACTACATAACACAGATATATTCATAAAGGAGAACACTATGTCAAAAATGCTTATTGTCTATTATTCGTGGTCGAACGGAAACACAAAGAGGATCGCCGAAATGCTCCAAAATGCCACAGGTGCAGATATAGCCCGTATCGAAACCGCAAAGCCCTATGAGGGCAGCTATGACGATGTTGTGGAACAGGGAAAAAGAGAAACCGAAAAGGGCTTCCGACCCGAAATCAAACCACTTAAATATAATATTTCGGACTATGATATAATCGCTGTCGGAACCCCGACATGGTGGTACACAATGGCTCCCGCCGTGCTTTCATATCTGAGCAGCCAAAACTGGGAGGGCAAAACAATAATACCCTTTATGACTGACGGCGGATGGCCGGGTCACGTTATCAGAGACATTAAAAAAATATGCAAGGGAGCAGACTCACAGTGCGAAATGGAGGTCAGGTTCGACTCTCTCGGCAAGGATCACCTCGAGACCCCCATCGCCGATATACAAAACTGGACAGAAAAAGTACGCCGCCTGTGTCTGTAACCCAAAATACACCAAAGCCCCCGATTTTTTGGGAATCGAGGGCTTTGTCTTTAAAATATTTGCGGCGCAGTCTGTTTTTGATATATACTATCTGCTATCTGCTCATACCGCCGCTTTGGGTCGTTCTTTCGGGCTGTGTGGGGGCGGCGGTGCGTTGGAGACTTTCCAGAGTGTCTTTTTCAAAATTTTTTGCATTGTCGGCTATATTTTGTAATGAGGCGCGGCTGTTTGCATCGTTATGATTATTCATATAAATACGGTTTCCGTTGGCGTCCTTTGTAAGTGGCAGTATATCTAAGGCTACTTTGAAAAACTGGTTTGATTTTTTAGGATCCACGTTTGTGATAAAACGTACGCCGGTGTCATCTTCGACTATATCGCACTGACCCTGCGCAAGGTCGTGCCAGTTCATATTATTCCAGTTGTCGGTGGGTACCTTGTGTACATGGGGTTCTTCCAGCCATTTCTGCATAACGCTTATTCTGTTCCACAGCGCATCGGTTTCCCTTTCCGAAAGGAGATCCTTGAATTTATAATTTATAAATTCCCTGTCCAGATTCATTATATTCTGCGCCGTAGTTGCATCTATATGGGTTATCATTCCGAGATTTATGCTGTGCTTTCCTTCGTTGCAGAGTTCTGTTATACCAAAGCTCATATCATTGTCTATTCCCTTTATATCGGTTACAACGCCTTCGCTGTCGGTAATAAACATAATATTGTTGCGGTGTCTGTCTACCTGTCCGCTGAGAATATCCAGAACCTGAAGATCGGCAATTTGCTTTTTCAGGCTGCCGCTTCCTCTTGCTGCCATATTTTCTCTCTGACCGATGTCTGCAAGGATACTGTCGCCCTGTACGCCCTTCACAAACTCCATAGATATGCCTTCTCTTTCGGTGCCCGAATCTGTAAGCACGGCCTTTTGAGTTTTTGCCACCACATCGGGACAGCCTATTATTTCCGCCAGAACGGATGTAGCTATGCTTCTTTCATTAAGGTTCATCAGTCTGTCATTGTCTATACCTGCATACTTGGAGCCTACCTTACGGGACATTATTTCGGCGGAAATCCCCTTGCATATGTCCGCCAACTCATTTTTTACAGTGGGATTATTGAGGTCGTCATTTGTACAAATACCCAAATCTTTTATCGCTGTCAGCCTGCCCTCTATGCCTGTAGGGGCTGATATTTGGATATAAGCATTTATATTATTTATCAGCTTATTATAATCTTCCGCTTTATCGGCAGGGGGTTCAAGTGAAGAGAGCATATTTGACATATTGTCAGCATCCAGTATATTGATCTGACGCAGCATATTGGTCGAGTTTATCATTGACTTGGCAAAATTCTCCCACTTGTTTTTTTCTTCCTCACTGTCCGAAGTCATAAGGTTATAATCCTTAAGAAGCTTATAAACATCCTTCTCCTCGTTTATTTCAGATATTTTGTTTGTCAGATCATCGGAGATCGTGATGCAGTTTAATACAGAGTCCTTTATACGGTCAGGCAAGCCTGAGCCTTCCAGATTTCTTTTGGCTATACCCACGAGGCCGGGGGTCTGATCCTCCTTGTCCGGGGTAAATATAATATCCTCGTTATCGTTTTTTATATGCAGTCTTGTGCTTGTTGCGGCTCCTATTCTTTCTACGCTGCTGTTTTCGGTGTTTATTTCGATACGTCTTGCTTTTTCAACGTGTTTTCCTATCAGGTCTTCTTCTTTGTTGGCGGAATATGTGTTATAATAGCTCTCTAACTCCTTTCGCTCCCTGCGTTGGAGGTTAAGAACGTCCTTTACAATATCTACTCTGTCTCTGCCCATACCCGAATGGCGTGTTGAAGAATGGCCTTCGAGATATGCGTTACAGGCTTTTTCAAGTCTGTCATAGGCTTTGAGCGATAGTTTTATATTTTCGGGACTATCCACCTTATCCCACGTTTTGGACACTTCGTCCAGAGCATGGAGAAATTCGTCATATTCGCTTGAATTTCTTCTGGTGTAGGATTTTGCCCCTTCAAGTCTCTGTCTGAGGGAGCCTTTTATTCCATTTTTTTCTCCCATAAGCTCATGTATGCTTACGGGTTTTACGGAGGCTCCCGTTCTTTCGTCTGAGGCGGCAATAAATGCTGCCTCTTCGGAGGCCTTTTTAATATATTCTTCGTTGTTTTTTGCGATCTGTTCCGCTCTGTTTTTTCTTTCAACGGCCTCGTTGTATTCAAAAAGCTTCGCCTTGTATACTTCCATTCTGGGGCCGACTCTGCTGAAAAAGCCGGGTTTTTCGGGCTTTTCGGGCAGTTGCTCATTTTCTGTGCCGCTGCTTATGGCATCGTATTTGTTTGTTCTGCCGTCAAAGAACACTATGTGGTATGCGCCGTCGCTGCTTTTTTCGTTCCTTTCATAAAGAGACATTCTCTTTATTTTTGCCATAGCGCATGCCATTGCCGCATCGTTGTCAAGCCAGTCTCCAGCTCTAAAAAAGTCAAAGCTGCTGCCGTCAATTCTTATTTTATCCAGCATACTTTGTATCTTCTTGCGCAGTTCTGTGTTATCCGTCTCGCTTATGCCGAAAAAGTCCCTGAATTCTCCTGCCAGCTCCCTGACAGAAGACCTCACCTCGGGGCTGCCCTCATCGCTGCCCATGAAGGCAAGCCTTTCATATTCGTTTTCATATCCCAAGAGTATCCTGTCCCTTGCGTTTCTTCTTATTTCTGCCATATCTTCACCTCATTTTCGGGAATACTTCCGCTGTGTTATATAATTATACCATATTTTCTTATATCTTCCCAAAAATCTGCGCCGTCTCCTTTACCGTTTGCGCCCCGAATATAAAAATATACCCACTGCATAGCTTTGCAATGGGCATAGTGTCAAAGAAAATATGAGGGGTGTTGTCTGTGGTTGGCTGTATGACCGTGAAGGTCTTTGTCCGCAGGGGATGAGTGAAGATGGGTGTCTGTGGGGTAAATCACAGTATGGCGCGGACTTTTATTACTTCGGTCAGTGAGCCTGCTGTGTCAGCCGCAGCTTTTGCCTTTTCGTCCGTGTCGAAGGCGAAAATGGCATATGTGTAGTCGTTCTTTGTATTGATCGATGAGGCTTTGCAGTCTCCTATGGCCTCGGCAATCTTGTGGGCTGAGGCATTTTTTGCAAGTACGCAAACCTTGGGGAGGTTGTCCGCATCAAGGGTTACATCGGGGTAGTTTACCGAATGGACAATGTTTCCCTTTTCGAGATAGTCCATAATTTCGTGGGCTGCCATGGCAGCGCAGTTGTCTTCGGCCTCTGGGGTCGATGCACCTAAATGGGGAAGTGTGATTATGCCGTCTGTTCCTATGACATCATCATTGGGGAAGTCGGTAACATAACAGCTTATTTTTCCCGATGCCAAAGCCTCTTTTATTGCCGAGTTGTCGGCAAGCTCTCCTCTTGCGAGGTTTATTATTCTTACGCCGTCTTTCATAGAGTCGATGGCTTTTTTGTCAAGCATACCCTTTGTGGCAGGCATATAGGGAACGTGGATAGTGATGTAGTCCGAATTTTTGAAAATATCTTCAAGCTCTGTGACTTTGACATCTTTGTCAAGCATTTTTGCGGATTTTTCAGACAGATAGGGGTCATATCCCATTACGTTCATTCCGAGGGCTTTCGCTGAGTTTGCCGCAAGAACGCCTATGGCTCCCAGGCCTATAACGCCCAGAGTTTTTCCCATAATTTCGGGGCCCGCAAAACGAGCCTTACCCTTTTCGACCTTTGCAGCCGCGTCCTCCGTGAGAGTCTGGGCCCAGTTGAAGCCGCCTATAATGTTTCTCGAAGAAATAAGAAGCGCCGTAAGCACAAGCTCCTTGACTGCGTTTGCGTTGGCTCCGGGGGTGTTGAAAACAACTATGCCCTTGTCTGCGCATTTGTCAAGGGGAATGTTGTTTACGCCTGCTCCGCAGCGGGCTACTGCCAGAAGGCTGTCGGGCAGTTCCATATCGTGCATTTTGTAGCTGCGAAGAAGTATACCGTCGGGATTTTTTTCGTTTTCGCTTACGGTATAGTTGTCTGAAAGCTCCTTAAGGCCGCATTCTGAAATTTTGTTAAGAGTCAATATTTTGTACATAATACCTCTCCTTATTTGTTGTCGGTTTCAAACTTTTCAATGAAATCAATAAGAGCCTTTACGCCTTCAACAGGCATAGCGTTGTATATGCTTGCTCTCATACCACCGACTGTTCTGTGACCCTTGAGGTTTACAAGACCTGCGGCTTCGGCCTCTTTTACAAAGCGAGCCTCAAGATCCTTGTCGCCCTTAAGGCTTACAAAGGGTACGTTCATAAGTGAACGATCCTTGGGAACGACCGTACCCTTGAACATCTTTGAGTTGTCAAGGCAGTCATAGAGCATACCTGCCTTTTCTTCGTTTATTTTCTGCATTTCGGCAACGCCGCCCATTTCTTCAAGCCATTCAAATACGAGCTTTGCTATATAGATGGCATAGCAGGGAGGCGTGTTGTATAACGAGCCGTTGTCGGCGTGGGTCTTATAGTTGAGCATAGTGGGGGTTATGTCCATAGCGTTTCCTATAAGATCTTCTCTTATTATAACTATAGTTACCCCTGCGGGGCCCACGTTTTTCTGCGCTCCCGCAAGAATAAGACCGTATTTGCTTACATCGACGGTTTCTGACATAATGCAGGACGAAAGATCAGCCACAAGAGGAACATTTCCCGTATCGGGAAGCTTTGTATAGCGTGTGCCGTAGATGGTGTTGTTCTGGCAGATATAGAAGTAGTCTGCATCGGGAGTAAAGTCAGCCTTGTTAAGGTCGGGTATATAAGAAAATACCTTGTCCTCGGACGAGGCAACAATGTTTACTTCGCCGTATCTTGCAGCTTCGGCTGCTGCTTTTTTTGCCCACTGGCCTGTTTTTACATAATCGGCTTTTTTTGACTTGCCGAAAAGGTTTAAGGGAACCATGGCGAACTGTGTGGAGCCGCCTCCCTGAAGAAACAGTACCTTATAGTTATCGGGAACGGACATGAGCTTTCTTAAAAGCCTTTCCGCCTCTTTTATAATATCGTCATAAGCCTTTGAGCGATGGCTCATTTCCATAACGGACATACCTGTGCCGCCGTAGTTCAGCATTTCCTTCTGAGCCTTCTCAAGTACGGGAAGAGGAAGCATAGAGGGACCTGCCGAAAAATTATATACTCTGTTCATTATTTAAAGCCCTCCAAAAAAAATATATGCAAACATTATACTACAAAGGCAACGCCCCGTCAAATGTAAAATTGCCGATTTTATGGTGAGAATAGGGCGATATTTTGTATATTTCATATGTAAAAGGAAAAAACGGGACAATGATTTGTCCGTATGGGGCGAACAAGAGTTTTTCGGATGATGACAATTTTGTTAAAGCCCGTTAAAGCTCTATGGTAGCTCCTGCGGGGATCATTATAGGCTCTTCGTTTATTGAGATCCAAAGATCCGATGCGGTGGGGTTTTTTACCATGGAGCAGTCCGCCGAAAATCTGAGGCTTTTAAGGGCGTTCATATAGTCGGCAAACTCAATGTTCGTACAGTACCATATATCCTCTTTTCCGCTCATTTTTTTGCAGAATTCCTCAATTATGTTCCAGTTTTTGTCTCTGTCAAATTCATAGCTGTGACCCCATACATACATAAGATGGGGACGGTTTTTGTAGGGCTGCGCCAGAAAAGCATCGGCAAGCTCCAAAAGCCTGTTGTTGTGGTGACAGGTGCCCTTCCAACGGAGAAGATCCTGCGGTATTGAAAAATCTCCTGTCGTTTCAACAACACGGCAGTATTCTATGCCGCAGCTTTTAAGTATGTTCACAACTCTGTCGTCATAAAGTCCGTTGGGATAGGACATACCTCTTACAGGATAGCCCACAAGCTTTTCGAGACCCTTTCTGTCCTCCATAACCTCGTTTATTATATTTTCGCTTGGAGTGATCGAAAGAGACTGGTGTGTCAGACCGTGAGCCGAAACCTCGTGACCCTCATACAGCGTCTTTACCTCGGACGGGTCGATTCTTTCGGGACGGGGCAGCAGACCGAAATTAATATGGAAGGTGCCTCTTATGCCGTATCTGTTGAATATCTCAACAAGACGGCGGTCGGGGGTTTTTCCGTCATCGTAGCTCATAGTAAGCGCTTTTCTTGTTCCTCCGGGAAATCTGTCAAAATTTATCATGGTATACCTCCTTTTAAAGCAATATCCGTCTTTTATGATTATATTGTAGATCTGCGGAATAATCAATAGAAACAGCATAATTTAAGTCGATAAAATTTCGGAATATGCCTCCCTGTTTTGGCATATTTTTTTATTTTGTGGTGTTATTATGTTAGGGAAACATCGGTCGGATTTTTCGGGGACAGTCAGCCGATTGAAGATATAGGTTTGTTATGCGGAATACGAAAAAAAATATACACAAGGAGGAAACAATATTTATGGAACTTGTTAACAATGTTAAGCAGATAGGTACCATAAACAAGGGCGCAAAAATATATATCGAGGACTATGTAATGACCTTCATAAAATATATGGAGGACAAATATGTATGTGACGATCTTGTGTTTACACTTTTCGGAAATTTAAAAAATGTAGATGACGAAAACGTGCTGTTTATAAACGGTATTGCAGGTTCTTCCGAAACCGAACCTCTGGGCAGCATAAAGGTTTTTTCGGAAAAAGGCCGCACAGATATTGAAAAAACAAGGGAAAAGTATTTCAAGGACAGCGAGGTGGTGGGCTGGGCATATGTCCAGCCCGGGTTCGGGGATTTTCTGAACGAGGATCACATATCCTATCACCTTTCAAACTTTAAAAAGCCCTTTCAGGTGCTTTACATAACCGACCCCATGGACAAATCAAGAGTTTTTTACAGACAAAAGCCGAACAGCCTCGAGCTTAAGCCCATAAACGGCTATTTTATATATTATGACAAAAACGAGGCTATGCACGATTATCTCATAGACGTAAAAAAAGAGGGGGCTCTTGAGGACAGCCCCAAGGAAAATATTACCGAAAATGTAGACAATATGATAAATGTAAAGCTGAGAGGCTCGGACGATGAGGAGAAAAAGAAGTCCGATCTGTTTTCGTTTTCAAAGCTGCTGAAGGATATTGGCCCCGACATACAAAAAACAACGGGACTTATGAGCGGACTGAGCTTTGCGCTTTTGTTCGTGACGCTTATAATAGGCGGCGGGCTGCTCAGGAGCAATTCGAGAATAGCCGTCCTTGAAAGGCAGCTCAGCTCTCTGGGGAGAAATTATGTTTCTCTGAGGGAGGAAATGGACGTGAAAACGGAGGAGGTGTTTGCCGCAGCGCAGGCTCGTGCAGACGCCGAGACCGAAGCGGTTACGGAAACCGAGGAGCACGAGGAGCAGCAGCCCACAACGGCTGCGCCACAGGCGAAGGATGAGGAGAACGGGGAGACCGCCGAGGCTGCTCCCGAGCCGAGCTTTAAGGAATATACGGTAAAGTCGGGAGATACGCTTATATATCTTTCGAGATATTTTTACGGTACTGAGGACAGAGTGGACGACATTATGGCCGCAAACAATATGTCCGAGGGGGATTATCTGATAGAGGGAAAGACCATAAGGATACCCGAATAGTCGGATCTGAGCGGGGGGGGGAGCGGCGCAGAAAAATGCCGAAGGCATTTTTCTGCGGCCCGTCCGCACCGCAAGGTGCGGACGGGCGGGATTTTGCCTACGAAGCGGTTTCCTGCGGCTGTCAGGCCGCAGGGAACCGCAAGGGCAAAATCCGCCGCTCCCCCCTATAGGATAAGCGAAAAAGGCTGTCGCTTTGGCAGCCATGTTTTTTGGCTATTGTGTTTCAAATATGCAACACAACATATATTTATACATATTATAATATCAATAAGGAGGAATTTCTTTGACAAGAGAGGACGCAGTAATAATACTCAGAAACTGGGGGTCTTGCAGAACCATAATAAGCGAGCTGGAGGAGGACATAAGAGATCTCAGAAGAAAAATAGAGTACGGACGCAGCATAAGCAGCAGAAGGCTTGATACGGTACCTATTGAGGGCAGAATCTCAAAGCCCACAGAGGAGAAGGCCATAAAAAACATAGACCGCTACGAGGAGGAAATAAGAGAAACGGAAGAAAAAATAAAAAGACTTATGCATAACAAGGAGCTTGTTGACGACTTTATAAATTCTCTTGAAATAACCGAACAGAGACTTATAAATATGAGATACTCAAAAAGAAAGAATTGGCAGGCCGTTTCTATGAAAATATATCTGAGCATAAGACAATGCTATAGGGTACATAACAAAATACTTGACAGATTGTGCTTATACTTCGGACAGAACGAAAACAGGCTCTGAATATAAATATGAATATAAATATAAAAAAGGGGATTGCCTCATATGGGACAATCTCCTCTTTTATATAGCTTATATAGCTGTCTTTTAAATTTAAAGACGAACTTTTTCTTATAAGTCAGCGCCCTTGTATTCGGACTTGCCATAGCCCAGTATAAGTACAAATATGGGCCAAAGAAGGGTAAGACCTACAGTAAAGCCTACGCCATGTCCAAAGGACTTTGAAAGCTTGTAGTTTGCCGCTATCTGGATAATCAACAATGCTATGGATGCAATTGCCGATATGATGCCAAGCACTGAAGCTCCTCCACTTGCGCCCGAAAACGATGATAAGAAGCTATAAGCAAAAGTCAGCACAAAGAATACCCAGAACCACACGGGTTTCCAGCTGATCTTAAAGCATACATAGCTTCCGTAGATAGGTATGATGCTCTTCCAGCCGGGTTCGCCTGCTTTTGTAAATATCTTCCAGAATGCTATGATCTGGAATATCCACAAAATGATAAGAACTGTTAATATAGCGCCTATAAAAGCGCCGATAACTCCGCCTACAGCGGCTCCGCCGAGTGCAAGCTGTTCGTTTGTCAGCTGCATAGTTGTTTCCATAAAACAACCTCCTTTTATTATAAATTTTTTAAGGTTTCGCCGAACAAGTCACATCCGGCATATGCTAAGCCAAATCCCCGGGCTCGGGTATGTTGTCCGAGTCAAAGTCCTGCATATGCGAACGATCGTTCGATCGGCATTCACTTAAATATATTATACTACAGAAAAGGGCTTTTTGAAAAGATGTTTAAGGCGTAAAATTTACTGTTTATGACAAAATTTATGACAAAAAGTTGCTCCGAGTTAATATTACACACGGCATTTTCCTTTTTTCGACATATTGACGCATTAAATCGGAAGATTAAGATTTTGTGTCATAAACAGTAAACTTTACGGCACAAACAACACGGATTTTAAAGCGTGATTATGCTATAATATAAAATGAATATGAGTATCAAAAAAGTTAGGATTATTTGGAGGTCATAGGGCTATATGATGCACAGAAAACATATCGGAGTCATTGTATTGTGTATAGCGGTTATGTTATTTAACCTTAATATATATGGAGCGGATGTTATATCGGGGCTTTTTCAGTCGGCTGCGGATACGGTATCGGGATCCTTCTCCGAAGGCTCGCTGTCGGGCTCTTCGGGAGGCCTTGAAGAAAGCTTTGACCCCAATTCGGGACTTTATGCCGAAAGCCTCGGAGACGGGCTTGAATTTCTTTCATCAATTCCCAACGGCGCAGTGGTAAGCGATGCGGTATATTTCGATATACCTGCGGGGCTTATGAATGCGGAGCTTGATTTTGAAGGACAAAAGCTGACCTATAAAAACAAGACCCTCATTTATGGAAAGGGCTATTATATACTCAGAGTTTCGGCTCCGTCCGAAACCGAAGAACCCTATGTCGGCATTTTTACATTCAGAATAGGGGACGCCCCGACAAACAGAACATCTTCCTCGGCATACAGATACCCTGTTGTTAGCTGCTCGGCATCAATATCGAGCTACGGAGACGGTATGTACATATATATGCTGCCAAACTACAAGGGATTTTTGACAAATGTCCCCTCCTATGGGGCGAGCGTTGAAAATGCGCAGTTTATTGTCCCCAGAAATCTGGGATATTCTCTTGTAAAGGACGGCAGAAACATAAGCCTTGTAAACAACAGGATATATTCCGATCCCGGCAGCTACAGTCTCAAGGTTTTCGGCTCAAGCTACGCATCGGGAAAGGGCTATGAAGCATATTATGAAACGGTGCTTAATTTCAAGATAGGCCAGCCCGCAGAGGAGGGCAGCCTTTCGGATGCCATAGAAAGCGTTGTTGGTGGAACCTTGGGAGAAGCTCTCGGCTCGGCGGGCAGTTCAATAGGAAGTTCCATAGGCAGCTCTATTGGCAGTTCTATCGGCAGCTCCATACTCGGCAGCGCAGGAGGCCAATCGCCCGTATTCTCGGCAGGCTCAGGTCTTGGCAGCAGCATAATGAGCGGCCTTGGCGACAGGCTCAACCTCGGCGGAGAAACCGATCTTATAAACGACTATCTCACAGAGACTTATTTTGAAAATGCGGCTCTCTATTCCGAAACGTTCAGTTCGGGCAACGCCTTTTATACAAATACGCCGAACGATGCCATAATAGGAGGAAACGTATACATAGACATACCGTACAATATGTCCGTTACAATGACAAAGGACGGTATTGCATCGACATTTGAAAACAAAACATATATAAACGGAGAGGGAAATTACACCCTGCTTATAACCGATGTGGACGGCGATGACGCAAGGACAGCCGGATATACCTTCAGAATACAAAAGGGCGTTGACAGATCTCCTGCCGTAGAAGGCGCGCTTGATCACATCGACAGCGTTGACGGCCTTGATACCGATTCGGCTGAGGGCGAGGACTATTCGGCTATCCCGACAATAGACGAAAACAAGATAGATTATGCCTCTTCGGTGGATTATGACGTTGAAAACAACTACAGTCAGGAAAAGGAAATGTATGTTTTCAATGTGGGAGGTACGGAGTTTTTCGTTTCGGTTCCCGATGGTATGATATCTAATTATGACGTAAAAATAGACGTTCCCCAGGGCGCAGAAACCGTACTCGAAAGGGATGGCGAAAAAATACCCTTCAGCACTGAGCTTTCGGAGGACGGCCACTATGACCTGACGGTAAAGGATGGCGATGACGACATAACGGTTTCGTTTGACATAGTTTATTACAGCACGAACGCCATCGATAAGTTTGTGGCTCCCGAGGGCTATTATATAGCAGTGTCTCAATACGATGATTATTACGGCATATATACCGATAAGGACGATAAGAAATATAAAAAAGGTATGGAGGTCATAGACTCTCAGCAGGACTCTCCCTCAAACCTTTATGAGATGCCTCTTGACGGAGAATATGATTTTATTCTCAGAGGTGAAAGAGGTATGCCAATGATCTCCACAGTAATAATACTGGACAGGATCGCTCCCGTTGTGGAGTTTGAGGGACTTAACAAAAAGATGAAAACAAAGGCCGAAAGTGTTCATATATCCTGCCTTGACCCCGAGGCGGCGCTTGCGGTCACCGATGAGGACGGAAACACCGATATTGTTTCTCTTGAAAGCGGCGCAGCCGACATCGAGGGAAAGGGCAAGTACACTCTTCTGGCAAAGGATATGGCAGGCAATATGAGCGAGTATGAATTTGAGCTTGGAGCATCGGGCGGCATTTTCGGTATGTCCCTAAGCTTTATCATATTTACTCTGCCTATAATCATAATCATAATTATTCTGATACTAAAATTCGCTGTAAAGGGCGGCGCGTTGGGAACAGCTTTATTCCAAAGCAGAAAGTCCCAAAACAAGCCGAAAAGAAAAAAGGATAAAACGAGTGCAGACGATGCAAGCGATGAGGCTCTCTCCTCGGACGAGGGCGATGATTGGGAAAACAACGGTTATTTCGGCAGCGGCGATTCAAAAAAGGATATATGGGAAACAGGTCTGACCGATTATGACAGCGTTGCCGATCAGAGCGACGATGACGGCTGGGAAGACGCCTGAGAGTGAATATTATGGGCAAAAAAAAGGAAAAAAACATATATGTTGTTCTTTTGGGCTATGTATTGCTCTATGTTTTATATTATTTTGTATTTACAATGCTGTTTTCGCCCTATGGTCTGAGTATTGCCGCTACAACGGCTCTCGCCCTTGCCTTTACGATAAATTCCGTAAGGAAGAGAGAAAAGAAAAGAGGTATAGGCTTTTGTGAGGCTCTGGGGCTTAAGCTGCCAAAGCTTGACTTAAAAAGCGCAGTTTTTCTTGTTCTTCTCGGCACTGGGCTGAACTTTACCATAAGCGGCATTCTGAATCTGCTGCCCCAGAAGCTTACCAATAACTATGTGGGCAGCTACAGCACGATGTTTGAGGGCAATATATATATTACGCTTTTTGTAATGGCTGTAATAACGCCCGCTCTGGAGGAAATATTCTTCAGAGGCATATTTCAGAGACTTCTTTGTGAAAGACTGGGAGCCTTCAGCGGACTGATAGCCGCCACGCTTATATTCGGCTTTATGCATTTTGATATTATATGGAGCATATATGCGGCGGTAATAGGCTTTTTTATGGGATGTCTGTATATGTATTACGACAGCGTTATCCCCTCGGCCATAGTCCACAGCCTTTTCAATCTCATATCCTGCATACCCGTATTTGCATCAAGATATGAGACGTTTTACAGATATACCTTTGGCAGCAAGATATATGTGATTATTATACTTGTTGTGGGTATAGGAATATTATATTTTATTGTTGACAGAACATGGATAAAAATGTTTTTTGACAGAAACCTCATAAATAACAGGTTTGCGGATGTTTCTGACAAGACAAGCGAAAAAATAACCGAATCGGAGGCGGAACACAATGAAAAAACTGAATAGATCTGCGGCGTTTATAATATGTATAATTCTCATTCTTTCCGCCGTAGTCCCCACATCTGCCATAGGGGGCAGCACGCCCGAGGAGAGGTTTGACAAAAAGCTCGGTATGTATACGGAAACATTTGCAGGCGGCAGACAGTTTGTTTCTACCGTTCCTAACAACGGCAGAACCTATGACGCAGTTATACTTGACCTCCCTTCGGGTATAACTGCGAATCTCAGGTGTGACGGAAGCACCGTTCCGCTTGCCGATAAGGAACCTATATATAAAGCCGGATATTATACGCTGAGCATTACGGCTCCCGATGTCGTAAGCGGAGAAAACACAGAAACTCTGTTTGTATTCAGAATACAGGGGACTCCCGTCAGGGGCTCCGTTTTCAACAAAAAATACAACTGTCCGGAGTTTGCGTGCGCTCCCGTGGTATCCTCGGATGACGAAAGTATGGGAATGTATGCATACGTCTTCCCCAACCACAAGCGTTTTTATTCCTCGGTTTCGGAGGACGAAAAAGAGGTAGAACAGGCCATATTCTATTTTCCCCCCCAATGTAGGCTATGAGCTGTATAAAAACGGACAGCCCATTACGGTGCCAAAAAATATGACCGTAACACAGCCCGGATCTTATCAGCTCAACGTATATGCAAAAAACTATGGCTCTGCCGTTGACTATTCGGTGGTATATAAGGCTGTCCACAGCTTTGTTATACCTGCGCCGGAGGTATTGCTTCCGACTGCGCAGCCCGGCGGGGTTTTGGCGGCAAGCGGCATAGGCGCGATCTCAACGCCTCAGACAGCCACACAGACGGCTCCTCAGACAGCCGCTGCCGCAGAGACGGCAGCCGAAAGAGACAGCCTCACCGAAACATACAACGAGGACGCCAATATATATAAGGAAGAATTTTCTTCGGGAGACGCTTTTTATACCAATACATCCAACAGCGACATATGCGGAGGAAACGTATACATAGACATTCCTGCAAATATGACCGTTGAGATGACAAAAGACGGAATGGCTATGCCCTATACCAACAAGACCTATCTTGACTCTCCGGGCAGCTATCAGCTTAATATTACCGACAATTTCGGCGGAAGAAAGCTTATCGCAAAATACAGCTTCAGAATACAGCCGGGGCTTGACGCATCGGGTACTCCCGAGGCAGAGGAAGAAGAAAGCGAGGAGGGCGAAGAGAGCAACATAAGCGAGATCTTTTCGGACGGCGATGTAAGTCCCGTGGAGGGAGCCGACTATGGCTATGACATAGAGAGAAACCGCTTTGTATATCCCTTGGGACAGGATAAGATATATCTCAGCGTACCGCCGGGAATGTTCTCCAACAGCGGTCTTGCGATTGAATTGCCCTACGGAGCTGAGGCGTATGCAAGAAACGAAAACGATGAGGAATATCCTCTTGACGAAGGCTCCATAAAAGAAAACGGTACTTATACGGTAAGCGTCAGCGGCGCAGGAGGAGAAAGCGCCGAGCTTACATTCTATCTGTACAACAGAGCCGTAAATATGCCCGAGCAGTATGAGGCTCCGAAGGGCTATCTTATTACGGCGGTGGAATATACCGACTATAAAAATACATACGGATTAAGCGACAACGAGGACGAAGAGAACACAGGCGTCTTTGACGTTTCGGACGAGGAGCTGTCGGCGGACGAAGAAACAGACGAAAACGCCGATGAAAACGCCGATGGAACCGCCGATGAGGACAATGACGAAAGCGAAGAAAACGCAGACGAAGACTCCGAAGAAAATGAGGAAGAAGCGGAGGAAAATGCAAGGCTGCGTGAGGAGTATGAAAAAGGTCTTGATATAATAGACGGTTATTCGGACAGGGCTGCATCGGGAGGCATACCCGATATTATGCTGCCTATTGACGGCAGCTACGTCATAACGATGGAGGGCGAAGAGGGTCTGCCCGTTCTCACATGTGAGATCCGTGTGGACAGAACAGTCCCCGTTGTGACATTTGACGGACTTAACAAGAAAAACGTATCTACGGGCAACGAGTTTACACTCAACTGCTTTGACGATGACGTTACCCTTATTCTGTATAAGGGCAGAAAGGACGGAGAGGTTCTCTCCGAAACAGGCGGTTCCTTTACCATAAGGGGCGTTGACAAATATACGATCACAGCAAGGGACGCCGCAGGAAACGAAAGCTCTTATGATGTGAGGATAGCGAGACACATAGGAGCCGCAGGCGTAGGCACGATTGTGATGCTTATAATACTTCTCGCCGCTGTTGCAGGCTTTATAGTATACAACTCAAAGAGATTTTCGGTAAGATAACAGGGCATCTGTGAGGTGATGGCATGAATCTTTTATATATTGCTCCGTTTGCTTTTAACTTTATAGAGTGGATCAGAGACAATGTTCTTCAGCCTTTTATTGAAATAATTGCATCCATTATTATAAACAATCTGATATTGCAGTTTAAGATCATGCTGGCGCAGGTGGCCGTTCAGTTCTACAATACCATATACGTTATATTTGTTGCCGTACTTAAGGTCATAGACGTTTTGCAGACGGTTTTCAACACGATTTCGGGCGTAGAAAAGGTATATTATACACTGGGAGGCGAAAGCGGCACAGAGTATCTCTCGACAATTCTTCTCAGGGTGCCTCAGATAAAGACTGTTTTCTGGTCCATATGGCTTCTGAGCATAGTACTGTGTATTGTTTTTCTTATTGCCGCAATCGTAAGAAGCATAGCCAACTTAGACGATACGGGACAGTCGGTCGGGGATATTCTCCGACAGACGGCAGGCACGATACTGCTGTTCGCTACCGTGCAGGTGGTGGCTTATTGTACGGTCAGCTTAAGCAATGTTCTTCTGACTGCATCCCAGAAGGCTATGGACTATGCGATGGGTACTACTGAGGATATGAGAATATCGAACTCGCTTTTTGCCGCCTCAGCCATGAGGGCAGGCAGAACGGGAGATCCCCTCAAGGACACCATTGTAGGCAGCATGATAAACGGCTACATATCCAATGATGACGAAAAATATGTGGCAAACTGGGAGCTCGTAGAGGATTTTTATACGGGAAAGCTCAAATATTATGACATAATACAGGTCAATCTCAAGCTTGTCGTGTGGAAGATCGACTATCTGTCGGCGGCACTGTGCATCATATGTATTCTGAAATATATGGTGGGAGCCTCCCTGGCTCTTGTCAGCAGGGTAGTATCCATAGTGGTGGCATATGTGACGGCTCCGTTCTTCGTGTCGGTGGCGCCCCTTGACGGCGGCGCACGCTTTGAAAGGTGGAAGAACTATTTTGTCGGCACCTGTTTCGGGGCGATAGGTACGGTTTTTTCAATAAAAATATATATGCTGCTGATGCCCATATTTTTGAAAAACGATATTATATATGTAGGCGACAGCGCAATACTCAGTTATCTTACAAGAGTATATTCCGTTGCGGTGATTTCTCTTGGCTTTGAAAAGCTGGGAGACGTTGTTAACAAGATAATTTCCGACTCGGGCGCAATGGGCCCCACAGAGGCGTTTGCCATAATCACAAACTTTGTTGACAATGTAGAATCTGTCGCAGGGCTGTTTTCCGGCGGAAAAGGCGGCGGAAAGGGCGGCGGCGGAAAAGGCGGCGGCGGAAAGGGCGGCGGAAAAGGCGGCTGATAACGCAGATGTGCCTATAAATTTAAAGAGAGCGTGTTTATTATGAATGAAGTAGTATTCCTGGGAATATTCGATAAAATTGCAAATTGGATAATGGGCGGCATAACAAAGGCTCTCACCTGGCTGTTTACAAACGTAATAGCCCCCGTATGGTCTGTTGTGTGGGACAGCTTTCTTCAATATATCGTTGATATGTTAAGGGAGTTTCTGGCGATAATTCTGTACAGACTCTATGCCCTTGTACTGACGATAGTCTATGCCTTAGAAGAGATGACATATTCTTTTTCGGGCATAAAAAGCGTGAGCCTCGACAAACAGACGGGCAACATAGTGGACATACTTATGAACCAGCCTGCCGTTAACAAGGCTTTTTGGTACATTACCGCCATAAGCATAGTGCTTTGTTTTATATTCACTATAGTGGCGGTTATGCGGTCTACATTTGATTTTAACTTCGACAGCCGAAAAAGCGTAGGCATTGTGCTGACAAGGTTTTTCACCGCTTCCGTAGCTTTTCTTGTAATGCCTGCATTCTGCTATGGACTTTTGCAGCTTACAACGATCTGTATGAATTCCATGTACAAGGCCACATACGCAAACGGCATAAATACGTCCCTTACGGACAATCTGTATATGATGACGGTGAAGTCTGCCATTGTTTCCCAAAAGCCCTCGGCGGTTGACGCACTTGCGCGGAAAATAGCGGATAACCCCATGTTCTGGTATGAATTTGACAATGTAAGAAACTTTCTCAAAACCCTGAATGTAAAGCTGAACGCAAGAGACGTGGATCTTTTTCTCGGGTTTGTGGCATGTATTGCCCTTATAATAAACCTTATTGCTCTTTCTGCGGTATTTCTGAGAAGAGTAATGGAGCTTATGGTGCTTTACATTGTTTCGCCGTTCTTCGTTGCCACGATACCCCTTGACGAGGGCGAACGATTCAACAAATGGCGGCGTACCTTCATAGGCAGACTGTGTATGGGCGTGGCAATGATAATAGCCCTGAACATAATGCTTGTTGTGCTGGGCATAGTTATGAACTCCGACACGTCATCGGCAATAAGCTTTGTGGATATAAGAGACCCCAAGTCCGATGTTGTGGGATATGTCTCGGATGTGGCTCTTGACATAATAGTCAAGCTTATGTTTATGGTGGGCTGTCTGCTTTCGATACGTTCGATAGGCGTTGCGGTAACGGCTATTATGGATCAGGACGCAGCGCAGGTTATGAGCTCAACCCCCGGCGAAATGCTTGCCCAGATCAAGCAGTTTAAGAGTATGGGAGACTGGGCTAAGGATAAGCTTGAAAAAGAAAAGGACAAGTCTAAAAAATCAGGCGGTCAGACTTGGTTCAGCAAAAAAAATGGGCGCACAACGAAGTTTAAGGACGAGGCAAGCGCCAGAAAGTTTGCCAGCGATTATGCGGGCTTCAAGGGCGAAACCGCAGACAAAAACGAGATCAACTTTCAGAATAAGCTCGCCCACAGCGCAAACGTAAACATAAACAATGCGCGCAAGACCAACAGAGGAGCGGAGAGGGCTGCCTATAATGCCGCCGCAAAGAAGGCTACGGATATGAACAAAGCCTTTCTCAACCTTAAGACCCACGAAGAACGTCAGAAGTTTATGAACGACTTCAACAAAAACAACGGTGACGAGGCTCTTAAGGCCAACACCGCAAATCTTAAGGGCAAGGGCGGTCAGAAGAGCAACAGCAAGGAAGACAGAGCCGCTATGAACCTCGACAAGAAGATCGCTACGGCAAAAGCCAACAGAGATAAGTTTGAAGAGGGCAGCGCAAACTGGAATAAATATAACGCTCAGCTTGAAAAGCTCTCCGATACGAGAGACAAGTTTGACGCTCTCGGCACTCACGCCGAAAGAGAGGCGTTTATGAATCTCAACAAGGATGCCTTCAAGGAGCGTGAGCCAAGCAGCAAGGGCGAGGCAAAGGCTCTCAACAACCTCAACAAGAGAGCGCAGAACGCCAAAGCTATCAGAGACAACCTCACAAAAGGCACAGACGCATGGAAAGCGGCGGATAAAAAGTATAACGACCTTCTTCAGAAAGCGGCAACGATTGAAAGTATGGATACAAAAGCCGAGAGAGAGGCGTTTATCGATGCATCGCACGATGCCAAGGACGATCTGGGCTTTGCAGACAGACAGGGTGGAAAGACCACGGGTCTCAGAGGTATACAGGCAGGTATAGAAAGAATGTTCAGAGGATCACGCAGCGATTTTGCAGGCGGATTCAAGGACATCAGAGACAGCATAAAAGGCGGCGATAAGCAGCAGGAGGCTATGGATGCCCTTGACGGAAGGATCATGCACTCCATGGCTATGAGAGACAGCTTTGAAAAAGGCAGCGACCAGTGGAATCTGCATAATGCTAAGGTGGAGGCATACAATGCCGAAAAGCTCGAATTCAGCAACGCAACTCCCGAACAGAGAGATGCTCTTATCGCAAACAGCAATTCGTTTAAGCCTCTTGAAAAGCCAACGGGAGCCGAAAGCAGAATGGCGTCCAATCTGGATGCAAATATAGCGAACGCCATAGAGGACAGAGACCGCCACGCTCAGAATTCACCCAGATGGAACAGGGCGAATGAAAGGGTCAACGATCTCAACAACCTCAGAACTCGGTATATGAATGCCGAAAGCCATGACGAAAGGGCAGCTATTGCCAGCGAAAATACGGACGCATTCTCAAACAATCAGAACGAGCAGTACATCGAAATGAACGGAAAATACAACGCCTGGAAGATGTATGAGGCAAACGCAAAGACTGACGCAGACAGAGAACACGCCCACAAAATGGCGAAGTCGTATTCAAACTTTGTGGAGGACTACAACAGAGCCATTGGCAGCGAAGAAAGGCAGGCTGTTCTCAGCAGCGTTTCGCAGTTTGAAGAACAATCGAGTATGCCTTCGGGTCTGGAGTTTACCGCAAAAGAGACGGTTGCTCTCGGCGAAATAAGCCTCAGCAAAAACGAGCAGTATATCTCCGACTATATGAATGCATCGACTCACAGTCAGAGAGCCGAGGTTTTGGAAAGATACAATTCTTATATGGACTCTCACAGCGGCGAAAGACCTCCCGCATACCAGCTTAAGGATTCGAGCGAGGAGACTTATCTGGGTTATATGAGAGAGACCGCAGGCAGACTCAACACTCTTTCGGCTTCACCCGAATATTCCGATGAGCAGAGAAACGAGATACGCAGACTTGCAAACTGCTATACGGCTGCGGCGGATCAGTATGAGGCTGCATCGACTCACGCCGAGAGAGACTGCGTTGTGGATGTTCTGAACAGCGGAGTAAGCAGCTTCAGCAGCGCAACAAGAGCCATGACGGGTACGGATCATGTAAGAGTGGTTGAATACAACGATGCCGAGCTGAACTTTGCAAGGGGACTTGACGGCGCTCACTTCCAACAGTTTGCGACAATGACGTCTCATTCGGCAAGAACGGAGTATATGGATAACTACCATATGCAAAGCAGCGACTTTTTGGCTATGGACTATGACGATATCAACTTCTACAGCAACTATCTTAACAATGGTCATGATGTGCCCGAGAATCTTATGGGCTTTAAGACAAGGTTTATAAATGCGACAACCCATGAGGAGCGCAGAAGAATAGGCGAGGAATTTAATGATTATATAAGATCAGGCGGAAGTTATGAAATCGACAGAACATGGAGAACCACAGTGCAGTCCAACTTTGTTAACAGAGTGGATGAGCTTAACGCAACAGTCAGAGGCGCCGAGGTACCTACTGCACGGGAGATACGCGCGGAACAGGCTCCGCAGATAGTGGAGGATGTAGCACAGCAGACCCGTGAAAACCGTGAACAGGAAAGAAATGCGGAAACAAATCAGGGAACAACACAACCATCGCAGTCTAACCCTTCGGCCAGAAACTTCAGAAACAGAAACAACAGAAATTAGGAGATGAACACAATTGTTGAGAATTATACCTAAAAAAACCCGAGTAAGTTTTGAGCTTTTCAAAGGCGTTTCATTAGCGGATTTTGCTGTTGCTGCAGTAGGCTTTACTATGGCTGTTCTTGTGTTGTGTTCAAATCTGCCCTTTAAACTGACGCTGCTCACTATTAATGTAATTGTATTTGTGGTTCTGCTCGTTGCGGTGGACGAGGATAAGAACTATGTTTTTATAGGCTATATAATAAGGCATTATTCAAGACCTACCCATATTACCTCAAAATATGCCATTGATGAAAAATTCGCAGGCGAGGAGGACGACTGGGAGAAGGAAGAAGAAGAGGAGGAAGAAGCCGAAGCCGAAGAAGATCAGAAAAAGGGAAGAAAAAACAAAAAGAAGAAAAACAAAAATCAGAATCAGAATCAGAATGTAAAGATCCCCGACATCATAGCCTTTACCGCAGTTAAAAACGGCTTTATACACTACGGAGACGATTATTGCTGCAAGGTCATAGAAATATCCCCCGTGGAATTCAGATTTCTGACGGAAAGCAGACAGGATTTTCTCATAGACAGAGTGTTCGGCGCAGCCATAAGGAGCATATCGATGGAGGATCAGTCCCTTTCATTGGTGAAGATAGACAGACCCCTGCTCTATGACGACTATATCGAAAAAGAATATCGAAAGGTCGATGAAATAAGCGAGGCGTATGTAAACGGCGTTATCGAGGAGGATGAGCTGAGAGCCCGTCTTGAAATCATTTATGACAGAATCGAAAACATCGATGTCATAAATACCGAGGACAAGGTTTATGACAGCTTTCACTACATATGCATATTCGACACGACCCCCACGAGCGTTGAAGAAACCGTATCTATGATAAAGGATCAGCTCTCTCAAGGCAGCATTGAGGCAAAGGTGCTGAACACAAAGGAGCTTGCCATATTTCTGAAATATAACTTTTCGACTGATTTTGACGAGAGAGAAATAAACGATCTGAGCGAGGACGAATATTTTGAGTGGATACTCCCCCATGACATTCAGTTCACGGCAAGGACTACCAAAATAGACGAGCTCGTTATGCACAATTTCAGAATAATAAATTATCCCACCACGGTAGGCAATGCCTGGGGCAGCAGACTTTTCAACATTCCCGACACAAAGGTCGTTATGAAGATACACCCCATAGACCGTTATAAGGCTGTGAGGAACATAGACCGCTCCCTTATGGAGCTGAGGGGACAGGAGTCGATAACTTCAAAGGAAAGTAAAATTCTGGAGATCGAAAACCATATAGCTACCTTACAGAACCTCCTTGTGCTTCTTCAGGGAGAAAACGAAATACTGTACGATGTCAACATATATGTGACGGTATATGACTATGACGAGTCTATGCGCCAGCTTAACCCCGATATGTCGGCGTCCATAAGCCCCAACAACGTAAAGAGAAGAGTAAGGCGAATACTTTCTGAGCAGTCCTTCAGGGTGACTGATATGATGTTCAGACAGTTCGACACATTTGTAGGCTCTCAGATCTCGGCATATGACCCCTGCCGCAGAAAGGGCAGGGCTATACACTCATCGTCAATAGCAGCGGCCTTTCCGTTCATATACGGCCATATATCGGACATTGGCGGCATAAGGATCGGCAGCTCGGACGGAATGCCTGTTTTTGTGGATTTCTTCAGGCGAAATGACGAAAGAGTCAACAGCAATATGGTCGTCATAGGAAAGTCGGGCAGCGGAAAGTCTTTCGCCACAAAAATGATGCTTTCAAATCTTTCAGCCGAAAACAGCAAGATATTTATACTTGACCCCGAAAACGAGTATACGGGACTGGCAAATCACCTCCACGGAAATATTATTGACGTAGGCTCGGCTACTCAGGGACGTATAAACCCGTTCCATATAGTTACCTGCCTAAGCGATGACGAAATGATAAGCGATGAGGATTCGGCAACAGTCAGCTTTTCGGTACATCTTCAGTTTTTGGAGGAGTATTTCAAGCAGATACTGCCGGGGATAAACAGCGATGCCCTCGAATATCTTAACAATGTGATCGTAAGGGTATACGAATCCAAGGGAATCGATGAAATGACCGATCTCACAAAGCTTAAGCCCGAGGATTATCCCATATTTGACGACCTGTACGATGTTCTTCTCATAGACTATCAGTCGGCATCGGGAGAATACAGCAAGAACAATCTGAGAATACTTATAAATTATATCTCCAAATTTGCCACAGGCGGAAGAAACTCCAACCTCTGGAACGGATATTCGACTCTTGACGTAAAGGAGAATTTTACGGTATTCAACTTCCAGTCGCTTCTTGCCAACAAAAACAACACTGTGGCAAACGCTCAGATGCTTCTTATTCTCAAATGGCTTGACAACGAGATCATAAAAAACAGGGACTACAACGCAAGATACAACGCAAAGAGAAAAATTGTCGTTGTCATAGACGAGGCTCACGTTTTCATCGACCCCAAATACCCCATAGCGTTGGACTTTATGTTCCAGCTTGCAAAGCGAATAAGAAAGTACAACGGTATGCAGATCATAATCACACAGAACATAAAGGACTTTGTGGGTACGGAGGAAATCGCAAGAAAATCCACCGCCATAATAAACGCCTGCCAATATTCGTTTATATTCTCTCTTGCGCCAAACGATATGCACGACCTGTGCAAGCTCTATGAAAAGGCGGGAGCAATAAACGAAACCGAGCAGGAGGAGATAGTGATGGGCGGAAGAGGTCAGGCGTTTGTTATTACAACGCCTACACAGAGAACCTCCATAAAAATAGAAGCGTCACAGAAGCTGCGCAGTATGTTTGAATAGAGGTGTCGCCTGTGAAAAAATTATTTTTGGCTATTGTCCTTGCGCTTATGGTTCAGGGCTGCTCAAAGAAAAACGAAATAACCATAGCCTGCGAGGAGGGCTTTGACTGCCCTGAGATAACCGAGGCAGTAGAAAAATATTATGATGAAAAGGGTGTCGGCGACAGCGTAACGGTGACCGAGACAGACAGAAACAAGCTCTTGTCGAACGAATATACCGTTGAGATAGGTTCCAGACCTATGGGAGACCCCCTTGACTACGGTATGTGGAAAAGCAGACCCATAAAATATGAAATTGCCTGCATTATAAGTCGGGACGAATACAGAATGACGACCGACCTCGAGTCACTGAAGGTGGGCATACCCAAGGATTTTGAATATGTCAGGTTTATATCCCTCCCCGAAAATACCGAGGTGTCGGGTTATTCAGACAAAGGCTCTCTTATTTCCGATCTGAATGAGGGGGTCATTGACGCAGCAATATGCTCTGACGAAGTCGGCGCAGAAATAGCTGCCGCCATAAGCGGAGCAAGGATCAACAATCTTTCGGACAGCAATATATATGAATATGTCGTAATGAGCGAGGACATTGACCTCATAAACAGTCTGGATGCGGTGATAAAATGAAAAAAATTTCTATTATCGGGCTTATGATTGCGCTTGCGCTCTCGGCAAATGTATACGGAGCGGAAAAAAGACTCAGCGAGCTGTATATGGAAGAAACAGGCGAATACAGATATTATCTGGACGAAAAAAACTATGTCACAAGCTCTCAGCAGCTTGGAGGTATCGTACAGAATGTAATAAAGCTCACCTACAACGACTATACCGATGTAAAACTCGTTAAGGACGGCGAGGCCGAGGAGGTCATATCGGGAGGGTTTATATACGGAAACGGCAATTATACCCTCACCCTCAGCAACGGCACCGACAGCGGAAGCATAGACTTTATTATAAAAGAGCTTTCCGCAGAGGATATGACCACAGAGGACGACAGCTTTTATACAAAGGTTATGATAAGTCAGTCCTATTCGGAAGAAAGAAATATGTACGCCCTGTCACTGGGGAATATGTATACATTCTATTCGGACGTCCCGAACCGTTCCATAACGGATAAGGCTGTCAAGATATACGCTCCTGCGGACGAAAGAGTGGACATCAATGTATATAAGGACGGCAGGGAAACAAGCTTCAGAAGCGGAAAGACCTTTTCGGAACCGGGATATTATGTTTTCAGCCTTGTATATGATTCGGCGGATATTGACGATGACAGATATACCGAGGAGGAGCTTTCGGGCTTTTCGGACGAAGCTATGGAAAATGCCGACATAGAAGACGGCAGCACATATATGAGTATTGCGGATATTTCGATATACAGCTTCAGCATAATAAAAGACCCTCAGAACAGGCTGGAATTTGTCAATCCGCCCCAGGACTATAAAATATACTCCGTAATGCAGGAGGGACGCAGACAGACGCCGGAGGGCAGCTTTTATAAATTAAGCAGCGATGGAAATTATAGGATATTGTTTAAAAATCCCTCGGGGATATTGCCGGACTGCACACTTGATTTTACAAGGGACACAAAACCGCCCCGGCCTGTGTTTGAAGGCGTAGGGGACGGAGGCATAGCCGAAAACAGCTTCGGCATAATAAAGGACGATGAGGACACCGTCATAGAGGTATACAAAGGCGGCTTGATTCAGAATAACGCCCCGTCCGATATAACAGACGAGGGTCTTTATAGGGTAGTTGCCTATGACAGCGCAGGAAACAGCAGCGCATATATGATAAACCTTAAAAAAAGCAGCAAGTGGCTTTTGTTGTTGATTATACCTCTGGCTGTCGGTTCGTTATTGGCGGTCAGGCTGTATTCCCGATATGTAAGCAGAAATATCCATATAAGGTAAGGGAGGCAATTTTAATATGGCTGATAACAGACAAAAATGGGAAGACCATATAGCCGGTCTCAAGGCTGAAAGAGAAAAAAGAGAACATGGTCTTGACTATAAGATACCCGAGGGCTTTGGAAACAAGGCAAAGGCGGCTGACGAAAAAAATGTCTCGTCCGCAGTCCGCAAGGCGGAGAACAACCCCTATGTAAGAAGGCTGAGCCTTGACGAGCTTATTGATATTTCGAGAATGGAGCAAAACAAGCCTCCCGTAGAAAAAATGAAGCTCACGCCCTTTATCTCAAGAGAAAAGGAGCTGAGCGCTCCCACAAAGGAGAAATAAGAAATAACATTGTTGGTAGGTCATTTTACTGCCCGGCGCATAAGTCTTTCGACATAAGCCTTTTAAGGTATGGAAAGCGCGGCTTTTTAAACCTATGACTGCGCTTTGAATATAATACCTTGTAGGGAATATGTCCTTTGACGATGTCGGCTCGGGTCGTATTATGACTTTACATAAAAAATGGCAAATTGCCAAAATTTTAAGAAAGGAGAATAATTATGTTGATGTATTTTTTGAAAAACACTACGGTAGATAATCCAATAAGTGATATGACACAGCCTATTATTGAGCTCCTTAACAGCGCTCTTAATCCTGTTATAGCACTTGTGGCTGCTATAGGCGCTATCTATTGTGTTTTTCTCGGAGCCAAGCTTGCAAAGGCCGAAGAACCTCAGGAGAGAGAAAAAGCTAAGCATCATCTCAAAAATGCTATACTGGGATTTTTGCTTATATTCATTCTTATAGTTGCTCTTAAGGTTGGTGTAGGTCCTCTTCAAAATTGGGTCGCAAGCGCAACAAAATAAAATAATTTGATACTTATTTTAAGTGATTCTGCCTGCATAGCTGTATTATGCAGGTTATGCAGGCAGAGGATCCGCGCTATGATGTGTTTATACAAGGGATACAAAGCCTTTGTATAAGCATTTCTTAAAAAATTTATAATTAATCTATAATTAAAAAGGAGAGGATATAAATGAAAGAAAGAATAAGAAAAGGTCTGATCTATCTTCTGATCTTTGCGGTGCTGTCAATAATTCTGGGCGCCATTGTAACAAGCTTTTTGAGAAACTCGGCTCAGGCTTTGGAAACGGGAGACTATATGCTGCTGCTTGACTTTTCTGTTTTTGCAAGCTTTTCGACCTACTTTACGGGGGCGTTTCTGCTTGTGTGTCTCTATGCGGTATATCTTGTGTTCGGAAACCAAAGCTCAAAAACCGCAAAAAAAATAATGAACTCAAACAAGGTCTCTGCCGTGAATGCAGGCCTTGAAGATTCTCGCTTTATGAACGCAAAGGAAAGAGACGCAAACTTTCCCGCGTCAAACTTTTCAAAGCTTGCGAACTCCTCAAAGGACGGCGTACCCGTAAGGGCTTATTATGAAAAAAACGCAGGGCTGAGAATAAATATAGCAAGCCCTATGCACAGCATAATAATAGGCTCCACAGGTTCGGGTAAGACGACCACATTTATAAATCCTATGATACAGATACTGGCGGCCTCGGGCGCAGGCTCCTCTATGATAATGACAGACCCCAAGGGAGAGCTTTTTCAGCTCCATTCGGCCTTTCTTCAGGAAAGAGGCTATAAGGTAATGGTGCTTGACTTAAGAGACACATATTCTTCATTCAGATGGAACCCCCTCGGAGACATATACGACCGCTATCAGCTCTATATCGAGGCAGGCAACAATATTCTGGAACATACCGACACCATAGACAGCTATTCAGGTCTTGATCTTCAGGACGACAAAAGCACCTTTGGGGACAAGTGGTATGAATATGACGGCAAGGCATACAGCGATGCCAACAAGGTCATAATAGACGCAAAGATGAAACGTCAGATAATATATGATGAGCTTTATGAGGATCTTAACGACCTTGTCAGCGTTCTCTGTCCCATAGAGTCCGCGGACGACCCTGTATGGGAAAAAGGCGCCCGTTCAATAGTTATGGCGACACTTCTGGCGATGCTGGAGGACAGCGAAAATCCCGAGCTTGGTATGACAAAGGAAAAATACAATTTCTACAACCTTAACAAGGCCATATCCAATTCGGAGAACAATTTTGAGGCTCTTAAGAATTATTTCGCAGGACGTTCGCCCATCGCAAGGTGCGTATCTCTTTCAAAGCAGGTTACAACGGCGGCAGAAAATACTCTGTCGAGCTACATGTCGATAGCGTTTGACAAAATGTCTATGTTCAATGACGAGGGTATATGCTCACTTACGAGCGCTACCGATATAGACCCCAACATATTTGCGGACGAAAAAACGGCTCTGTTTATGAAGATCCCCGATGAAAAGGATACGAGACACGCTCTTGCTTCTATGTTCGTGCTTTGTATATATAAGGCTCTCATAAAAAAGGCATCGGCGAGAGAAGATCTTTCGCTGCCGAGAAACGTATATTTCATTCTGGATGAGTTCGGTAATATGCCTAAGATAGACAAGTTTGACAAGATGATAACCGTAGGCCGAAGCCGTAAGATATGGTTCAATATGGTTGTGCAGTCCTATGCCCAGCTTAACAACGTATATGGCGATACGGTAGCGGATATTATAAAATCCAACTGCGGTATGAAGATGTTCATAGGCTCCAACGACATAAACACCTGCAAGGAGTTTTCGGAGCTTTGCGGAAATATGACTGTCCAGACGGGAAGTGTGTCGGGATCTGTTATGTCGGGCAAGGATATAAACTATTCGCAGCAGATACAGCAAAGACCCCTCATATACCCATCGGAGCTGCAAAGGCTGAACAACAGGGAGAGTACGGGCAACTCAATAATAGTTACCTTCGGAAACTTCCCCCTCAAAACAAAGTTTACGCCAAGCTATCGCTGTCCTCTCTATAAATTCGGCACTATGGATCTCAGCGAAACGAGGAAAAACATATTCTTGGGCGAAGAAGTATATTATGATCTGGGACAGCGCAACGACACAATATTAAAAGAAATGGAGGAATCGGCATAATGCTTAGCAGTAATCTTACAGTAAACGATAAAAAGGCTGTCATAAAATTAGAGGGAACAGCCGACACGGTATCGAGCGAGGTAGTATATACCGATTTTGAAAAGGCTCTCGATGCGGGCTGCAGCGAGTTTGAGTTTGATCTCTCGGCGGTGGAATATGTATGCTCCGCTACGCTCAGGGCATTTATAAGAGCGCAGAAGGCGTGCAACTCAAAGAAATATGATATGTATCTGTCGGGAGCATCCGAGGGAGTAAAGGACGTATTCGAGATAGTTGGATTTTCGTCAATTATACGTTTTGTGTGAGGTTTTTATGAGGGCTTTTTTGTGTTTCAATATCGGAGACTTTGAAACTGCATATAAAAAGGGTATGGATTTTTTTGAAAAAAATACCGCAGAGCTTGATCCTGTCATAGAAAATAAGCTCAGGCTTGTATACGAAGAAATGTTTGTCAACACTATACAGGCAAACGAAAACAGCGGCGCCGAGATGTCTTTGGAAATAGACAGCGACGACGACCGTATAAAGATATGTATGAAAGATGCGGGCGTTGAGTTTGATCCCTTTAAAAAAGACGAGCCCGATATAACCCTTTCTGCCGAAGAAAGGGGAATAGGCGGCCTTGGTATATTTATCTTCAAAAAAATGACGGATTTTGCCGAATATGAGTACAAGTCGGGCTTTAATATACTGACGTACGGAATGTATCTGTCCGACAAAAAGAGGTAATTAAATGATAAAAAAAACAGTAATGGCCTGTTTTGCGCTGTTTGGTGTGCTTTGTATGTGCGTGTGCGCCGAGGCCTATGAAAAAACACCGCAAAACAGGACAAAACCCGTCATACTTTCTCCAAAGCCCGGCGACAGGGTATACAGCGGCGACAGCCTTGCCATAAGATATTATTCAAAAGAAGAGGGAAGCTGTTTCGTTGTGATTTCGGACGAAGAAGGAGTCGTTTTTTCCGAAACGGTGAAAAACGGCGGGCTTCTGAGAAATGACGGAAAAAACACCCACACCGTAGGCAGCGGAGGAGTATATCTTATTTCTCCCGATGTTCTTAAGCCCCAAAAAAACTATTCGGTGCAGATAATATGTGATTTTTCGGCCTCCGACCCCGTGTATTTCAATACCTTTGCCGACAGTCCGGAGGCCATAAACAGAACCCTTAAAAAATATAATGCCCAAAAAATATATTCGGCTCTTAAGGTAGATCCTTTCTTCAAAAACAATATATTGCTTCCGTTTCAGAAGAAGGACTCTTATATTGCCGAGCTTATAGCTCCGAAGGAGTATTTCAGGACGGCTGCTCTTTCGAGACAGATGATGGAGGATATAGAAGTAAAGGTAAAAAAGCTTGACAAAAACGGCAAGCTCTATACCTCTGTCATTAACCTTACGGTGAACAAAAATCTCAAAAATAACTATATAAACATTTTCAGGGAGCTTTATGACCTATCCTTCCCCATAAAGAGCGCAGGCTGCTACAACTACAGAAACACCCGCGGCGGCAGACTGTCGGAGCACGCTCTCGGAACGGCCATAGACATAAATCCCGATGAAAACTACTGCATATACAGTGACGGAGCAAGGACGGGCAGTATGTATAGGCCCTATTCAAACCCCTATTCGGTGACGCCCGAAGTCGTGAATGTTTTCAAAAAATACGGCTTTGGCTGGGGCGGAGAATGGACGGGTACGGTTGACTATATGCATTTTTCTTACTTTAACACATAAATTAACACATAAATTTTTCGGATCTTGCCATTGGTTCTGCCCCGGGGCGCAGGGTCATACACAGAGGTGAACAGAGTATGCAGGGTAAAAACGGCATCCCTCCCGAATATAAGCTTGTGATAGCTTTAGGTATAATTATATTTTTTGCCGTGGTATATTTTGCAGGCGGCGGCAGCCGAACCCTCAAATTGTATATGCCCCTTGGCAATGTTACATCTTCATCGGAGGAAGCGGAAAAGCTTATCGAAGTAAATTATAACGATGAAATGCTCGAAGAGCTTTCGGGCGGTTATACGGGCGCTCCAAAGCTTGTGACAAGCGATGACAAGGTGTTTTTTATTCCCCCTGAGTATTGTGACGGCGACTATCTCAGAAATTTCAGAGTTATAGGCGTGAACCAGTCGAGAGCGGAGGAAAAGGTCGTCAAAAAAGGCGATGAGACCGTGAGCGAATACAACGGCGCTGTTGTGGTATATGGCTTTCAGACTACCTACAGAGAGGACTACGGCAAAAACTACAACTTTGACTATACGCCCTACGACCTTACTATGGATTATGATACGTCAAATTCATATTTTGAAAATATGATGAAGGACATTTCAAATAATTTAAACAACACGGGCGTTGCAAGCATAAACAGCTATGACGAAAAATATGCCTCCGATGATGAACAGGATACACAGGAGGAAGAAATAGATATTTCGGAAAATATAAAAACCGAAAAAAATCCCAATGCGGTGGACGACTCTGACTTCAGAGTTGCCACTGTCGTTATGGAACACGAAATAGGCAAGGACTACTGCACCATACTTTATTGTGACGCAGACGCCTGCACTGTTAAGGATCTGGGCGCAGGCCCGTACAACCTTGTCACAAACCTTAACGACTCGGCGCTTACCGTGTGCTATAACAACAATATGTATGTATACAGCTTTGACGAGGACGCCCGCTCCTATGCCAGCAAGGAAAGGTACGCATATTCTCTTGACGAGTTTCAGAAGTCTACCACCTTTCTCAACACTATGCAGGGCGCAAAGTATGCCACATCGACCTATGAAGTCATAATGGATATAGAATACTCGGACTGGTCAAAGGGCTGGGTATACAACTATCTTAAAAATATGCAGACCCACTATACGTTCACGCTGGGGCAGGAGACTGATTTGTATACATATTTCAGCAACATAGTCAGCGACCAGATAAGCAAGGACGAGATAAAGGAACGCTTTGTCGATACAAAGAGCTATGTGGACGATGCGGTGGAAAAGGCCTATAAGGGCTATAAAAAGACTTTTTCGGGCTGTATTTCAATAAATAACAGCAGCTATGTAGCCGATGACACATACGGCAATTTTAAATTCACAAACAAAAGCAACAACACATCGTGGGAGCTTGAAAACGACTTTATATACAATATGTCCGAGACGAGCCTTTATGGTATCATACCCATAACATTCCACGCAACGGCCAAGGGCAAGGTAAAAATAACCATAGTCCCCAAGTTTTCGGTCAAAAAAGAATATGACTATACCATAAACGACCTTATACTTACACAGTATACCGAATATCTCAATCTGAAAAATACAGTAAGAAATCTCTATTTATCCAGAACTATCAGTTATTCGGATTATTCACTGTTATCAGATGGCATCAAAAAGTATGACTCGGATCTCGAAACTATTTATGAGAGCGGATTAATAAGCCAGCCTCTGTATAAGCTGATAAACGATAAGGTGTCGAAAAGAATAAGCTATGCCATAATTATGCAGATGGTTATCACTCCAAAATCGGCCAACGAGGACACCGAGGACGAAAAGCTTGACGCAGGCGAGCTTAAAGAGATAGCCACAAAATATCCCTCAAAGATAGCTGAGGCATATACAAGCGATATGAACCTCGAAAAATTTATGCAGGAGGATAATGAGGAGCCTGACGAAGAGGACGAAAAGGAGTTTGAGGATATTGAAGAGGACGATATAACCGATGAGGAGCTTGAAAACGAGTTTGAAGAAGACCTTATGAATGAAATTCAGGAATATCTCACCTTCAATATCGATCTGTCACGGGAAGAAAACACTATTGAAAAAGAGGACGAAATCTATTCGGTGACGGGTGTAAACGAAGCAAAGGAACAGTTCGATACGGCGAAGGGTTTATACAACAAGGAGTATAATCAGAATCTTCAGAAGTTTAACGCCTCCGAAAAAACGGGTCCCTATGCCGAAGCGGCTAAACAAAACGCCGATGGTCTTGAAAAATTAAAGGCCGATTTTGCCAAAATAAGAGACAAACAGCTTGAAATAGACGCAGAGACCGAAATACTCAACTCCCTTAAGGCTGAGTATGACAGTATGCTGGACGTATATCTCGAAAATGCCGACAATATAAACGATGCAACCGAAAGAGTGCTGGGCAGCGAAAACACAAACAAGGAGAAGAACTCTATGGGCTATTATAAGTCTATCGAAACTCTTCTTGACCCCGAGTCGGAAAGATTCGGTCTGCAAAACAGCGCCATTAAGCAGGACTATAAGGATTTTATCGAAAAGCATAACAATTTTATGCAGAAATGTCTTGTGGGCGCAGACGGTATGGGTGTACGGGCTACCGGTCTTATGATCGGCGGCGACCGCAATGCTTATTATATAAGAAATTATATGATAGGCAGGGGCGGCATAAACAGCGGAAACCGGTATACTACGATCGTAAATTATCTCGTTGATCTATACTCGAGATATGGTCTCAAAAGGGGATACAGACCTCCGGGCAAGCTGGCAAACGCCCTTGGCGATGAGGGCATACCACAAGGATATAATAAGGTCGCAAGCGGCTATGAAGAAGAAAAAATGTATGAGAAGTCGGGATATTATTTCTCGGTGAATAAAATATCGGCAGACGAAAACGGAAATTTCACACAGTATAATGACGGCTCAATGTATAATCTGAGCGCAACGCCGGCCTTCAGAGACGAAATTACCACAGAGCCTGATTTTTCACCCGAAAAGTTTTCGGCGGCTCTTGACAAATTCTATGATTTTGACTTCTCTCTTATGAGCCAAAGTCAGAGCGATGAGGTCAGAATAAAGGCATATAAGGACATAGCGGATATAATTTCCGAAATAAAGAAGTATTTTGAGTATATCAGAACCCTCTACAGATATGACTATGACAGATATTATTTTTATACGGGTTATCTGATGAACGTCTGCACAGATTATGATGATTTTGACCTTATTGAACCTTTTACGGAGCTGGATAGACAGTATTCCAAATTTTTCACTCAACGCCCCGATTATGAGTCGGAGGTAGTCTGTGACAGCAGCGTGGACGGCTGCGTAGGCTCATATGACATCGAAAGATATCCGAACGATACCGCTTCAAAATTTTTATATTATGTGGATCAGGTCAAAAAAATGCTTTCGTCCTCCGAAACGGGAAATGTAGAGATCCACAGCCTTGAGGATCGTGAAAAATCCGATTCCCTCAGTCTTTTTGACGCTGTTCTCGGCAACAACAACATAAGAATGGAGTGTATGGATAAGCAGGCCGAAATAGATCTCCGGCAGGCGAAAATAGATCAGCTTAAGGCGGAGCTTTTGGAGCTTGAAAAGGCCTTTGACAATACTCATTATTATGTGGCTCTCAGGTGGCAGGGAGATATTCTCACAGGAGCGGTTCTTGCCGAAAATTATAAGAGCTATGATGAGATCACGGCGGAAATCGACAAGTATATAGAGGCGTACAACACCCTTGATACCGTCAGCGGCTACAGAGGAGATCCCGACAAGTTTATACAGTGTATAAACGACATAAATGCCGCAATAAACGAATCGGGCGTATACGAATATATAAACCACGGCTTTGACGAGGATTTGTTTGTTGAAAACTATGGCGCAGAGGCTACCCGGGGCTATATGTATCTTGCCGAAAGGGGAGACGCTCTTTATGGAGATACCGCTCTGGCAAGCCTTATAGACGATCTGTCCGAAAATCCCGCAGAGGAGGCTTCGGAGGAGACAGATGCCGACTATAACACGGCTCTCATAAACAGAGCCATAGCTCAGGTATATGGAAACAGGGGCAAAAACGCTATTTTAAAGCGTACCTACGACCAATATACAGAGGACTGCAAATCAATGTATGATCAGCTCTATGACAGCTTCAAAAAGACGACCGTCACGGACGAGGACGGCAACGAAACCGAAGTATGCGACATAACCGTTGAAAACATACAGAATGCCCTGTATACATACCTTATAGACAATTTTGAAATATACGAGCTGTATAACTATGACAAGGCCGGCAACATAACGGGTACTTATTCCATAGAGAAAAGCGAGCAGTCGGGCGGCGTTATGGAGGAGAATATCGTAAACTCCAACGAGGCCGCGACAGAACCCGAATATGCCGACAGCTTTGGTGCCATAACGGGCAATTTTGACAGCATACTTAGCTACACCCAAAAGGCTGACGAAAGCTACAAGAGTATGCTCTGTATAGCAAACGCCCTCCTCAGAGGCACGGGCTGTCTTACGGAGGATCAGCAGATGGCAAATGCGCCCGAGGTATCGGGAGCCGAGGGAGACGTGACATCTCTGTACTACAGAGGTTATCAGGTGCCGAGCGGAAAGATCGGAGAGATGCTGACGCTCCTTGACAATATAAAAAATCTTTACAACACCCGAGAGGCTGCCGCAGTTATTATAAAAGATGCGCAGGCGTGCGGCCTTGATGCGGTTCTCAGAAATGATGTGTACTACTATGACCTTTATATCGAAAAATGTTCGCAGGCCGATGAGCTTTACAGGCTTCTTTACAGCGCAGCCCAGGCAGGCAGCGCCGCAGAAAAACAGAAGTATATAAACGAGTTTGAAGGCAAGGACTGGCTCATATTGGATGACGTGAATGTTGCGGGCGACCTTTCATCGGTAATAAAGGTAGACAAAAAGAAGATAACCACAAAGTATAAAAACATTGTGTGGAATACTGCGCTTATTACAGACGACAAAAAATCCAACATATCGGCTGCGCCATATGAGCTTTATCAGCTTGACAGCAACTTCTGTGTGGGCGTTGCCGAAAACAACGGATTCATAATACCCATAGGCGCTCAGAAAAATCTGGACGTAAAGTCGCTTAATGCAAAGATAAAGCAGGAGATAAACGGTATAGGCGGCGTTGAAAACGTGGCCTATGGCTCGGAGGGAAATGTGGACTATCTGCTTTTCAGCGGAGAGAAAAAGTGGTTCAGATGTGCAGTTAAGACAAACGCAAAAACAGTCGATCTGAACAATATTTCGGGCTACAGCGGAAAATTCGACTGCGACACAGGCGATCCCCACTTTATGGAGTATGACAGAACAAGGATCACAGGTGTAAATCAGCTCTATGTTTCATCGCTTGACAAGGGATATATACCCTATGACATCAATCTCAAGGGCAACGACAACAGCTCGATTTCAGAAAGCCCCGATCCGTTTGCGTGGGAGTCGGGCGACAACGCTTCGAGCTCAACAGACGCATCAAGAGGTATAAGAGGAGCTTATTTCAAGGCGTGGTCCGATGCAAAGGGAAATGTCATTCTGCTTGGCTTTGACGAGGACGATATGCGCCTCGAAGAAACAACCGTAGAGCAGGGCGCTGAGGCCACCACCGAGCAGCTCATACTTTCGTTTGAATTTGAGGAGGACACAGAGGCCACTACCGAGGCGCGCAGAGAAATATCCGATGCGGATATATATGACGCTCATCTGTATGTATACAAATTCGCCACAAAGAAGGCGGAGATACCCGAAAAATATGACGATCCTCTGTCCAACTGGAAGAGCCCCGGCATAGACCTCTTTGACGCAGGCATAGAGCTTGAAGGCCCCTACGGAAAGCTGCTTCAGACCCCCGTCAACTTCTTTACCGTTATAAGGTCTACTATAATTATGCTGTTCTATGCCCTTGCGCTGCTGTATTCGGTATATCTGGGTGTCAAGCTTTCAAGAGCGGAGGACGAAGAAAAACAGCGTGAGGCGAAGGAACATATCAAGTGGTTCATTCTTGCCATATTCATTACGCATATACTCATCGTTCTTCTGTATCTGGGCAAAACCCAGCTAACGGCATGGGAGGAGAGCGTTACGAACGTGACCGAAACCGAGGAGACGACCTCCGGGGAGGCTTGGCAGACACAGAATGAGCCTAAGACCGATGACGAAGAAGTATCGTCACAATAAAAATAAAAAATATATAAAAGCGTCCGACCGATTTTTAAGGCATAGAGGGGAGCACTTTCCGCAAGTGTCTGTTATCGTTTGACAGCGCCGATAAAGAGAGGGAAAAAATATGAATGAAGACGACAACAACAGACCCAATGACATTGATTTGTTTCCGTATGGAGAACCCGACGAGGAAAGCGTAGAATTTCTTGAAAATGAGGATCATATCGAGTTTGTAGGAGGCCTTTTGGGGCAGGTTTTTGAGAGCGAGGAGGCGGCTCTTGCAGCCCTCGGCAGAATAGTTGTAAACGGCAAAAGACTCGGCAATGTCACCGATATTGCCGAGGCAGTAAAGATCATAAGGGACGCCCTTGCAAAGGGAGGCGCCGAAGCTGTTGAAGTAGAGATAAACGGCGTACGCAGAACCATAGGTCCTGCCGGCAGCATGGACGACTCTATCTTGTTTGATACGGACGGCATACAAGAGAAGGATCGTGAACCTATTCTGTCATTTGGGGGAGGGCGCAAGAAAAAAGCCGAAGAAAACACAAACGAAAGTCCCGAGCCCGAGCCTGCTCCCAAAGAGCCCGAAAAAGCAAACGAAGACGAGGCCGATAAGGCCGAGAAAAAACCCGAAAACGACAGAACCGAGGACGTCTATACCTTCACAAGACCCGATGAGTTTGACCTTAAGTATGACACATATCTCAACAGCTATATGGGCAGCAACGTAAGCGGCATTGTGGTGCTGAGCAGACTTTCGGGTATGAGGCTTTCATCAAGCGGAAACAGCAGGGAGGATCTCGAAAGAGCCGCCGACAGGCTCTATGTGAACGGTATGCCCGCGATTATGTTCTATGGCCTTGGCAAAAAGGAAAATATGACCGAGGAGGACTATAACACCCTTGGTATGTCCATAGCCAATACTCTGAGAGATACATTTATGAACGGAAATAAAGGCACATATGTAATGTTCAGAGGCGAAAGGGACGACAAGTTCACAGCTTTTACAATGAGCAGCGACACCCTTATAAACGAAAAGCCAAAGGAGGTAAAGCCCTATCCACGTCTTATGCGAAACCTTATTTCAAAGGAAAGCAGAGAAAAAAATATGGCTGAATATGATAATTATATAAACAATCTTCTTCCTCAGTACGAAAAGAGTATGAAGCTTAAGGAAATATCCGAGGATGCGCTCAAATCCGCAGCCGTGCTTACGCCGCTGGACAAAATCAAAAAAATGAGCATAAACAGCCTTCAGAAGGAACAGGGAATAGAGCAGAGGTCGTTTACACCGACAGCCCGATCCGTCCAGATGGAAAAAACGGAGTCAAGCCTTGACAAGGATCCTGAGCTTATGGCGCCCGGCAGAGGTTCAAGGCGCAAAAAGCCTTCTGACTCCGAATAATACAACGAATAATACAAATAAATATCAAAAACAAAAACGGGAGCATATTTTCGGCTCCCATTTTTTTATGACGACTTATCGGTGTGTAAAAGGCTTAGTGTGGTCTGTACGGTAAAAATTCCGCCCTCCGTTGTTATGTCAAGAATACTGTTGTATTTTTTGGCGATACCTTCCATCTGTCTCAGACCAAAGCCGTGATTCAGCTTATCCCTTTTTGTGGTTCCCATAAATCCGTTTGTATTTTTACTGCGCGAGGGGCAGGAGTTGCTGCATTTTATGGACAGAAACAGTTTTTCCTGCTTTATTCTCAGCTCTATGAATTTTTCTCGGTTTGCATCGGTGTCTTTGGCGGCCTCGATGGCGTTGTCGAGCATATTTACAAGAAGTATGCAAAGGTCTTCATCGGGTATGTTGAGCTTTTCGGATACCGATACATCGGCTGTGAGCTTTACGTCCGAGGCTGCGGCCTCCGCCACGGTATACTGCACGATGGAATTTACAGTATAGTTGTTTGAATATTCTACCCTCGGCATATTGACTGTATTGCCCAACAGCTTGTCCAGATATTCGCCTATTTCGGCTGTTTTGTTCTGTTTGTACAAAAGATAGAGGGCTATTATGTCGCTTTTCCATCTGTGGCGCAGTCCCGATGTCTGACGAAAGCTCCTGAGTATGGTATCATAGCTTTTTTTGGCTATACTGTTCTGCATTTTGAGCATATTGGCCTCGGCCTCAATGCCTATAAATGAAAATATATGGTATAAAAGCGCCGCAATTGCAAAGGCAGCTATTATTAAGAACGTGAGCCAGTGTATAATGGACATATATGCGCCTGCCGAAAGTAACGAATCGATTATGCCGTTGACCATTTTGAACATACCGCCGTGATTTAAAGCGGATATAAAATATACTGCGCCAAACACGGCGACCAAAACAATGCTTATGTATATATAATACTTAAAAAGCTTTTTTTGTCTGTTCAGTATAAAATATATGGCTATGGATATGGGGGCTATATATTTTAAGCCGCTGTTTATAAACAGATGATGGAGCCATTCGGGCAGAAAATAATATCCGCTGCCCAAAGCCATATTATAAACGGTCAGACTGCCTGCCGCAATAGCGATAAATATAAGGCTTATATCGGTTTTGCCCATAACGACCCCGAGAAGAAACAGTCCGCACAGTATTATAAATATGAATGCCAGAATGCCCGTTGGTATAGTAAAATAGTTTGTGGACGCAACGGTGAACCTGTTGCGTATAAACTCGGAGGATACCTTAAGCATCGGCGGAAAAATCCCTACGCTTTGTACGTCCAGGCATCTGAATATCATTTTTATATTGCATGAGACTGCTCCGTAGGGAAACGGCAGCTCAATATTGTTCATATTTATGGATTCGCTCTGAGGAACGCATACGCAGCTATATACAAGCTTATCGTCAAAATAAATTTCTGCGCTGCAGCCTGCAAGGTTGAACGCAGCAAAATCTCCCATCTGTATATTTTCCATAGGATACGAAAAGGTATAATATCCCTCTGTCTGAGGCATACCGCTGAAATTCTGTATATCGAACTCCGACGTGTTTCCGTCCTTGTCGGTATATTCCGCGCTCTGCCACTCTAAAAATATATTGGGAGAATCCATTTCGGTAAACAAATGGAGAAATAAAAATGTTATTGCGCATATGAGCACAAATATCGTCAGACAAATATTTTTTTTCACAGACCTCACCTGTTTTGTATTTTAGCACAAAAACTATAAGCTAACAAGCCCCTGTTTATTCCCTCATAACCAGTATATACATACCCGAAAACAGGAAGAACAGAAGGAGCAGGCACAGGTTTATGCCCATATTGCCCGAATAGAGTATCACACTGTATATTACGGGGGCTGCGACGTTGCCGAGGCCACCTATTATGGCAGTACCTGTCAGCATAAATGAGCTGTCGGCGGTCTTTGCCTTTTTTGTATTCATAAGAGCGCTTGTTACCGAGGGGGCGCCGAAGCCGTCAAAAATACCCGTCAGAAGTGACGCAATAAGTATAGTTATGGCGTTTATGTCGGGTATGATGACAAGCACCGCCGCCGCCATTATGAGCATCGAAATAAACGCCGCCGTCTTTCTTCTGAGGACTGTGGCTTTTTTAAGCATATAGCCGCTTATATAGTTGCCCGCTATGCCGTATATTAGAAAGCCGTATGTGACAGTCATAGGCGAAAGACCCTTGAGGTTCAGAGCAACGGGCATAAATGTGACTATAAACATAAGCGCAACCGCCACGACCCCCACCGAAAATATCATATTGAAAAGAAGCAGGGGAGAAACCGCAAGATGCTTCAAAAAAGCAAAATACGAATGCCGGCCGTTTTCGGCGGTGCGCTTTTTGTCTGTTTTTCCTATATAGGCGTAGGGCATACACAGAAGTACCGCAGTCATTATTATAAGCATAATGACAAAGCTTACGAGGTATACAGAGCTGTAGTCACCTGCGGAGGCGACTATGCTGCCCAGAGAGCCGCCTACGGTTATTCCCGTAAGAGTGCCTATGTTAAATTCTCCGTAGTTTATGCTTATATCCTCGGCGTTTTCCGAACAGACCGAAATAAGGTAGTTTATTAGATATTTAAGAAGTCCCTGAGTTATGCCCAGAAATACAGAACAGATTATTATGGTATATATGTTGCTGAAAAGAAAGCACACAAGGGAGGGTATTATGGTACACAGTCCCGTCAGGAGGGTGTATTTTTTTATACCCGTCTTGTTGAATATAAGGGGGCTGATTGAAAGCATAAGAAGAAGAGCTATGGCCTCCAATGTTATAGGCAGCGAGGCGCATACCGAAACAGGCAGTCCAAGAATGCTTTCGCCCCTCGAATTTATTATTATTGCACCGTAGGGCAGGCCGGTGAAGGCTGCGAGATATACAAAAAACGATATGAATCTTATGAGAACAGGGACAGTCCGTGCGGTATTTGTCGCATTGTCGTTGTTTATCCTTGTGTTTATTATCTTTCTGAGAGGTATAAATTCTATGATAACCATTATGCAGATTATAAAAGCCGCTGCGAGAGAGAAAAATATCCACATATAGGTCTTTTTTAAATAGTCGGAGTTGAGGTTTAAGCTTACCTTATAGTCTCCCCGAAGGGTTTTAAAGGCTGTTTCGGTGTATTCGCCCTCTGTGTCGTAGCCGAGAACAACATTGTCGATAAGCTCAAAATCCTCAAACCTTGTGTTGAATATGTTCTCCGAAGAAATATCCTTTGACTTAAGACCCTTGTCATAGAGAGAGGCTATTTCATCGGTGACATCTCTGAGGGCGAGCCTTGCTATATTGTCTACCGTATTTTTATAATAGTCTATAAGGAAAAGGGTATTTATGCGTGAAAAATAAGCCTTGTCATAGACAAGGACGATGTGGCCGAAGCCCTTTTCCGCCGCAAAGGGCTGAGAAAGTATCCTCCTGCCCATTATGTCCTCGGACAGGGGCTTTGTCTTAAGCTGAGGAGCCGCCGAAAACACAGGCGCAAGTCTGTCCGCTCCGTCATCGGCTGCCATATCAAAGCTTGCGGCTATGGGCTTGTTGGTTTCGTTCAGTATAACGGCGTCTATATGCTCGCTGTCATAGGATGCCGCATCTTTGGCGGCTTGGTCAAGACCCAGATAATTGTTTATATTAAGGCCTGTTTTTATGCAGGTTTCGAGATCATCGGCAATGATCCCCATTTTGAAGCCGAGATACTGCTCCTGTATTTCGAGACAACTGCTGCCTGCGGAGGACTTCATTACCGCTGACGTAAAAACAAGGCATATCAGAATAATAACAGTGTTGATTATATATCTAAGATTCTTTTTCATGATCAATAATATACTTTGTCGGCATATTTCAGAATGCTGTAGTCAATGCTTATGCCGAGCTTGTTTGCCGCCCCCTTGTTTATAATAATGTGGAGAGGAGCGTTATAGCTTTGGGGTATATCCTCACGCTTTTTGCCGCTCAATATACCTGCTGCGGTATTTACGAGAAATTCAGCCTTATCCCGGGGGCTGAACACTACCGATGCAAGGGGAGAGCCCTTCTGCAGAAACTCGTCTCCCGTCTGCGAAAAAACGGGTATGCACCTTATATAAAGTATGGAGCATATTTTTTCAGCCATTTTTTCGTCAGGCACCATTCCCGAATTTATCATAAATGCGTCTATTCCGTTTTCGTCCGCAAGCTTAAGGGCGCTGTTTATATATTCGGCATAATATATGTCGGTATCCTCCGCCGAAGATACGCTTTCGTCCATTTTCAGGGAGCTTAAGGTTATGCCGAGAGACTTTGCCGCCGCAGCGTATCTGTCAATGTCTGCGGAAGCCTCGTCATAATAGACCATACCTAAATTTTTGAAATCGCAGATATTCTTATAGAATGTGAGCTGACCCTTGCAGTCAGAGCAGTTTATATGTACAGAGAAATTTTTTTCATCGTATAAATTTTCGCTCACTGTCGTGTCGGAGGCTTCCGGCTCGGAGCCAAAGCCCGAAAGCACGGGAACCCTCCCACGGGATATGTTCTGAGCAAAAAGGGCTGAGTCTGCGCCGGGGCATACTATAATATCGATCTTTTTTTCGTTTATGAGGTCATCAAGCTTTTTTTCGCAACTCTGCCTTGTATCCTCATTCAGATAAATGCACGCCTCGTTCGGAAACTCCACATATCCGCCTGTATTTTTTTGTGAAAGATAGCCGACTATATCCCTGACATATACGTTTTCGGGGTCAAAGGGCAGCTCCTCGTCAATATTCAGCCAGCCGTCATTTTTCATTTTTCTGACTGCATAATACAACAGAGCGCCCGAGGAGCGGGAGGGGGCGTCGTCTACTATGGCGACCCCGAAGCTTTCTCCGTCGGAACGCTTGTCGGGCTTATATATGTTGTCGTGCAGACCCGATGTATACTGCTCCGCCTCCATAACGGCGTTGTCGTCCGTATGTACGCAGCCGCACAGACAGAAAATAATAAATAGACTTAATAATATTTTTTTCATAGAATATAACATCTCTGATTTTTTTAATACGACAGTTTTATGTCAGAGTATTTTGAGTATAAGCATAGTTATATCGTCCCAAAGCTCTCTGCCGTTGTAGTGGAGCATAAGATCCCTGTCAACGGTCTCTGCAAGGGACAGAGCGGTATAATCCTCCGCAACGGTTTTTCTCACAAGCTCCAAAAATCTTTCGTCCGAATAGAAGGTATCGTCTGCGCCCACAGCTTCGGGGATACCGTCTGTATAAATGAATATGCTTTCGCCCTTTTTGAGGGTAATGCTTTCGTCCTTATATCCGGTGTCCTCAAACAGTCCGAGAGGAAGGCTTACAGAGGCGTTGAGAAAATGAGGATCCTCATCGGATACTATGGGCTTGTTGTGACCTGCGTTGGCATATCTGAATACTCCCGTTTTTTTGTCGAGAACACCCAGAAATGCCGTTACAAACAGATTTTCGTCATTGTTGCTGCAAAGTCTGTTGTTTATGCGTCTGAGAGTCTCGGCGGGGCCAAGATCCATTTCGCCGTATATCTGAACGAGTATTTTTGTCCTTACAGAGAAGAAGGATGCAGGCAGACCCTTGCCCGCCACATCGCCTACGAATACAAGAGTGTGATCCTCGTCTATGTCAAAGGCTGCATATACATCGCCGCCGACAATTTTGGCAGGCTTCATATGAGCATATACCTCGGCTCTGCTGTCGGAGGGGAAGTCGGTACTCATAATGGAAAGCTGTATTTTGGCAGCGGTCTCCATTTCGGCCTTTACTTTTTCCTGATCGGCGGTTATTTCCTTTATTTCAGCCAGATATTTTTTAGTGTTTTTGGACATTTCGTGGAAGGTTTCTGCCAAAAGCCCGACCTCGTCATCGGTGTTTATATCGCTTGTGTCAATATCCATATTGCCCTTGCCGAAGCTTGCGACCTTTTTGCTGAGCGACAGAAGGGGGTCTACTATCGAACGACCCATTCTGCTTGACATAATTGCAAACAAGGGCAAAAGCATCAGAGCTATCACTAAATATGCTGCGATAAAAATGAACAGCAGTCTGCCCGTATGGCTCCTTATGGCGTTGTTGTTGCGTTCAAAGCCCTCGCTGTAGGTGGATACCGTTTCGTGGAGCTGATTCATGGCAAATTCAAAGCATATGGTAAAGCTTTTGTCGGGCAGCTTGTAGGAGATCCAGCAGGAGTCATCGTCTATGTACATTTCGCCTGTACGGGTCAGATCGAATTTTTTGGATGCGCCTTCAAAATCGTTTCCGCAAATTACCTTTTCGCCATCGGAGGTTATGAGGGCGATCTCCTGTATGGTTTTGAAATCATTTTTAAGCAGCGAAGTATAGAGATTGTTTATTTCCATACTTATAACGGTTATGCCCATAAATTTGTCGTTCACGACAATGGGAGAAACATAGTCTATCTTCTGTTTTCCCGTTACGGCGCCGTTTATTACGCCTGTCCACAGGGGAGCCTTGGTGTTTTTGCAGTCCTGATACCACTTTTCAAGACGAAGATCCTTATAGCTGTCGCCATAATTTTCGTGTGTTCCGTCAATGACAAGACCCGTTTCGGTCACCACAAATATGTCCAGATTGTCTAAATTTTCGGGATCATATTCGGAGTAGGTGCTTATATATTCTCTCAGGTCTGAAATACTGTTTATTTCGTCTATGGCGGCTTTCGTTTTTCCCTCGGCAAAGCCTACACCGTAGGAGACATCCACAGGCAGAGCATAATCGTCCGTATAGAGTATTTCGGCATAGTTGGCTATGCTTTTGCCTATCACCTCGCAGCTTGTAAAATTGTGCATTATGATGTCGAGACACGACTGTCCCAGATCGTCCGCATAGCCCTTTAATGCGCTGAAAAGAGAGTTGTATGTATCCTCTTCAAAATCGGAGTATATACTTTCGTTTTCGGACAGTATTATTCTGTTCTGAGAGAACATAAACACGACCGAAAGAACCATAAAAACAGCGGTGGCTGTCAGCAGTGTGAAAATTATGGTTTTTTTAATTTTTCTTTCAATAGAATTCAATCAAATCACCCTGTATAAATAATATTTCCGTTAAGGTCGGTTATTTTTTTTAGCGCAATAACAAGTCTGAAACCGTTGTGGCAATAAACTATGCGCTCTTTGTCATAGCTCAGCTCCTCTTTTGAGGAGTGTCCCGAAGAAAGTATTCTGTTTCCGTATATTCGTTTGTTGTCACAAACAAAAAAAGCCCCGCTGTGCATAGATCTTGCCCTTATTTTTCTGTCGATATCCGAGGGAAAATCTGCGGGCTTTATTTCGTAGTCCGAAAATGTCATTGTGCGGCGGTATGAGCCGTCGGTGACCGTATATTTTATGCCTTGGCACCCTGTGAGAAAATTATACAGGCCGTCAAGAAGATGGGGTATCATATCCTCCGCCATATCAAGGACTTCAAGGGCGTTTTCGTTCCCCTTAAGCTTTATGACGGCGTCCTCTATGACCTCTCCCAAGTCGATTTGGGTATTTACCCTGTGTATGCAGATAGATGTACCGCGCTCATCCAGAAGAACCGTCCACAGGTGAGGATGATGGCCTCTGTTTGTCCGCAGATCCCCCGGATGTATGTTATAAAAATCCATATGGGAGAGAATATCCGCCGTAAGTATAAAGGGGCAGGCGTTCATAACAAAGCACTCTGCGTCCTTTATTTCGCTTATTCTCTGAGCAAGCTGCGCCTTTGTATCAATGATCTCAAGCTTCAGTCGGCTTTTGTATTTTTCGCCTGCCTCAAAGACATCGGGGCAGAGCCTTGACCTCGGAGAAAGAAAGTATTTTACATTGAATCTTTCGTCCGTCATAAGAGCGTCAAGGGCTCTTGTGCCGTAGCCCAGAAAGCCGACATCTATTTTTTTCATATCCGTCTACTTCCTTATCACAAAGAATTCATATAGCGTATAAATTTTCGCTGAAAGCTGTCGCAGTATTTTCTGCCTATGGGCAGGACTGTGCCGTTGTTGAGATATATTTCGTTTTTTGAAAATTCGTCTATATATCTCAGGTTTACTATATAGCTGTTGTGGCACCTGCAAAAGAACTCTCCGGGCAGCATACGCTCGATTTCGGTCATAGTCTGTCTGAAGGCGGTTTTGCCCTTTTCGGTATGTATATAGAGGCTGTGACCCATTATTTCGATATAAATAATATCGCTCGTATTTATTGTATGCGATTTGTTCTTAAAGTTGAGCAGGATCTGAGAGGTGTTGTGATTTATGCGCAGATCTGCCGAAATTGCGGTATAAAGCATATTGAAGTCTACGGGCTTTATGAGAAAGTGTATAGGCTGTATGCTGTAGCCGTCCCTGAGATAAGTCTCGTGAGAGCTGACAAAGATGATGCTTGTCATATCGTTCTTTTTTCTCATTTCACGGGCAAGGTTTATGCCGTTTCGGTCGGTCAGCTCTATATCTAAAATAATGAGGTCAAAGCTGTTGCCTGTTTCTATCGAATTTTCGAGAGCCTCTCCGCTGCCGAAAGGAGTAATGTTGTACTCTATACCCTTAAAATTCAGAACCTCGGTACAGAGTCTGCACAGATCCTTTCTTATTATGCTTTCATCATCGCAGATTGCTACTTTATACATAAGCGTTCAACTCCGTTTCACTCTCGGTTGGATTTCGGAGAGATATTTTTGAGGGAGGTCTGCACCCTGAAAACACCGTTTCCGTAGTTTATATCAAGCAGAGAACAATATTTTTTGACTATGACGTTCATTTGTCTCATACCAAAGCCGTGAACCGACTTGTTTGTTTTGGCGGTTTCAAACATACCCTGTTCGGAGTCCGAAACCACTATGGCGCCATTGTAGGAATTTTTGCAGCTTATATTGAGAAAGCCCTTGTTCAGTCCTGCCGTAAATTCTATAAACTTCTTTTTCTTTTCGGGCATAGACCTACAGGCTTCTATTGAGTTGTCAAGCATATTTATGAGGAGCGAACAGAGGTCGCTGTCCGAAATATTAAGCTCCTCGGGTACGCTTATGTCAGCTCTGAAGCTTATGTTGTTTTCACGGGCTTTTTCAGCGGCGTTGCTGACGATGGCGTTTATTGTAAAATTTTCGCTGTAGTGAAATATGGCAAAATCCGAGAGCTGGTCGCTGAGTCTCTCTATATATCTGCCAAGCTCAGTTGTTTTTCCCTGTTTGTACATAAGACCCATGGCGATTATGTTGTTTTTCCATTCGTGGCGCATAGTCTGAGCATGATGGACGTTTCGCACCATGGATTCATAATTTTTTCTTATGAGCTTGTTCTGTATCCCCAGAACCTGATTTTTTGTCATAGCCTGAGCATAGTTGTTGACGTGATATACATATGCGGCGACAAAGCTCACCACAAGGAGGTATAACACGGCGTTATATGCGATATAGCCGAAAAGCAGAGAGTCGGGGAGATCGTTTGCGGCGGCGCTTATATATTCGGGTATGAATACTCCGAAGGCGACTCCGAAGAGATAGCGGAATACAAGCACTGCTGCGGCTGCCAGATTGAGCCATATAAAATATCGTATAAACTGTTTTTTTATGTTAAGTATAACATAGATTATGATAAGGACAAATATTGCAAGAAGTATATATTTGCTCGAAAGTATCGCATCCGGAACGGGAGGCAGAAAAAGACTGCCCTCCGCAAAGGCCATACGGTTCGCAGCCAGCAGCGCCGAGGCTGCTGAAGGTATGATGAGAGTATAGTCGGGGCTGCCTGCAAGCACGTTAAAAAGAAACAGACCGCTCATCATTATGAATACAAACGAGAGCATACCTGCAGGAATTGCATAATAATTGGCGAAGCTCAGCACGCGGCGGTTTGTTTCGGGCGGTGTATTCGCATCTGTTTTGGACATATCAGCATATACCTCGGTATATTCGGAAAGAGGGTGATTTTCGGATGTTGAAAAATGTGTGAACTGATGTAAAAAGACAATTGTAGCCGTGCAGATAAGCACAAAAACAACAAGACAGATAAACTCTTTTTTGCCGAGCATCCTTATACCTCCTCTCCCAAAATTACAAGCACATTGTAGCACAAACATTTTAAAAAAACAATAGCGTCAACGGCTGTGTGTCACAGACAGCGCATTTGACGGCACAAACGACATAATTTGAATGTATGAATAAAAAAAGTCCCTGTTTGTCATGGGACAAAAACAGGGACTTTTGCTTTGGGGTTTTTATTTGGGATTTTTATGCCGGAAGCCCTTGGCGGCTTTCAGGCTGTTTTGTTGAAAAAGCGTGAAAACTGCTTTATTATGGCAGGGGCGCCTGCTGTGAAATACATAAGGCAGATAAACTGCATAATTGCCTTTGCGAGGCCTGAGCCGAGACCCATACCCACAAGGACATCGGCAGCCGAGCCCGAAAGCTCGCTCAGAACGGTATAAGTGAATACACAGAATACGGCTCTGAATATTCTTTCGGTGTTTCCTATATCGGTCGAGAATTTTATAAAACGTCTTTCAATGAACCAGCCTACAAAAAGACCTATGCCGCTGCCTGCGGTTTTGTAGGAGTCAACAGCCATTTTGGAGCCTTCGACAATGACCTTTCCGTCTGCGCCTATGTCGGAGGGATAGCTTTTGAGAGCCGCATAAAGTATGAGGAGAACGCAGAACGCTACGCCCACGATCATTGCGGCAACATCTGCTCCGGGCTTGTTTTCGATGACGGGCATAAGCTTTGTCATTATAAAAAGCACCGCTGCGCCTATCACAAGAGCAACAACAACGTCCTGTGGAGTGTGTACGCCGAGATAGTTTCTCGAAAAGGCTATGAGCAGCACAATAACAACTAAAATTATGCGCAGAACCTTTGAAAACTTATATTTGTCGCTTTTGTATGCCGCAAGTCCTCCCCAGAAGCTTGTGGCGTTTGCCGTGTGTCCACTGGGGAAGGAATATCCCGTTGCATCGGCCATAGCCTCGGGTACGGGGATTACCCTTGGGTCTCTTATCCACGGACGATAAACGCAAGCCGTTATTTTGATAAAACCGTTTATTATTCTGTTGGTATAAAGCGTAAACAAAAGAAATATACCCTCTCTTTTGTCATAGCACCAGTATATCAGTCCTATCGCAAACATAAGAACAGACGTTTCGCCAAGCTTTGTTACAATTTCAAAAAATGTGTTTAAAATACCTCCCGTTGCTTCTCTTAAATTCTGAAGCAGAAGCAAATAGCTTATATCCATAAAGAGGTCTCCTTTCTTATAAAAATTTTGTTTTGGATAGTTGATGTATCCCAAAAGCTTTCTTTGTCACGGAACGATATGTGCCTGCGGCAAAGCAAAGCCTTTGATATGTAATTTATATAAGTATACCATAAAGATTCATACAAAACAAAGGATTTTACGCTCTCAAAACATAATTTTATGACGGCTGCGGTGTTTTGGCGTATACTCATATATAAATTCATATATAAAAATAAAAGGCAGGCGTACCGATATGAAATAAGCACGGCACGTCTGCCTTTATGTCGTATTTTTATGAGGCTGTCACCGAGTAGGACGCCGTCTTTGTTTCGCCGTCCCAGTCGGTTTTAACGCCGAGGGCGCTGCCCAATGCTCTGAAAGGAATATATATTCTTCCGTCCTTTATTTCTGCCTTTACGCCGTTTTCCATAACCGATGTCCTGCCGTCCACGGTCATTTCATAGCTTTCGGATGTAAAGGAGATAGTCTTGTTTCCCACATATATAAAGGCTGTCTTTGTTTCGGGATCCCAGCCTATCAGACTGCTTGCGTCTGCCGCCTCGGGGTCATCTCCCATAAGAGCGACAGCAGCAAATCTGAGAGGTACCATAACGGAGCTGCTCGCCGTCTGTATATAGGGGGCTGCGTCTATGGTATAGGTCTTGTCGCCTATGGAAATAACATTGTCGCCGGGTCTGAGGCTTATTTTTGCCGAAATAACGAGGGCGTCCGTAGTCGATTCTGTGGGCTTTTCGTCTGTTTCGGCCGTTGTCTGCTCTGTGGATCGTTCGGTAACGGTGGTGAGCCTTGATGAGGATCTGGAACCCTTTCCGCTTGACTTGCCCGTATAACCTGCTGCTGCCTTTGTGGTGGTTTCGTCAGGCTTGCTTTCTTCTGCCGCAGCTGTGGTTGTGGTCGGCTCTGTCGTATCGTCCGAAGGCTTTTCTCCCATCAGCACAAGCTGCGGAAAACCTCCGTTCCATGCGTCGAAGCTTTCTATTACGCCTGCGCCGCTGTAGTTGTTAACATATACCTCGGCCTGATCCTCATAGAGCTTTATGCCGTGAGGGCCGTCAGATACCGTAAACGAAAGCACTCCATCACTGCCTACAGTGGCCTTTGTTCTGACGCTATCCACAAAAAATTCAATCTCCGTGCCGCTTTCGGGCAGAGAATCATCGGCATTCTTTATTCTTACGTTAGCGGTATAATCTGTGGGGACATATTCTCCAACTGTTCTGATCCTTCCCGATGTGACGGGCAGATCCAAAGGCTTTGAGCCGTTTTCGGTGAGATAAGCTATATAGTCCGATACAGCCTCCATAAGTCCGCCGCCCTCTCCCGATATGGGTATATCGGCGAGAATGCCCGAGCCTATGACATAATCGTTTGACGCAAGTATTATGCGGCTTTCGGTGTCGTTTCGGTCAAGAGGTTCAGACTCACTGTCGAGATATACGGCCTTTACCTTGCTGCCCGATTCTCCGTTGGGGTCATATTCAAATCTCATACCGCCTATCTGCAAAAAGCTGCCCGAATAGGAGGCGTTCATAAAGCCCGTTTGATTGTCCTGAGAGCTTACCGATGATACGGAGCCTTCAAGAAGATCATAGAGAACAGAGGGGCTTATGATCTTGTATGTTACCGTATTTGCAAAGGGCAGGGCGTTTATTATGCTGCCCATGGTGATTTTTCCGTTTGGTATGGCGGAGCGGAAGCCGCCGCCGTTTTCTGCCGAGACTACGGGCAGATCCTTAAGGTCATCGCCTATAATGCTCTTTGCGCTGTATATAATGCTGTCGGCAATAAGGCTGCCGAAGTTGGTTTCGCCGACTCTTGCCTCGGCTATCTGATTGATTGAGCCGCCCCAGAGGGTAGTATTTGTTTCGCCTACAACCTGCGAAAGCAGCTCTGACTGCTCTGAGCTTATTTCGTCTATTTTTGCCGAAACATCGGGATCGGGAGCAATATCCTTAAGATCCTCAGCCGAAAGCTGGGTTTCGGATATGTCGGCATTGCCGTTTTCGTCCAGAACAATGTCCATTTTGCCCACAAGGGTGCTGCCTGTGCCTGTCTGCGCAACAAGTATGTCGCCGACCTTTTCATTTACGACAGAGTGGCTGTGGCCGTCAATTATAGCGTCAAGCTCTGTGCCTGCCATTTCTCTCGCTATGTCATAGCTTGTGTGGCCTGCCTCGTTTTGAAGTATGCCGAGGTGGGTTATCGCTATGATAACATCTGCGCCCTCCTGGTCAAGCAGCTCTGTCTGCTCCTTTGCTGCCTCCAGTTCATCGGTAAAGTCAATGCGCACGCCGCCGCCTGCGTTTGCGTTTGCCGAAGTTGATGTATTTACGGTGGTGAGGGCAAAAAATCCCACCTTTATGCCGTTCTTTTCTATAATAACATTTTGTCCGTTTGAGTCCTCAGTCTCAAAAAACGGTTTTCCCTCCGAATAGGTGTTGGCGGATATAATGGGAAAGTTCGCCATACCCATAAGCTTTTTAAGCTGATCGGCTCCGTTGTCGAACTCGTGGTTTCCCGCTGCCATAACGTCATAGCCTGCGCTGTTCATAAGCTCGATGACCGCCTCTCCCTTTGAAAGTGTGGCAAGAGCCACGCCTTGGGCTGCGTCACCGCCGTCTGCAAGTATTGAGTTTGCATACTGTTTTTTGAGAGCCGCTATCTTGTCGGCGCCTATTATGCTGTCGGAGCCTATGAGGTTTCCGTGCATATCGTTTGTGTGGAATATTGTCACGCTGCCCGACTTGTTTTCTTCGGTATTGTCATCGGTCTTATCTTCGGGGGCGTGTACGACTATGGCGCAGTTCAGATTGTCAAGCCATGTGGTGCCGTTGGCTCTGAGAGTCGAAAGGTCGTTTACTATAACGCTGCGGGGATCTATTATGCCTCCGTCCGGGTCATCGGGGCTGACAAGAGAGCTTACATCGTTTATAGTATAATACAGACCGCCCTCCTCGCCGAGATAGAGCATTTCGTGACCGGAAAACTGCAGAACGGAGCCCGAGGGCAGAGTGTTAAGCACATCGGTCTTTTCGGATACTGTCATACCCGACATATCTATCTTTTCTGCCGGCATAGCTGCCTGCCATGTGGTGTTTCTCGGAAGCTCAAGACCGAAGCATCTGTATACGTCCCTTACGAAAAGAGAGCAGTCCTGAGAGTCGAGCATACCGCCCCAGCCGTAGCGGTTGCCAAGCAGCTTGAAGGCCTGTGAAATAACATTTTTTGTTGTGTATGTGAGATAGCCCGCGCTTACGTCACGGTTTGAGGGTATCATGGCAAGCTTTTGTGAAAGGCTGCCGTCATCTTCTCTGACGGGCATTTTTACCACATAGCTGTTCCAAGGCAGTCTGAAAGCCACGGGACCCGGGAATGTGTCCACAAGCTCAAGCCTTGTACCCATAGGCAGCATTTTTTGTGACAGATCGGTGTCTGCACTTGATTCAAGATATACCTTTTCGCCTGTAACGACAACAAAGTTTTCGGGAGAGGTAACCGCGAGCCATTCGTCCTTGTCGGAGCAGAGGGCTATATCCTCGGTGGGTACCCAACCCGAACAGCAACTGTTTTTTGCGAGGGTGAACCTGCCGTCAGCCGTAGCAAAGTATACGACAAGAGGCTCGTTGGGGCATACCCCCACGGAAGCAAGCTCATCCCACTCGGGATCTTCGGGATTATCGGACAGAAAGTCATCATAGGGATAGGCCTTCATGACCGTTCTGTTTACCGCAACGCCGTAGCCAAGCTGCATATTGTCGCTGACATCGGCATTTTTTATGTTTTCTCTTATTTTTTCAAAATATTCTTCATCTGCGGCTTTTCCGTTCAGATAAAGTCCCGAAGGAGACTCAAAGGCCGCCATACTGTCCGCCATACTTCTGCCGTCAAATGTGGGGTCAAGCTCCTTAAGGTCGTTTGTAAACGTTTCGGAGGTGTCGAGTACGGAGCGGTTGAATTTTTCAATCTCCTGCCCGTTCATAACTACCTCATCGGAAGCGTTTGATTTTTTCTGCCAGAAATCTGCGCTGCACATTTCTTCGGTGACATTTGGCGGCATAAAGGTTCCGCCTGCGTATGCCGCACTGCCGTCTGCGTATGCCGATACTGCCGATACGGGCAGCGTCATAATGGCCGCAAGCAAAAGAGCAGCGGCTCGGTTTATTTTTTTCACTTAAATATACCTCCTTTAAGTAATGTATATTTTATATAGTCGGGATCTGTCGGAACAAGGGATATAAATTTTCCCCGCCGTGTTCTTAAGATCCTAAAAAAAGATTATACCAAAAAAACTTATTTGTCAATAAATTGGCACAAACAAGTTATTTAAAGACACAGATTCATTCTATTGGGCGGAAAGCATTTCCTTTTTCAGTCTTTTTGATATGAATAAATAAAATACCGAAAATGTGAATACCGAACCTATTATATCAGAGACGGCTCCTACATAGAATATAGCTTCAAGAGGGAGGATAAGGGGCATAACTATAACAAGAAGCACATATACGCCCTTTCTGAAAAGCGAAAGGGGCATAGCGCAGCCTATTTTCCCCATGGCGGTCAGTCCGTCCACAAAGGCAAACTGCACCGCAACGCCCAAAATGCCGAGGGTGTAGCGTGATATGAACACGCAGGAGCGTGAAACAATATAGCCATCCTTAGCAAAAAGTCTTACAAAGGGTTCGGGGCATATCTGCGCTATGGCGAAAAGTATGCTTATGTAGGATGCGCACAGAAGAAAAACACATATGAATATGCGCATAAGTCTTTTGTACATTCCCGCTCCGTAGTGAAAGCCGAAAAGAGTTCCGCAGCCGTTTGTTATGCCTTGACCGGGGCAGTTTATAAGCACCGTAAAGCTCTGCACAACGGCTGCGCAGGTGAGGTAGACATCTCCCGAGGCTCCGCCGTATCTTCGCAGCTGCATATTGAGCAGTATAAGCATAAGATTGTCTAAAATGGTTATGAAAAACGGCATTGCGCCTATGATGAGCATACGTTTTATTACGCCTGTATCAATACCGCAGAATCTGAGCGGAACAGGCATATTTTTGTCTCTGAGGGTGAAAAGCACAAAGCAGGCTCCGAGGGTCTGAGAGATTACCGTGGCTGCCGCAGCGCCTGCAATACCCATATTGAGCCTGTATATAAGAATGGGGTCGAGGGCGACGTTGCAGAGCGCACCTATAACGACCGCCGCCATACCCTTGCCCGCATAGCCCTGAGCCAGTATAAACTGATTCATGCCCAGACACAGCAGAGCCGCAGGAGTGCCGCATATATAGACTGTAAGATATGCCGAGGCGTAGGGGTACATGACATCGCTGCAGCCCAGAAGATAAAGCAGGGGGCGTTTCAGCACAAGCACAGCTGCAGTGACTGCCGCCGATATTAAAATGAGCATAAAAAAGGCGTTGCTTATGGACTTTTTGGCAAGCGCCCTGTCGCCTCTGCCCATGCTTATGCTCATACACGAGGCTCCCCCTATGCCGACCATGGCGGCAAATGCCGTGACGGCTGTGACGGCAGGAGCGCAGATACCTATTCCTGCGAGGGCAATGTCTCCGCCCTCGGCCATATTTCCTATAAAAATTCTGTCAACTATGCTGTAGAGTATGTTGAAAAACTGAGCCAGCATAGAGGGTACGCCAAGCTTAAGAACCAACAAGGGTACCGACCTGTTTGCAAATTCCTTTTCCATATGTATTCTCCGAAATTTTTTAGAATGTAACCATTCTACATTAAAAAAGGATATATTTCAAGATATTTATGCCAAAAGGATTGTTTTAAGACCTGTTATACTAATATCCGCTGCACAGATACCGACAAAGTTTATAAAACATATTGAAAACGGGAGATTTTTTTGTTATAATATAAACAGCGGCATAATGTCAGTTTTTATAGCCGAAAATAAGCAACCATAACGGGAGGCGGAGGTCTGTGTCGATCGGAGGCAAAAAAAACAGCTACAGAAATATAAGCAAAAAATATCTTCTTTTTATACCTGTTTTTGCCGTTGTTGTTATGAGCCTATACGCAGCCTTTTTTATGGCAGGCAGGATATTTCTTGACAGCAGGATGGCAGACGAGCTGAACCGTGAGTGCGAAAGAGGAGCATATGACATAGAACGGCACATAGAGGGCTATATGATGTCGCTTGTCAGCGCCGCAGGCTTTATAAGAGACGAGGACTACAGCTATTGTCTTAGCAGACTTAAGGAGTCCCAGAGCTATATACGATGCAGTATGCTGGGCATTCTGGACAAGGACGGCACGTTTTATACAACGGACAACCGCCGGCTTGGTATGGGCGGATATGAATGCTTTGCCGATGTTCTTGACGGAAACCTTGTAAAGGGCAGGAGCTTTGAATACGGCGGAGAGGTGTATATACTCTACGGAGTTCCGCTCTATTCGGGAAACACCGTGACGGGGGCGCTCTGCTGCTGTGAGCTTATGTCGGATCTGAGCGGTATGGTGGAGTCTTCCGATTATTTTACATTTATATTTGCAGTGAATGACGGAAGAATACTGACCGAAAAGGGAAAGCTCGGCGACTTCGGCGAAAGGCTGCCCGACATTCTTTCGGAAAACAATATGATAAGATTTAACGCGGCTGCACGAGAGGACAAAAATGCCCTCCTTATGGATAAGCTTGACGGCAAGGACATAAGGTACTATGTGTATCCTCTCGAATCAAACAACGGCGTTTTGCTGTCGGCAATAACGGACGAGGACTACAACAGGCTCACGGGCAACTTTTTTGTCGGAACCTTCGCTCTGTACATTGTTTTTTTCATTATTATAGTATTCATAATCGTTTCGGCGGTCATATATGTGAGAATGGCAAACAAAAGCCTTATAGAGCAGCTTGAAAGATTCAGTATGGCAAGCAGCACCCTGAAGATAGGCTTTATAATCCATTCTTCCGAAAGCCCGGGGCTTATTTCGTACAAGTCCACATCATTGGGCAAAATACTGGGATATAATGACAACGAAATAGAGCTTATTTTTAAAAACCGACTGGAGAGCCTTATTTACAGCGAGGACAGAAACAGAGCGATGAGAGATTTTGAGGACTTTTTTGCATCGGGCGATTCGGTGGGGAAAATATATCTCAGGCTTGTCGCAAAAAACAGGGAGCCTATAAGGTTTGCCGACAATATGTTCAAGGACAGAAAAACGGGTCAGATTGTTTCGATAATATCCCCCGTAGACAATGTGGCGAGGGCATATGAGGAGAACGAGTATATGACAAAGAGGCTTGAGCTTCTGGCGGAGGTATCCTCCTGCTATGTGTTTGAGCTGAATGTTTCCGAAAAGAGACTCTTCCTTTCGGAAAACTTGAAGGAAAGGCTCGGCTATACCCTGCAGGCCGAGGACTGTTTCAGACAGAGCGTAAGAAACAAGCTCATAAGTCCCCACAGCCGCAAGGAGCTTGAAGCGATGATAAGAAGCTATAAAAGAGGAAACCGAAGTATAACGGGAGGAATCACCGTAATGACCTCTATGGGCAGCTATGTGAGGTTTAAGGTCAGAGCCGAGATAATAGGCTCCGTCATAAAGGACGAAGTAAGAGTTCTGGCGGTACTCAGCGAGATCTGAGACTGCGTATAAATAAATATATCAAAAGGAGAGTGTAAGAATGAAGGGTAAATTTTTTAAGAGATCCGTTTCGTTGTGCGTGGGTCTTGCTGTTATGAGCAGCACCCCCGCTTTCGGCGCATCGGCGCACTTTAAGGACGTGACAACAAAATACGACTGGGCGGCCGAGGCTATAGACGGTCTTTATGACTCGGGCGTTGTGACGGGCTTTAAAGACGGCTATTTCAGACCTGCCGATGCAATAAAGAGAAGCGATTTTATGATTATGCTTTACAAAATGTTTTCGGAGGAGGGCGCAGACTACAACGGCGCATTGGCTCCCGATGTGGAGGAGGGCATATACTATGAAAACGCCATAAGGTGGGCGTCAGCCATAAGAATGATAAATCCCGTTGTGGAGTTTTATCCCGATGAGGCCATAAAGAGAGAGGACGCATTCTATTTTATATACAAATGTCTTGAAACCACGGGCGTTGTGAACGATACAAACCGTTCTTCAGAAATCGAAAAATTCCACGATGCCGCCGATGTCTCGGAGGATAAGGCTGAGGCTGTGGCAACCCTCATAAAGCTCGGCATAGTCAGCGGATATAACGGTCTTGTGGCTCCGAAGATGACTATGACAAGAGCAGAAATGGCGGTGGTATTTATGAATGCCGAAAAAGCCGTTGACAGCGTAGTCAACAGGGGCGGCATAGAAACGGACGCATCCGTAGGATTTGGGGTATCCTCGGCGGATTCAAAACTGACGATAAGCACGAACGCAAACACAAATTATCTCCTTGACGGAACGGAAGCCGCTCTTAAGGGCGAAACTGTCTCTGTGGAGGAAAACGGAAAGTCGGGCATTGTTTTGCAGAACGGAGCACGTCTTGACATAGAGGATTTCAACATAAAAAAGAACGGTGACTCCACCTCATCGGTGAATACGGGCATATCGGGCGTAAACTCGGCTGTTGTGGTCAGAAACGGCAGCACCCTCAATATGAAGAACACCGATATAAGGACGGGAGGAAAATACTCCAACGGCATAAGCATATATGACGGAGGAAATACCGTAAATATAGAGGGCGGCACTATCAGAACGAGAGAGGAACATTCTCTGCCTGTTATGATAAACGACAACTCATATTTATCGCTTAAAAATACCAAGATAGACTCCATAGGAGAAAACCTTACGGGCGTAAGCATTATAGGGGCAGGCGGAAGAGCCGAAATATCCGACTGCGAAATAACCTCCTACGGAAAAGGCTCGAGAGGCATAAGCACGGGCGGCGACCTGAACATAAAGGACAGCGTTATAAAAACAGATGAAAGCTATGGCATAGAGGCTCTGGGAAATACGGCTGTCACCATAGACAACGCCGAGTTTTCGACCGCAAGCTCTCCCATAAGGCTCAGCACCAAGAAGATAGAGGCGTCCGACGGCACAAAGAAAAACACCACAAGGATAGTCAACACAAGGTTCCCCGATATGGGAAGCCTGCCGCTTATTGATATTGTGAACGTACATTCGGATCTGTATATCGCCGAATCGGTATTCAGTTCTCCGCTGCTTATAAAGACCCACATTGACAAAAGCGTAAATTCGGGCGCGCAGGGAGCGGACGCAGAGGTCACATTCGACCATCAGGAGGCCGTGGGAGACATAAGAGCCGACAGGGACACAGCCATAAACATAGTCCTCAAAAACAGCTCTTATCTCAAAACCTCACTCAACGATACAAAAAGCGCAGGCAGGATAGACGTTGTTTTCCAAAGCGCCGATGACAAGTTAGAGCTTACGGGGGATTCATACATCGGTATCATACAGAATAACGAGGACACCACATTCCAAAGCATAATAGACAACGGAAAGACGCTCTATTATGACGCAAGCCTGTACGAAAACGACTGGCTCTATGACCGTACATGGGTTCTCCCCGGCGGAGGCCTCCTCGTACCTTATAACGACTGACGATGATAAAAAAATATAAATAATACAAATAATACAAAAAGACAGCTTTCGGGCTGTCTTTTTATGTTTTATGAAGTTTTTTGGACGGTGGGACTTTCGGTTTTTTCGGATTTTTCGGATTTTTCGGCGCTGTCGGGAGGCTGTTTTTTTGCTTCGTCAAGCGCAGAGTTTATTGCGTCTATGAGGATAGAGGATGTGACCTGACTGCCGCTTTCGGTTTCGATCTCGGTGGTCTGCTTTTGAAGTATCTCTTCTCTTACAGCCTCGAAGGACGGCTCGAACAGGGGATAAAAGACCTCCTGTGTTTCTCCCATATTTAACATGGCAATATCCAGAATACGGCTTTCGTCAACGGTTACCTCAATGACTACGGGGCTGCTGTGAAGTATTATTTCTGCCGAATATGTACCGGGTACAAAGCCTGTTTCGTTCTTGTCCGAAAAAAGAAACACAAGTATGGCAGCCAGCACTCCCAGACCTATGGCTATGAATATTCCCTTTTTCACTATGTCTTTCATATGAACAACCATTATTTTTGCGCTCAAGTTCATTTCCTCCCAAAAGCTGTACTTTATACTTTAGTACAGTATATTATGCTCCGTACAAATATATGCGGCTGCCGAAAAAAATTTTTTGGTATTGGCGTGCAGGGGAATAATCGGCGCAAAAAAACACATTCCCCCAAGGATCAAAGGACCATATCGGGGGAATGTGTCTTGTTTTTTTTAATATGTACTTCCGAATCAAACTTCAAAGCTGTTGTTGTCGGATGCCTCTCCGTTGAATACATAATAGCACTTTCCGGACTCGGGCTGATAATATAACTCAACTGTGCTGAGATCCTTCATCTTGTTGCCGCTGTCCTTCCAGATAGCCTTAGCCTTTTCAACGATAGATTTTTCCTCAACTTTTTTTCCGTTAAATTCAATAAAAAGATCTGTTTTAACCATAATTTAATTATCCTCCGTAATAAAAAAACAACTGATACTATCTTTTTTATCGGCAGAAAAATATTTCCGATCCGCAGGGGATACAAAAATTTCGTCCGCCAAAGAAATAAAGATTAGCATAATACCGATTATTTTTATCTGCCTTTTAAGTAAAGAACGGTATAAACAAATGAATATTCAATTTTTTATACAAGCTAATAATAATAAATTCAGGCAGTTTTGTCAAGTTTTTTATAAATAATCGGCGAGATTTTTATAAAATCACTATGGAAAAAAGAACTTATGTACAATTTCAACAAAAATCTCCGCCCTCAAGCTCGATTTTTGACACAGATACCTCATAGGCTGTCTTGTCCACGGTTTGTCCGTTGTCAAATTTTTTTTGGTATCTTCTGCTTTGCATACGCCCCTCGACCCTTATGTTGTCGCCTATTTCGAGATTTCCCGCAAAAAGAGCGTTTCTGCCCCATGCTATAAGGGGTATATAGTCGGATTTTCCGTAGGCTCTGTTTACCGCCAGAAGAATATCCGATATTTCTCTGCCAAGGGGAGTGGTTCGGTAGATGGGCTTTTTGCATATGAAGCCGTTCAGACTTATGCTGTTGGGATTTTCGTTCTGATCCTCACTGCATTTGGGGCCGACCTCCTTGACAAATATGCTCAGAATAAGATGATTTCTGCTTTCGGAATAGGTGTTGTAGGATCTGAGCTGTCCTCTCAGCCATATTTCCTCCCCCGTTTTCATATATTCTCCTGCCATAAGTCTTTCCGAAATAGTCACGGGCAGAAGGTCATAGGTCTCCGAAAGTCTCGGCACCTTTATGACAAAGCAATAAAAGCCCTCTCCGTACACCTTGTGGCTGAATGTAAAATCGCTGTCTATAACCCCCGATATATATACTCTGTTGGTAGCTCTGATATCCTGAAGCAAGTAGATCCCTCCGTAAGTAAAAATGTTTTTTTATTATTATATTAAAGTATATTCTATTCTATTCCCACGGAGGGTTTTTGAGAACTGTTTTAACAGGTTTGGCAGTCTGCGGCACTAAACCGCCGCAAAGCTTCTTTCGTTTATTTCGGATATGGCCTCTATAAGTCCTCCCGCTATTATGTCGGACATATCCAGTACGGTCGAGAGCCTTGTGTTCTGAAGGATCCTTATGCTGCTGTGGCTGTCGGAGTTGACTATACCCGTTATACCTATATTGCCTGCGACAGGCAGCTCCTTGTTGAGAGCCGTGCCGGGTCTTATGCCTCTGTCGGCTATGGTTATATGACCTATATGGCTGCCGAGAGCCGCATCTACGGCTATAACGAAAGGATCGCCCTCATTTCTTATTTTTTCGAGCACATATTTCAGATTTTTGGCGTGGACGGGCTCGTGTATAGTGCCGTAGACCCTGTTTCCCGCTTTTCTCAGCCTGTCTCCCACAAAAGGCCCCAGACTGTCTCCCGTTACTCTGTCGGTGCCTATGCACAGTACGACTATATGCGTATGCCCCTTGAATCCTTCGGCTATCATAAGCTTCAGAGTGCTTTTTATTTTTCGTACGGCATATTTGTCTGCACTGTCAATATAAAATGTCATAAGCTCACTCCCACGGATTTGTCCTTTGATGTTTCGGTTCTCTGTATCTGCAAAATTCAGAATTTTGCGAAATTATAACCTTCCTGAATTAATCTTTCCTCCAATACCTAAATTTATTCCTGCGAAGGTATATTAATTCGCATTATTGCAAAAGCTTTTTTTCTGTGATATAATTCTATGGAACAGAAATTTCCGACAGACAGATATTTTCGGCAGGTGAATGATTTTATGATAAATTATATAAAGGGAAAGGTCACCCAGAAGGGCGAGGATCATTTTGTCATAGAGACCTCGGGGGGAATAGGCTTTAAGGTATATGCCTCTCCGTCTACGCTTATGAACATATCCTATGATGAAACACAGGTTTTTACATATATGAACGTAACGGAAAACGACATCTCCCTTTACGGCTTTTTGTCGGCTGAGGAGCTTGGACTTTTTTATAGGCTGATAACCGTTTCGGGAGTGGGGCCGAAATCTGCCGCAGGGCTTCTGAGCGCGCTTTCTCCGTCTCAGATAGTGTTCGCCATAGTTGCCGAGGACGTAAAGACCCTTTCATCGGGCCCCGGCATAGGCAGAAAGACCGCCCAGAGGATCATACTGGAGCTTAGGGACAAGCTGTCTAAGGACGGCGGATATGATATTTCGGAAAAAGCTCTGAGCGATATTGCGGCACCCATCGCTGCATCTGACGAAAGAGCTGAGGCGACAGAGGCTCTCATCGCATTGGGATTTACAAGAGGAGAGGCAGCGAAGGCCGTTTCGGCGGTATATATACAGGGTATGACGACCGAGGAGATTCTTAAGCAGAGCCTGAGAGCGCTGTCATAATGAGGAGATAGACGATATGGAAAGACTTATAAATTCGGCGTTCGGCACCGAGGATATTTATCTTGAACCAAAGCTGCGCCCACAGACTCTCGAAGCATATATAGGACAGCAGAGCGTCAAGGAAAATCTTAGGGTGTATATGGAGGCGGCAAAAAAAAGGGGCGAACCTCTCGACCACGTTCTTCTGTACGGCCCTCCCGGATTGGGAAAAACTACGCTGTCAAATATAATAGCGTCTGAAATGAGGGCGAATATAAAAGTCACATCGGGGCCTGCCATCGAACGCCCCGGAGATATGGCAGCTATATTGAACGGGCTTTCGGAGGGGGACGTTCTGTTTATTGACGAGATACACCGCCTCAACCGTCTTGTGGAGGAGGTACTCTATCCTGCGATGGAGGATTTTGTTCTGGATATAGTCATAGGAAAAGGCTCGGCGGCAAAAAGCATAAGAATGGAGCTTGCAAAATTTACTCTTGTGGGGGCGACCACAAGGGTGGGGCTGCTTACTGCGCCCTTGAGAGATCGTTTCGGCGTTATAAGCCGACTTGAACTGTATACTCCCGAGGAGCTTATGCAGATAGTGAAGAGATCGGCTATGGTTCTCAAAACCAAAATAACCGAGGACGGAGCTATGGAAATAGCGGGGCGGTCGAGAGGCACCCCCAGAATAGCCAACAGACTTTTAAGGCGTATAAGGGATTTTGCCGATATAAAATATGACGGAATAATAACGGCGGAGGTGGCTGACGAGGTACTTGGCATACTCGATGTGGACAAGTCGGGTCTTGACTCAAACGACAAGAGACTTCTCTCGACCATAATAGACAAGTTTGGCGGAGGACCCGTAGGTGTTGACACCCTTGCGGTGGCAATAGGGGAGGAAAGCGACACCATAGAGGACGTATATGAGCCGTTTCTCATACAGCAGGGCTTTATAAACCGCACCTCAAAGGGAAGAGTGGCTACGGCTCTTGCCTACAAGCATCTGGGGCTTGAATTTTTTGCATGATATAAATTATATGGATCGGCTGAAATCCGCCGTATAAAAATTTCGGAATGTAAAATAATATAATATTATGAAGAAGAGATTTTTTATATACGGCTTTATGGGAACAACTATTGAAACACTGTGGACGGGGCTTAATTCGCTCCTTTTGGGAAATTTAAGGCTTATATCGCGCACATCTCTCTGGATGATACTCATATACGGACTGATGACGCTCTGCGAGCCTGTTTTTAAGGTACTTAAAAACAAGCCCCTTGTTATAAGAGGGCTTGTGTATACTGCCCTTATTTTTTCGGCGGAGTACCTTACGGGGCATTTTTTAAGGAGCTTCGGCATATGCCCGTGGGATTATTCCTATACGACCCACAGCATAAACGGCCTGATACGCCCCGACTATGCTCCTCTGTGGTTTGCGGCAGGGCTTTTTTATGAGAAACTGTATTTTTTTCTCAGAAGCTTGGCAGAACAAAAGGATAAAAAAGATATGCGCCCGAAGCTCCCGAAGTCATAGGAGACCAAAGCGCATATCTGTGTATCATATTATTTTTATAAAGAATGCCGACAGCTTATTTTTAAGACCTGATTTTTTCAGACAGTTCTTTGCGGCGGCCTTCGCCTCTTTGTAAACTAAAGCGGAGCTGTCTTTTGGGTCGCTGCTGTAGAAAAACAGGTTCATATCCCCGTATATGGGAGTATTTTCAAATATATTTTCTCCGAAGAATGCCTTTACCGCTTCGGTATAGCCGTAAAGAGCGTTCTTTTTTGTTTCGATGTTTTTTGAAGAAAGCTTTATTTGTCTTATAAGTATAATTAAATATCGTCTCAGCAGACTCAGCACAAACAATATTAAAGCGACTGCGGCTGCCGCCTTTGAGACGGTTCTGAGGGCGCCTTTTGCAAGCTGGGTGCTTTTATGCTTCAGCTTTGCTGAAAATTCAGCCGAATCCATAACCCTCAGAGAGTTTATTTCGGCATCTATGGTTTCTTCTGCGTTGTCGGGAAGAAAATTCACGGGCAGCCAGCCGAAGCCGTCAATATATACTTCCGCATAAGCTATTGCGTCCATATTTGTTATGTCGGTTTTGTATTTGTCCGAGACCTTTGACGAATCGTCCTTGTCCGAAACCTTTATGGCTATGCCCTCGGCATAACGTGCAGGCAGTCCCATATAACGCAGTGCCATAACGCCTACGGAGGCTATCTGATTGGAGCCGCCCTTTCCCGATTCTATGGTGAACTTTATGGGGTCGGCGCCTGCTTCGGGAGCGGGAGGAGTTATTGTAAAGGCTATTTTTTCGTTTATGCGGCTGCGCAGCTCCGACAGAAGCTGAGATCTTATCTGATATTGTCCCAGATCTGCGGTCAGCTCCCCGAGGGCGCCTTTAAGCTCATCGGGGACATCGAGATAGTTGTTCTTTACATATTCAGAATACTTTTCTTCTCTTTCGAGAACATTTTCGGTTTTTTCTCCCGGAGCCTCTGCAGTGAGTATCTGCCTTATGCGTTCGGGCGTAAGATCATAATAAGTAAAACCCTCGGTTTTAAGCTCATAAAAGCTGCCGCCGTTGTAGCTTCCGCTTATCATAAAGTAGGGCTGAAATGAGTTTTTTACCGCCTCTGTTCTCTCTATGGAATATTCTACCGTGTTATAGCCGAAAAGCATATTGCTCGATGAATGATCCAGATCCACTATCTCCATAGATATATTTTCGCCGTTCTCAACGGGACACTGCGCCTTTTTGCTGTCAGGGAGAGGAACCCAGCCTGAGCCCGAAAAGCTGTCTCCCGTATAGCTTTTCATACAGAAATCGGAAGTATAATCCGACAGTGTAAGTATGAGCATAAGCTGAGACCTTACAAGTCCGCTCATAGTAAAGGCGTAGAGGTTGCCCTCTGTGAGGGAGCTTATCATAAGATCGGGTTTAAGCTTTTTTATGAAAGAGGTTTTGTCATAACCCGAAAGCAGCTCGCTCCGGGTTCTGAACTCCTTGTACTGCTGTTCGTTGAAGTCTGCCGCAAGCTTTGACGTAACAAAAAGGGCGCACAGTCCGAATATGCCGAAGGATACAAATCCCAGAAAAGGGCTGTTTTTTGAAGAAAATGAGTATGCCGCAAGACACAGCCCCACGACAAGACCCAATATATAAAGACCCGGGTCATAGGGCTTGTTCATAACTGTTATATATGCAGTCGCCGCAGCCATAAATAAAAAATAAGGTATAAAGCTGATACGCAGATTCTGCAAAAAAGCCATAAGGCATATAAAAAGGAAAAAGCTCACGGACAGAAAGCCCGAATATATGTCCTTGTCAAGGGTGAAAGAAGCGTGGGTTCTTGCAAAATCGACTATCTGTATAAGGCTCTCTCTCAGTACGTCATAGTTCATATAGATAACGGCGCAAAAGCAGGCCCCAAAGGGCGCTATTACAAAAAGGGGTCGGCGCCTAAAAAGAAGTATTATAAAGGCTGTTCCGAGACCCGTATATATGCCCTGTTTTATTATTTCGGGCGAAAATTCCTTATCGAATATATTGAAATACATCATAAAGAAAACCGCCAGACAGCACAGCAGGACGGCTGCGTCCGTAATGACGTATATATGATTTTTTTTGTTGATTTCTTCAAATCTTCTTTTTTTGAAATTAAGCATGGCGTTCAGCCTCTTCCGTCAATATAGAGCGAGCTTTTGCTCACGCCCTCGGCCACAGCGGGCTTGAGGGATATCAGCACGCAGGCCATATCCGTTATATCCTTTTCTTCCGTTACGGTTGTGGGTATGCTGTTTGTCTTTGTTTTGAAAAGAATGGTATGTTTTATGTTGTTTTCAATAAGCTCGCAGCTCAGACTGTATACCCTGTTATAAAAATGCTCGGTGGATTTAAGACTGTCAAAAAACGGAGAGCAGACGATAGTCAGCTCTTTGTCGATAGGCAGGCTGTATTCCTTTGATATGAGCATACCTCTTTTGGCAGAAAGCTTATGGTGTATCTGACGATAGCGGTCGCCCTCTCTGTATTCTCTTATGCCGAATATTTCGCTCACGTCATCGCCGCTTTTTTCTTCGGAAAATTTGTCCTCATCAAGCCTTATGTTTGATTTTTCGAGATATTTTTCCAGATCCACGGGGATTCTTTTGGGCAGTATATATTGTCTGAATTTTAGCTTCGGTCTTTTTGAAAGCCTGAAAAGCCCGAAAATATCCCTTATAATGAGCTTTTCGGCTGTTATGTCCACAACTCCGCAGTGATCGGGATTTATTCTCAGGGTTATTTTCTTTTTGAGTATGGGCAGGGTGGAAAAATGTATCCTCTGCCTTGACGATCTCTCGGTGAGGTTGTTATACATTTTTATGACTAAAATGCCGTCAAATATGGGGAGAAGACTGCGAATTTCGATGTGGAGCCTGTTTTCTGCGTTTCTTTCGACCACAGACGCCGAGGTTTTTCCCTTGATTCCGATAAAGGGAAACGTAAGCAGCAGATCGGCAGCCGCCAGAACGGGAAAAATAAGCAGCAGTACAAAAAGCACCATAAACGGATATTTGTCCGAAAGAAGTATAAGTCCTCCCGAAACGGCAAGGGCAAGTATATAGAGTATCTTTATAATAAGCATAATTAAAGTCTTTCGCCTTTCAGTATGTCCTTAAGAATGTCCTGCGCCGTCATTTCTTCGGCAAGCGCCTCTGAGCTTGAAACTATCCTGTGGGAGCAGGTATCCACAAAAACCTCCTTTATATCATCGGGGGTCACAAAGTCACGACCCTCGCACAGAGCCCTCGCCATAGACATATGCAGCACCGAAAGAGAGCCTCGGGGACTTATGCCTATGCGTATATAGGGGCTTTTTCGTGTTTTGTCCGAAAGTGACACGATCTTTTTATATATTTTGTCTTCCACAAAAATTTCCTTTACGGCATTCTGTATCTCTATAAGGAGCGACTTGTCGGCTATCTGATTTACCTCGTCAAGGGGGTTGGATGTCTTTCTCTCCCTGAGTATGTCCATTTCGCTTTCGGCATCGGGATAACCTATCGAAAGGCGTATCAGAAAACGGTCAAGCTGGGACTCGGGCAGTCTCGATGTGCCTATGGAGCCGACAGGGTTCTGTGTAGCCAGTACGGTAAAGGGCGAGGGTATGTCATAGGTGCGGCCGTCTACGGAGACTCTTTTTTCTTCCATCGCCTGAAGCAGAGCCGACTGGGTTTTTGACGATGTTCTGTTTATTTCATCGGCTAAAAGGAGGTTGCACATAACTATGCCCTCCTTATATTCAAAGCTGTCGGTCTGCTTGTTGTACATCGTAAAACCCGTTATGTCCGTAGGCAGCACATCGGGGGTGAGATAGACCCTGTTGACATCAAGACCCAGCGCCTTTGAAAACGCCAGAGCTATTGTGGTTTTTCCCACTCCGGGTATATCGTCCAAAAGAATGTTTCCGCCTGCGGCTATTGCGGTGAAGATTTTTCTTATTTCCGTATCCTTTCCCGAAACTGCTTTTTTGACCTCATTTAATATTTTATCTACAATAGGCTTATAGTTTTCCATACTTCCTCCGAAATTCTTTTGTCTCCTGTTTTTACGGTTTTATTTTAAAAATACAAGGTCTATTTTACAACAAAAAAGCCCTGCGTACAAGACAAATTATCAAATTTAAAAAAATTTAATAATATGACGGCAATTTTATAATGGACATAAGGACTTCGGGGCTGTATAATTAAATAATAAAACCACAAACATTTCAGAATAAAAAGCAAAGAGGTGATAAGCAGATGTATAATTTCACAAGCGGCGAAAGCTACGGTTCAAACGCAAGGTATCTGAGACTTCTTGCGGAAAAATATCCTACCATTCAGGACGTATGCACAGAAATAATCAACTATGAGGCCATACTGAACCTTCCCAAGGGGACGGAGCATTTTATGTCGGATCTTCACGGCGAGTATGAAGCCTTTTTTCATATCCTCAACAACTGCTCAGGAGTGATAAAAGAAAAAGCCGAGCTGCTTTTTTCGGACAGCTTAAGCAGCGAAGAAATATCCGATCTTTGCACTCTCATATACTATCCCTCGGACAAAATAAGGCTCATAAAGGCTTCGGGCAGAGCCACTCCGGAGTGGTATCTTTTTATGCTTAAGCATCTTATAGAGCTTTCAAAATATCTTTCTTCAAAATATACGAGGACGACCGTGCGAAAGGCTATGCCCGAGGCATACGCCTATATTATGGACGAGCTTTTGCACGCTCAGCCCGATGAGGACAACAATCAGGTGCGCTATCACAATAAAATAATAGAGACCCTCATACAGCTTGACAACGGCGATGATTTTATAAAGGCTCTTGCAAAGCTCATAAAACGCCTTTCCGTTGACAGGCTGCATATTGTGGGAGATATTTTTGACAGGGGAGCAAGACCCGATACGATACTCGATATGCTTATGGACTATCATTCACTGGATATAGAATGGGGCAACCACGATATTCTCTGGATGGGAGCTGCATCGGGCAGCGAGGCCTGCGTGGCTACGGTGGTGAGAAACAGCCTTTCCTACAACAATATGGACGTACTCGAAAAGGGCTACGGAATAAGCCTGAGACCCCTCACCATATTTGCCGAGCATACCTACGGCAGCATCGAGGATCTGACCGAGGCGTCAAAAGTTGCAATTTCCATAATCCTTTTCAAGCTTGAGGGACATATAATAAAACGCCACCCCGACTATAATATGAACAAGCGCATACTTCTGGAAAGGATCGATCTTAAAAACAAAACCGTGAACATAGACGGAAAGGACTATGAGCTGAACGATATTCCCCTTGTGACCATAGACCCCGATGACCCTCTGAGGCTCACAAGGGAGGAGCAGGAGGTCATTGACGGGCTTGTGGCGGCTTTCAGAGAGAGCGAAAGACTTCATAAGCATATTCAGTTTTTGTATGACAAGGGAGGCATATATAAGGTTTATAACGGAAACCTTCTTTATCACGGCTGCATACCCCTTGACGATGACGGAAACTTCAACCGTGTAGCCCTTGACGGCAGAATATACTGGGGAAAGCTTTATATGGACTATGCCGACCATACAGCAAGAATAGCCTATGTAAAGAAGGATAGATATGCCCTTGATTTTATGTGGTACCTCTGGACGGGAAACAAGTCGCCCCTGTGCGGAAGGGTCATAAAGACCTTTGAAAGAATGATGCTGAAGGATAAGGAAACGTGGAAGGAGCCTATGGACAACTATTATACATACTACAGAAACGAAGCCGTATGCAGTATGATACTCAGGGAATTCGGGCTGTTTGAGCCTACCTCTCACATAATAAACGGCCATACTCCCGTAAAGGTAATAAAGGGCGAAAGCCCCATAAAGGGCGGCGGAAAGCTCATCATAATAGACGGCGGCTTTTGTCACGCATATCAGAAAACCACGGGGATAGCAGGCTATACGCTTATATTCAATTCTCATGGGCTGAGGCTCAAGTCGCACCACCCATTCAAAAGCCGTGAGTCGGCAGTCTCTGAAAATACCGACATAGTTTCTGAATCCGTAAGGCTTGAAACCATAAATCACAGGGTTATGATAGGCGACACCGACAGGGGACGAAAGATAAAGCAGGAAATAGCCGACCTCACGGAGCTTCTGAACGCCTATCGTTCAGGCATAATCGTACCAAAATTCAAATGACCCACAGCCGTTCATAAATATGGCTGCATTTTGACAACAGCGTTAGCCTCCGCCGAAAAAGCGGAGGCTTTTTTGATGGATCGGGTCAGTATATTTTGTTTATGTCGAACATATTGGACAGCAGCATCCAGTTTTGGAGAAATGGCCTCATAATGTTCCAATAGCTGAGCCCCGCAAGACCGAATTCCGCAGCCAGGTCGGCCTTTGCCTTTATGCTTTCGGCATCCTCGAACCACACCTCATGGAGCCTGCCGTCGGCAGCCTTGTACATATAATAGGGGCTTGCGGCAGTCTTGTCGAACATTATTTCGGCATTGTTTTTGTAGGCTCTGTCAACGGCCTCCACATTTGAAATGGATTCGGCTCTTGACTCCCCCCTGACATATGGCAGCGTCCAGTCATAGCCATAATTCGGCATACCCATATATATTTTTCGTGGATTTATTTCCGACACGGCATACTCCACGACCTCCCTGACCTTGTTTATAGGCGCAACCGCCATAGGAGGACCATAGGTATAAGACCATAAATCATAACAGTAAAAGAGCCGGGATTAACGGCTCTTTTTTAGCTTGGGATATATTTTTATTTTGAAGGGGGCAGGTTTTGAGCGAGTTCCTTTTTCGGTTTTTATATAAGTGATTTTTTCAAGAATTTGTTTCAGAGTTTCGTTTTTGGATTTGGCATCGGAAAGGCGGTTGTATGTGAAAAGCAGTTTTTCGGTGTTTGGAATAAAACTGTTTATGGCAAGATTGACGTTTTCAATGGAATTATATTCGGAGCGGGCTTTATTAAGAGCTGCGGCAGTAAGATCTATGTTGTTTTGGAGAGTGACGTTCCTTTGTTTGAATATTTCGGGTGTATATATTCCCTGTTCCAAAAGGTCATATGTATTGATAAGCTGTTTATTCAGAAGAATTAATTTATCTTCATATTTTTTTATGATCTCAATATAATAACTGTTGTCGGAGCGGAATTCTTTTTTCTCAAACGAAAGCTTATAGTCTGACAGCCAGTCGCGCACAGCCTCAATTACCGCATTTTCCACAAGTTCAATTTTAGAAGCTATATTTTTGCAATTTGGATTGGAGCATTTAAGAAAAACACCTGTTCTTGAAAGACTCCTTGTCATTTTGGAACCGCATATTTCACAGACTACAAGTCCTGCAAGGGGATTTTTCATATTTTTGTTGTCTGTCAACGGAGGAATATATTTGGATGAAAGTATTTTCTGGGCTTTATTGAATATTTCTTCGGATATTATCGGAGGGTGAAGCCCGTCTGTAAGCATATACTCTCCGATTTTTTGCTTTGGACGGTGCTTGACTATTTTGCCGTTTTCAACGGACTTGTTTACTTTTCGCCATTGCCATCTTATTTTGCCTGTATAAGTAGGGTTTGTAAGTATATCTTTTATTGTGGCCCTTGACCAATTGTCAGACTTGGGTGGTTTTATGCCAAGCATATCAAGCCTTTTTGCAATAAGCTGCATACCTATAGGTTTTTTGGCATCTGTATAAAGCTTATATATAAGCCTTACGGTTTCCGCGTCTTTATTTGGGCTCAGAGTATAGCCTTTGGCATTTTTAATTTTTACTTTATCATAGCCTAAAGGAGCTGAGCCGGCTATATATTTACCCTCTTTTACCGAGGCTATGCGCCCTCTTTGAATACGGCGGTTTATGGTTTTGTACTCACGGCGTGACATAAACAGACCGAACTCAAAATATTCCTCGTCAAATTCATCGGAAGGATCATAGGTTTTGTTAGGCGTGATAATAAGAGTGTTTGAAAACTGAAAAGCCTCGGCAACTATACCCTGATCCTTTGTATTTCCCCTTGCAAGACGTTCGATCTCCATAACGAGAACGCCCTTGTACGCTCCTGCTTCAACAGCTTTCAGAAGCTTTTGCATTTCCGGTCTTGCTTCGATAGTTTCACCGGAAACAACCTCTCTGTAAATATCCGATATGGCAAGCCGGTTCTTTTTTGCAAGGTCAAGCAGAATTTTTTCATGTCTTGCCAGTGTTTCGGTTTCTCCAAATTTTTCAAGCTCTCTGTCCTTACGGCTTTTCCTCAGATAAACGGCATACATAAAAAATCACATCCTTTAATTTTTTTCTGAATTTTTGTAGCCAAAATAAAAGGTATGTGATATAATATACTTGTTTTGGGTGTATTATAATACCTTTTATAATGCGCTTTTTCAAAGTCTCCTGTTGGCGCAGGAGGCTTTATTTTTTACTATTTTATTTAAAATTTCTTCTGTTGTATTTTTTGATATTATAGAGTAGTCCAATTATTTGGAAATCCCATACATGCTAATACCTCATCAATGGATAAAACTTTTAATTTCTTTGAGAGGTATTTCAGATTTCTTATTAACTGTTTCTTTAGGCGTTGATAGTCATTTTTTGAAGATAGCATCTTGATTGCGATTAAAGCAGCAAATAAATCACGTTTACCATTAGCATACACCCCATTATTTAAAGATATGTTTAATTTTTGGTGATAAGCAGTATCGTTAAGAGCTCTTTTTTTGGATTCATAGCAAAACATTCGGTTTCCATGGGCACAAAAATTTCTTACGGAAGATAGATACATAAGAAAATTTTCAAGGTCATGTGGTTGAAGATTAAGTGCTCTGGAGACTCCTGTTTTTTCTTTTATTTTCATTAAACTGTAGAATTTACTTATAGTACCAAAAGTTAAGATATTAGTTAATACCCATAAAGGAATATAACCATATTTATTTAAATAGTGAGAAATACAAGGATCATTTGTATGAGATGATATTTGCCTCTGTATGTCTGATAATAATACGGAAATTTGACTATGAGCGTCCTTTTTTGAAGTATCAAAATTTGCATATATTAAATAGTTGTCATGTCCGTATGATTCAGAAAAATAGTAGGCTATCAAGCTTTTTATGTGTATTTCTATTTTTAAGACAAAGTTCATAAAAGCTTCTCTCAAAACTCTATCAAATTCATATAATGCATGTATTTCCTGAATAGTTGTACCCTTTTTGAAACAATCATGATTAAGTTTATTTGTTTCATTTATATCAATAAAAGGTTTTTTGTACCCATTTATCAAGTTATAGTATCCTGTTTTTTGCAGGATCTCAGTAGCATACTGTTTATCATAATCACTATCAATTAATATTCCTCTGTTTTTTAGCAGTTCTATTTGTTTTTCGTAACTTGTAAATACTTTTGTGACCATTTTTCCTCCAAAATAAAGACCCCGGGCCCGAAGGACACCGGAGTACGTTCCAAAATATTATATGCAAAAAGGTAAAAAATATACCTCTTTACACCAATAATATACCATAAATATACCCAGATGTCAAGGTCATATTTGAATTTAAAGTCTGAAATTATTGTTTAAAGATGAGTTATTTTTATTTCAACAACTAAGCCTATAATTCTTATGCGAGTTTTAGTTACGTCATATATTTGAGGTCTGTGGATAGGGTTTGTTGATTGTGGCTGCAAAGTAACTATATTTTTATCGCAATAAAAACGTTTAACAGTTGCATCTTCATCATCAACCATAACAACTGCGATTTGACCGTTATCAACCATGTTTTGTTTTCTGACAATTATAAGATCTCCACTCTGCATCCGGGCAGCATTCATACTGTCGCCGCATACCCTTAAAGCAAAGTATTCATATCCGTTATTTAATTCGGTGTAAGTGTATCCTTCTAACTGTTCTTCAGCATATAAGGGCAAACCGGCTGAGATTCTGCCAAGTATAGGAATTTTTTTAGTAGGATTATAAGGATAGATATTATTAGGCAATTCTAATGATACATTATTATTTTCTTTATCTCCAAAGTCATTTAATTTTGACGAGGTATGTTCTTTCTCCGGAATATAAGCAGAACCATTCTCGGTACTTTTATTAACCATTGAAGCTATATGTAAAGCTTGATTTGCTATATCAGAGCGTCCAATAAGATAATCAAGATCACAATTAAAAAAATCTGCTATAGCTTCTTGAATTTCCGGCCTTGGAATTCGTTCACCCCGTTCGTACATATAAATTGCACTTGGAGTTGTTCCTATTTCTTCGGCAAGCTTTTTTGCTGAAATATTATTTGTTTTTCGTAAGGCTCTTAATCTGTCTTTAAGTTTTGCCATAAAATCACCTCTTTCTTATTATACACAAAATGTGAAATTGTTCAATTCAAAAATTGCACAAAAAGTTTATAAACAATTTGTGCAATTTTTTCGGATATTCACCTTGACAATATTACACGATTCGTGTAATATATAGCTATACAGCACGATATGTGCGAATTATTTCTTGAAAGGAGTGATTCATAAATGAGTTATGGTGAAAAATTAAGAGCACTGAGGGGTAATAAAACTCAAGGCGAAATAGCGAAGGATTTAGGCATTACTGTTTCATCATGGGCTATGTATGAAAGAAATGCGAGAAGACCAAGCGATGAGATAAAGATACGTATAGCAAACTACTTCGGCAAAACAGTACAGGAAATTTTCTTTGGCACAGAATTAGCATAACTAAACGGCGTGATGTGTATTTCGGTAATGTAATGCCAAACGAATTATACGGCATCAATGAAACAGCGTAGGGGGGGAGAGAGTGAAGATAAAAAAGAAGCCTATTGAAATTGAAATAAAAGTAAAAACTAAGTCATTAGATGTGGCAATAAAAAAGGTGAAACACCTTATTAAGCTTCTGAATGAAGTTAATGAATTGATGAATCACCTTAATTGATATGACTAAAAGCTGAATTTTTTTGAAATATATTGGTCAAGTGCTTTGTTAAGCATATCTTCCCAAGTTTTAAACTTAGTTGTTTTAGAAGTATGCAGATCAATTTCATTATCCGATATTGCTTTGAGATCATTTTCGTTTTTTACATCAAAGCCGCCGGATTTAAAAAAATCGTCGATAGAAGAAAATTTTGTGTACTTCGTCATAAAAGATTTTGTAAACAGCTTATCAATAGGTACTTTATGTGTCCCATTAAGTTCTTTTGCAGTTTTTTGCATTTTCTTAAGCTGTTTTTGCAGATCATCTAAACCGTTTAGTTTAATTGACACTGTTTTACCTCCTTTCTGTAATTATTCCGATACGGCAATATCGGTGATTTGATTATAGCAGGGGTACATAGAAAAGTAAAGACAGCTATACAAGAGAGAGCATATAAACCGAAACAACACAGAACAGGCATTTAATCGAGGAGGTGAGAAGTTAATGAATTTAAAGGGAAAAATACGAATTATTTACGAAATAATGAGTACAGTTCTTATGATTGTTTTAGTGATTATTTTTATAGTTACAAACATAAGAACCGATCGTACTATATCAAAATACAAAAACGGTCAGTATTTTGAATATAAGGGTAATAATGAAATAGAGTATCATCCGGCAAAAAGTTATTCTTTTTCTGTAGAACCGGACGGGACACTGTCCTTTACCCCTGTAGATGAGTCAGAATAAGCTGAGTCATCCGAATCAGAATAATTTATAACAGTATTGTTGTTTCCTAAAATCAAAAAAATATGTCGTGATTCAATGTCATTACTTTGGATAACTACATTATCAGAGCCAATTATCAAATCTATTCCCGGAAGGGCATTGGGAATAAGTAATTTAATTATAAGAATTATAATAGTTATAAATTCTTTAAATGCAATAGTGAAATTTTTTATCACTTGTGACTTTTCAACCGGCGACAGGGTTTTAAATTCTTGGACTGTGTTGTTATTGACAGGAAGTTCTGCTATTGCTTGAGCGCTGCATACTTCTGCAATTTCATCTAAACGATTATCAAGCTGTTTTTCATATTCTTCTAAATGGCTGAAGTTGTTGGAGGAAATGGGTGTACATATATCAGGATGTTCTTTAAGAATTTTAAAGTAATCATTGACTTTTTGTAGTTCAACTTCCTTCTTTAAAAGCGGAATAGATGTATTTGAAAATAATTCACACATTGTACTCGTATTTTGTAAAAGTTGTGTGTAATCAGAAGGCAATACAGACGAAACTTTATTTTGATATTCTTGTAAAAAGATTGCTACGTTTTTGGTACTCAAATCAAAGGTTTCGGCTACGGATTCCAAGCCTAAAGCCTTACGACTGACAGAAATTTTTTCAAGAGCAGCAAGTGAGTTTATAGCAGAATTATGTAAAGCTTGTCCTTTCTTTGTAAATTCCAACATAGGAGATGAAAGGCTGTTTATAATACCTTCTTGCTTCGATATTGAAGACAGATAAGGTGGCGTAAAGTCAATAACAGATTTTAAAGGTTTCAAGACGTTATTTATATTATCTGTGATAGTTTGTTGTTTAATGAGATGCTCTATTGATTTTTTATCAGACATAGCTAAACTCCTTATGGTTTTTATTTTGTAAATATCAACTTTCAAGATATAAGCAAATAAAGAAGGTGGTAAGATGCAATTTTTAAAAAATAAAAGGACAGAAATGGGATTATCTCAACGGGAAGTATCCTATTTATGCGGAATAAAGCAGGGTTATTATTCGCAAATAGAAAACGGAGTAAGGAGACCGAGCGTTGAACTGGCTAAAAAATTATCCGAGATATTGCATTTTGAATGGGTTGAGTTTTTTAGCTGACTACATTATATAGCAATTTGCTATACAATGTCAATATGCGTATATATAAAAATTGCTTCAACTGCTTCAAAACTCTTAGCTAAATTACCACAGATAGCTTCGGAGTCAAATGTTGAACAAGTGTCTTTAATTGAATCTAAAATAGGTGATTTGGCTACATTAATCTACTATAAATTTGCATAAAATGCAACAAAATTTTCAAATAACGAAACAGTTAGAAGGGGGCGAGGAAAGTAGAGAGAGTACAAACAACAACATGCCTCCTTAAGGAAATTTATCAGAGCCGATCATCACATTAAAATAGATGGTTAGTCCTAAGGAGTATTTTACATATGTTATTTAGTGAGGTGATATTAATGTTGGTTGAAAAAAAGATTTTAAAGACGGTAAATGCCGAAGCTGAAATTTATGATGACTACTGTCTGCCTGATGAAGAAACACAAAGTATCTTGGACAGATGCGCTGAAATCGCGCTGCCGTATATTATTGAAAGCAGTATCGGCGTTGGGAGTAAACCAGAAGGAAATACAGCCTAACGGCTGTGGACAATGGACAAGCTTTAAAGGAGGTGGCGGAAGATGGCTTATTTTGAGGTCTGTCCTTTTTGTGGAGCGAATCTTGACCCGGGGGAAAGATGCGACTGCGGCAAGGACAAAGAGATACTTAAAAAGATAGTTGTAAATGCAGAAAAGTATGCGAAGGAGGCAAAGGTATGAAGGAAATGAGAGAAAGGCGCAACAGCCGAATCATTTTTATAAAAGAAACGGGACTGTTGCTTGAACGTCTGCAGCTGGCAATAAAGCTGAGACCTGTGTTTGACAGAGAGGAGCTTAAGTCGGTCAGGGTGCTTGTCAGCGGAAAAGAAAGGGCTGTCGTACCGATTGGGCTGAGAAGCGAGCTGAGTATACTTAAGGATATTGCCGCTGCGCTGTAGGGAGATGATTTTGTGTTGGAAAATTATGTATATGAAATGTGCCCGAACTGCGAACATGAAATTGAAATGATATGGGACGTTAGAACTATGGGCTACAGAGCTTTTTGTCCTGTGTGTGGAAAGCCGTTTATGTTGTGCAACGAATGTCTCCATCCTGATGGAGAATTTAATGGCTGCTGTGACTATGACAGTAGGACAGACTCCTGCAAACTTAACAAAAAGGAGGATTAAAATGGCTGAACACAAAAGAGGCAGCATAAAACTTACAAGCAAGGAAAAGGCGAGCATGATCTGCTGCTGTGACAAGTGCGGCGAAAAGGAATGCGAGCACAGGGGAAAATACATAAGGCTGCCGGGCGAACTGTTTTACGGAGCCGAGGGAAGATGTCCGAAGCTTGCAGACACAGGATTTTGGGGCGGTGGTCTGTTGTGATAAGGAGGCGACTTAAGTTGAAGATAAACAAAACAATGGGATTTTTTTTGACAAGCGTTGTTCTGGGAGGTGTCAGCCTCATAGATCTGATACCCATAGGCTCGGCGGCTGTGATTACAGTTATTTGTATTTTGTGGGCTTATATGGGATATGACGCCATAAGAGAGCAGAGAGAATACTGGTGCGCAAGGTACAGGCTGAACGA
>CANRIS010000009.1 GCA_947630725.1 uncultured Clostridia bacterium
TCTTTACTCTCTGGCTCTGTAGGCGGTACTGGAGCCTCATCTGTTACCCCAAACTTAAGATATTGCCCAGCTCCGCCTACACTGGTATCTATATCCTCTATCCACTCTGTAAAATAGAGCCCCTCCTTCTCTAAGAGCCTATCATATACCTCCTTAGTATCTCTGATATTCATACCATAGTAGCCCTCATTAACAATATCCGCCCCCTGTATTACCACCTCATTTTTATATACTAAAGTTTCTGTAATATCTAAGAAATTCTCACTATAAATACCGCCTCCGATCCTAGCATGATTGCCCTTTACTGTACACTTATTAAGATAGCTACTGCAATCAAGGTACAGAGCTCCGCCTTTTTCATCAGCCCACCCATTAGTAAACTCACAGCTTGTAAGCCTCAGGATCCCAGATCCAGTAGCGTATATATGGCTACCATTTCCCGCACTGTTACCAGAGAAAGTACAGCTCTCAAGAGTGGTATTACCGCTAGCAATATAGATAACCCCACCATTACCGCCTTGATTGAGAAAATCAGAAAAGGTACACAGATCAAATTTTACAGCATGATTTATCACTATAAAGGGCTTAGTACCTCCTATACCTTTTTTGCCTCCTGCGTTACCGTCAAAAGTTATATTCTCTACTGTAGATATATCCTGTGCCGTGCCGCCCTTTGTAAATATGAGCTGAGCCTCACTATCCATACGGATAATATCAAAGTATTTACCTGATCTGCCTATTTCCGTTTTAGGGGAGATCTCTATAGTACCTGTTACCCCTATCAGAGATCCGCTCCTTTGCTCAGTAAAGGCTCTTACCAGCTCCTCATAATTGCTAACCGTTATATCAGGTATCCGCTCCTCATCCCCCGCCGTACTTGCGCTTACTCCTAGTGTATTGAACATAAGCACCAGCGCTAAAGCCACTATAGCCCCTTTCCTTAAGATCCGTTTTTTCATAATCCTTTACCTCCTGTAAAATAGTTTTCAGAGCTGTATCCCAGCCCTGTAAGCCTCATTATACCAGATGTTTATAAACACAGCTCTAAACCTCTGGTATAATGTCTGAGAGCACAAAAAAGAGCTAGATCTCAAGGATCCAGCTCTTATAAAGGTTTTTTCATGCCACCAATTAAGAAAAGGCGGTATTTGCAGCATTTACTATGGCATCGCAGCGCAGAGTAGTTATGTCTCCCTGCCATACATACAGGCCGTCAGATATGGGCTTAAGCTCCGAAATGTCGGTGATGCCCTTTTTCGACAGCTCCTCCTGCAAATATTCGTCCTGTATCTTCAAAAAATTTTCGCCCGCAGGCTTTGGCATACGCACATTCATAAGAGACCGCAGCAGTCTTTTTCTGTCCTCCTCTCCCTTCGGTATGTCAATATGGGCATATTGCGACTGTTCGGAAAGAAGCTCCCTTATAAGATAAATTCTCTTTTCCTCCTGCGTCATTTTGTTGTTCCCTCCCCTTTTCTAAGAAAATGCCTGTCAGTAAACATTTAAACCGTCCTTTTTTATGCCTGTATAATAAAATATAATAAGTTAATTTTTTCCCTTATGCAAGCATAAATTTTTATTTTCCTCCGAATATATTTTTTTGAGGAACGAAAAAAGAAACCTCTTTGTTTGACTTTTCGGATAAATTTTGATAAAATCAAATCAACGACACATTAAGGAGGGAGCTTATGCACAATATAGATATAAAAGACACAAAGGCGGCTCTTAAAAGGCTTATGGACGGAAACGCCGAATATATTCTCGCCAAAAAGGGCGGCGGAAATGTCTCGGAGGAAATAAGGCACCTTACCCATACGGACGGCCAGAAGCCCTATGCGGTCGTCATAAGCTGCTCCGACAGCAGGGTTGTTCCCGAGCTTATGTTTATGGCAGGCATAGGCGAAATATTCACTATAAGAACCGCAGGCAACGTCATAGGCAGCTTTGAGCTTGGCAGCATAGAATATGCGGCAGAGCATCTGGGAGTAAGGCTCATACTCGTTATAGGCCATACCGTGTGCGGAGCAGTGGACGCGGCCTTAAAGGGCGGAGCCGACAGCTATATAAAAAACATAGCGGACGAAATAAAAACCGCCATAGGAGATGAAACAGACCCAGAGGTCTGCGAAAAGCTGAATGTATACAACAGCATAGGCAAAATAGAAAAAAGCCCCATAATAAAAGAGCTTATGGAAAAAGACGGTCTCAGGATCTTAGGCGGACACTATTATAACAAATCGGGAAAGGTAGTTTTGTACGAAAACGACATATTATAATTTATACCGATCGCAGCGAAAAAATATTTTGCGCCGATCATAAAACAACCTATATTATAAAGGAGGCGTTTTTATGGACAGGATCATCACTATAAGCAGACAATACGGCAGCGGCGGACGGCTTGTGGCCGAAATGGTTTCAAAAAAGCTTGGCATACCCTTTTATGACAAGGAGGTCATAGACCTTGCGGCCGAAAAAAGCGGTTTTCATGTGGATTTTATAAGGGAAAACGAACAGAAAATGAGCAGCAGCTTTCTCTACAGCCTTGCGGTAGGTCAGCACTATTCGGGAGGTATGGGCGCAAAGGGCATTATGCCCGGGCCGAGGGGACTGCCCCTGACAGATCAGCTCTATATGGTAGAAAGAGAGATAATAGAATCTCTGGCAAAGGACGGCCCCTGCGTTATAGTGGGAAGATGCGCCGACTATATCCTTAAAAACAGCTACCCTATTTTCAACATATTCATATGCGGCGAATACGAAACAAGGATAGAAAGAATAAAAGAGGTCTATAAGCTCGACAGAGAAACTACGGTATCCAAAATAAAAAAATATGACAAATCAAGAGCGAATCACTACTTCCACTTCACCGACAGGGTTTGGGGAAAGGCCGAAAACTATGATATGGTGCTGAATACATCCGTTTTCGGCATTGAAAAAACGGCTGAAATAATATCCAGACTGTATAAAACAATATAAAGAGGGCGATACTTTATAAAAAATAAAAAACAGGTGAATACGGTTGAAATTTATAATTGAAAAAAAATACCTTAAAATTTCAATATATGTGGTTTTTACGCTTATTCTGTTCTATGCCTTCAAAAGGATAATAGACATCGCCGTATTTTCACTTGCAAATATAGATGCTGTCATATCGGGATTTTTAAGTATCACGGGGCGTATTTTCTCTTTGATATCGCTCCCCTTCACAGGCTTTGTCATAGCCTATCTGCTGGATCCCCTGTGCGACTTTTTCGACAGACTCTATTCAAAAAAAACAAACAAAAAAAGCGAAAGAAGAACAATGGGCGTTATAATGACATATTTTTTTCTTATACTGCTCATTGTTTTCTTTGTATGGTTTTTGTGGATATATACGGCAAAAGGAATTAAACCCCTCGAATATCTTAACCGAGCGTATATTCAGTTTGACGGAATGTACAAAAACGCAGTGGACTTTCTCATAAGGTACGATATGTATGACTTTTCAATAAAGTATATAGACTCTCTGCGCAATAGCTTTCTGGGGTTTTTCGACAGAATATGGCCCTCGGCTCTCGAGGGAGCGGCAGACATAGGGGGCATTTTTCTCGATCTCATTTTGGGCTTTGTCATAGCGTTTTATTTTCTGCTTGACAAAAAAAGCTTTTTAAACGGCGCAAAGACAGCCTTTAAAATACTTATGCCAAAAAAATTATATACCGTGTGCGCAAAAACCGCTTTGGACTGTCATATGATTTTTTCGGGATATATAAGAGGACAGCTTACGGACGGAATAATTATGAGCCTGCTCACGGCTTCATTCCTTACGATATTCAAAATAAAATTTGCTGTGCTCATAGGCATTATTACGGGCTTTTCAAACATAATACCTTATTTCGGCAGCATTGTGGGTTTTTCTCTGGCCGTGCTTTCGGCTCTTCTTTCGGGAGAACACATAAAGGCAGTATATGCCGCCATAATTATGATAGCTCTCCAGCAGATAGACTCTGCCGTTATAGTTCCCAAAATAGTGGGAGAAAAGGTCAGTCTGTCGCCGCCTGCGGTGATTTGCGCCCTCGCCATAGGCGGAAGGCTTGGCGGCATATGGGGAATGATCCTCGCCGTGCCGTGCGCAGGCATAATAAAAACAATAATAATAAAAAGATATCTGAGAAAATAAAAAAGGTATTGACTATATAAATTTTGATGGTATAATAATTTTATATAAACCTATCGACACGATATGTTATAAGGAGGTTTTGTTATGAGCGAAATAAATAAAAGCGTTCTTGATCTTATAGGAAATACACCCATTGTGGAAATAAGCCGCTATTGCAGAAAAAAGGGTCTGAATGATGTCTCCCTGCTTGCAAAGCTCGAATACTTCAACCCTTCGGGCTCCGTAAAGGACAGAGCGGCGATCGCAATGATAGAGGCTGCCGAAAGAGACGGCTATCTTAAGCCCGGCGCCACTATAATAGAGCCTACATCGGGCAACACAGGCATTGGACTTGCAATGGCAGCCACCATAAAGGGCTATAAGACCATACTTACACTGCCCGAGACAATGAGCGTTGAAAGGCGCAGACTGCTCAGGGCGTACGGGGCGCAGCTTGTCCTCACGGACGGAAAGCTCGGTATGAAGGGCGCCATAGAAAAGGCTCTTGAGATACATAAAAATACCGAAGGTTCATTTATCCCCGGTCAGTTTGAAAATCCTGCAAATCCGTCAGCCCACGAAAATCATACGGGCCCCGAAATCTGGGAGCAGACAGGCGGAAAGGTCGATATATTCGTTTCGGGAGTAGGCAGCGGAGGTACGATAACAGGCGCAGGCAAATATCTCAAAGCCAAAAACCCCGACATAAAGATAGTTGCGGTAGAGCCTGCCGACAGCCCCGTTTTGTCAAAGTCCATATCGGGCTCTCACAAGATACAGGGTATAGGCGCAGGCTTTGTGCCCGATGTTCTCGATACGGACATTTATGACGAAATAATCGCCATAACAAACGACGATGCCTTTGAGGAGGGCAGAGAGCTTGCCCACAGTGAGGGCATTCTCGCAGGCATCTCCTCGGGCGCTGCTCTTAAGGCAGGGGCGATTCTGGCTGCAAGGCCCGAAAACAAGGGCAAAACAATAGTCGTTCTTCTGCCCGATTCGGGAGACAGGTATCTCTCGACCCCTCTTTTTTCGGAGTAATAATCAAAAAAAGGATAAACTAAGGATAAATAAAAAATCACCTGTCGCTTTATTTAAGACAGGTGATTTTTTTGCTGCACAAAAAAGCATTCCGACACATATGATTATGTTGTCGGAATGCTCGGATTTATTTTATTGTTTTGATTTATTTATATCCGATTATTTTTTCTTTCCGATTTTTGAAAACCAGAACCATACAGATACAGATATGAGTACAGACGACCATGTACCTGCAATTATACCGGCTACTATAGGCAGAGCAAACTCCTTAATGGACTGAACGCCCAGTATATAGAGAGCGCCTATTGTAAACAGTGTTGTAAGAGATGTGAATATTGATCTTCTCATACACTGACTTACAGATACATCGGCAAGCTGCTCAACAGTCCATCTTCTGTGAGTATTTTTGTTTTCTCTTACTCTGTCGAATATAACGATAGATGCGTTTATTGAATAACCAAGCACCGTAAGAATAGCCGCTATAAACGAGTTTGAAAGAGGTATTCTTATAACAGCGTAGCAGGCAAGAACTATGAGAGCGTCATGTATAAGCGCAATGATCGAAGATGCTCCCGTTCTGAAATCCTTGAATCTCAGAGATACATATATAAGCATTGCAAGGCAGGCAAGAACTACTGCAAGAATAGCGTTCTTTGTCATTTCGGAGCTGATAGTTGCAGAAATCTGAGTAACCGAAAAATCATCGTTCTCAAGATCATACTTCTGAGCAACTGCTGCGATAACGGCTGCGATGTTGCCCGTATAGCCTTCGCCCGTAGCCACTGTGTGAACGTGCTCTGTCGTGGTCTCGCTGTCTCCCTCGCTTGTTCCCTCGGCATCGGCGTCTATAAGCTGATTTCCTTCCGAATCAGTTACTCTTTCAAATGCTGAGGGGTCTATGGAGTAGGTTCCGTCTCCGTTGTCAACGAGATCGTCCTCGCCAATATCAAGAACCATTCCTTCGTCGTCTGAGTCTGAGTCTGCTCCGTCAGCAGGTGTTTCTTCGGCTGCTGCGTCCTCATCGGCTGCGGCATTTTCGTCTGCTGCTGCTTCATCGCCTGCGGCTGCGCCTTCTTCATCGGCAGTCACTTCTGCGTCAGCCTCAGCCTGCGAAACTATGCTGGATACTTCGATTTCGCCATCGGAATTTTCTTCGGCAGCCTCTTCTCCCTCGGCAGCCTCTTCATCGGCAGCCTCTCCATCGGCTGCTTCTTCCTCCTGACCTTCCTCGTCAGAAACCACAATATCCGTAGGCTCGTCTGCGCCGCCTATAGCGTCATCGCTGCCCGAAAGAGCCTCGTCTACGGTTACATCGTCAATAGCCGACTTAAGCTTTATTATAGCCTTGTTTTCGGATGTGACCTTCTGTATAACGGGTGTTTCTCCCTCGGCTGCGCTTGCAACTATCTCTTCAAGCTCTGCCTGGTCGAAATCCTTTCCAAGATTTACTTCTATGGACGTACCGCCTGTGAATGATACGTCATAGTCAAAAGCGCCCTTGCCTCTTACGGCACCGAAGATCATAGCGGCAAAGCCCACCAGAATAACAGCGGCAGAAATGCCTGTCCAGATCTTTCTCTTTTCAACAATATTGAATGTCTTTGTCTCTGCCGATCCTACCTTAGCCGCATAGAATCCCGGCTTTGTAACGCCCATTCTGAAGAATGCGTTTACAAGGATCCTTGTGATAACAAGAGCGGTGAACATCGAAAGTACGATACCTATGATAAGAGTCTGAGCAAAGCCCCTGATGGTACCCGTACCGAGAAGATAGAGTATTACGCCTGCGATTATCGTTGTTACGTTTCCGTCCACGATAGCCGAAAGCGCATGGGAGAAGCCGTTCTTTATAGCAGTACCCGTACTTCTGCCTGCCGCAATTTCTTCCTTTATACGTTCAAATATAATTACGTTCGCATCGACAGCCATACCTATCGAAAGTATGATACCCGCAATACCGGGCAGCGTCAGCGTTACCTCAAAAAGGCTCAGTACAAGCACATCCAGACCTATATATATGAGGAGCGCCCAGTCAGCAATAAATCCAAGGCCTCTGTATACAATGAGCATAAACAAAAGCACAAGAGCGATACCTATAAGACCTGCCACAAGGCTTGTAGAGAGTGACGATGCGCCAAGTCTTGCGCCTATGGAGTTGCTCTCGATCACACGAAGATCAAAGGGAAGTGAGCCCGACTTGATGAGGTTTGCAAGAGTCTGCGCCTCTTCGTTTGTAAAGTCGCCCTCTATGATTGCGCTTCCGTCAAGTATAGCTGTGTTTACCTTGGGAGCGCTTATAACATCGTTGTCCATATAGATATATATGGGCTTGCCTATATTGTTCTGAGTTGCGTCCGCAAAGGCCTTTGAACCTTCATCGTCAAATTCGAGCGCAACAACGACCTCGCTCACTCCGTTCTGGCTCGATGTGCTTCTGTAGGCGTCCTTTACGTTTTTGCCGTCTACAACAACATTTCCCGATTCGTCCATAAAATAGAGATGAGCAGTCTGTCCGATCTCGTTGATGGCTGTTTCGGCGTCATCAACACCGGGGATCTCAACCCTGATACGGTTTGTACCCTCGGATGCAACCTCTGCCTCTGTCCAGTTGTTGCTGTCAAGTCTCTGCTGTATCATAGACACAGCCGAAGCCATTTCGTCCTCATTGGGCGTATAGTCTACGGCTTCATAAACTACATATACTCCGCCCCGAAGATCAAGACCAAGGCTGATATTCTGATAGCCCAGCCTGCTCCATACCGACTGACCGAATATGGCGGCGGCGCCCAGGGCAACAACAAGCACAGCCATCAAAAATACAACAAAACCATTCTTATTTTTCATTGGTGTTTCCTCCCTAAAAATTTTTCCGGCGGAGATTCTCTTTTCCGCTTTCTCCGTTCGGGCGTTATACCGACCTTTAAGCCCGTAAAGGATAAAAATTTAAAAACCTAAGCCCGAAAGCGCAAACGATTTTTATCCCCTTTGATAAAGCAATCGGTATGAATGGTTGCCGCCTGAACACTATGCCCTTTATTTTATCATATCAAAAACAACTTTGCAAGAAATTATTTCAATTTTTTCACCATATAAAAAAGGAAACGCCTGTCAGACCGACCAAAGCAGCCTGAGGGGACAGCCCTCACGCATATATTAACGATCGTTTGTCAGGCGTTTTTTAAATATACTGTAATCAGAATCTGTGGACAGCCTGTCCGTCAGAGCATATAGCCCTCATAAAACGGGGATTTTAGGTTTCAGAATCCGTAATAAAGCTCGCCGCCGCCGTATCTTATTGTGAGTACGGGCTTTGAGGAGCTTCTCTCGGCCACGTTTATATATCTCACTCCGTCTTTTATATTTATAGAGGATATGGTTCCTCCGCAGGAAACAACGGCAACATTTTTGCCCTTCAGAAATTGTTTCTTAAGCACATCGTGAACAATGACAGCCTCTCTGTCATCGGCGAATTTTCCTCCGCCTGTGGCGTACATATCGCTTTTTATCATAACAACGATATTTTTCGCCGAAAGTCTGTCGGCAAAATCGGCAAAATATCTTATCTGAGTATTGTTTGACCCAAGAAGTGTGCCGTTTTCGGTAGAAAGGTTTATTATAGAGACCTCCTCATTTCCTGCCGTAGAATAGTTTGAATACCAGCTCGTAGCCATTTCACCAAGTCCGAGAGACGATGCGTTCACACCCGGCGAAACTATATAGAGCGGTTTGAGGTCTGTCCTTGCGGCGGCGTTGTCCATATAGTCGTTTGAAAACGGTATGGCTGTGTAGCTGCCTGTATCGGCGGTAAGGTCATCGAAAAATATGGTTCCCGCCGGGCCTGCGGCTCCCGTTGACAGCACTGCGGTATATACCGACATAACCTGAATGGGATATTTTACCTCGGCAGGCACTGCGCCCGTCAGATGCTTCCATCCTTCAAAATCTATATTGTCGCTGAGGCTGATATTATAGCTTTTTTCATTTGCATCTCTTATATTTATTTTAAGTATGGTTCCGTTCGATGCGCCCTTTACGTTAAGGCCAAGCTCGGAGGGCGTTCCCTTTATGGGTATCCTCATAGGAAAGCTGGCATATGCGCACTGTACCGAGGACGTGTTGGGTCTGAAGCTATAGCTGAGCCTTACGCTCGCCTTGCCGCTCGTACCTACGCCGTAGGCAGGAGCCGCCTCCCCCGTAAAGGCTCCCTGCTCGGGAAATTTCAGAAACTGTATGTTCTTCCACGCCTCAAAGTTATCGGCAGTTTCCTCTGTCTTGCCCACATATATTATGCCGCTGCCGCATATCTCGCCGTTGTCCTTAAGCCTTGCGCTGACAGTGCATATGCCCTTTCCCGCAGCGACAAAATAGCCGCTTTCGCTTATGCTGCCGACAGCAGGGTCATTGACCGAAAATTCTACAAGGCTCTTGTCTACGTCTCTGCCTCCGAATCCGTCCTTGTTGTATTCCTTCACAATAAGTTCGGTGGACTGTCCCACCTCTATAACGGGCGTTCCTGCCGTAACATCAAGCATAGATATGCCCGAAAGTACGGTTATGTCAGCCTCTCCTCTTATTTTGTTTCCATCGGGAGGAGTGTATTCGGCTATTATCTTTCCCGTTCCCTCTGTTGACGGAATAAAGCCGCCGCTCTCAAAGCTGCCCTCTACGCCCTCGACAGTGTAGGTTATACCCTGGGGCAGGGGCATAGGGTTCATAAGATTGTCATAGGCTTTTGTCGTTATGTTGTAGTTAAGGCCGTTTACGAGTACGTTGTCAGCCGCCGATGTACCGACTTCTATGCTGCCGATCCCCTCAGATGTGCCTACGGAGCTTATTCCCACAGCGTTGGGAACCGCTCTCATAGACCCGTCAGAGGGAGTGTTGACAGTTTTGAGCCCCGAGCCGTCGTCGGGCTTTATTACCATGGTGGTAGAACCGCCGCCGTCAAGCTGTATGGCGTCATAGGCTCCAAGCTCCTTCATTATTTCGGAGCATTCATAGCTTGTGGCTCCTATGCCCTTTCTTCTTCCGTCTATACAGCATATTATTATTTTGCTCTTATCTTGACTGACACCTATGCAGGTTCGGGGGTTTCTCGATGAGGGACTTATGATTTCTCCCTGAGCCATTGTCTGTCCGTTCCTAAGTATCTCTCCCCCGCCCGAAATGCCAAAATCTATCTGAGAAAGCTTTTTGGCGGGTCTGAAAAGAAACGTGCCGTTTTCAACAAAGCTGACAGCCTGTCCTTTTCCGAAATAGTCTATTTTTTCGTTTCTGGTTTTTTGGTTCATTACGATAATATAGCCGTTTTCGGGTACGGTCACGGTTTCTCCCGGCGAAGATATGTAGGATATAACGCCCGTATCCACCACTATTTTTGTAAGAGACGGATTTCTCTTGTCAAGGTCGGCTGTGGTCGTTATGGCGGAGCGGTCAAAATACACAGGCTTTGAAAAATCCGTATATTTGTTTTTGCCCGCAAGCTCCACCACTGTTACGGACGAATTATAAAAGCCCACCGATGTTTTAAGATAGTCCACAAAAGGCACTCCGTCCGTATCTATAAAAAAGCCTGCGTAGTTGTTTGCATCGGCATTATAATAGTTTTTGGTCTCCACGAGCTTCCCCTCATCAAGAACCTGTCCCATTGAGGACTGGGGGTTTCCGCCGCCGAAATAGTCGCCGTTCACCGCAGCCACAACATTGTTTTCCTGAGATATGGCAAGGGTGTTTTCCTTATAGCCATACTCCTTTGTGGATTCTATAACGTCAAGCGACACGTTTTCGTCATTTGCGTCTATGTTCAGAACATACATATACAGCCAGCCGTTTTTTGTCACTCTCGTTATCTCGTCATATGTAACTCCTCTCGTAAGGGTGCTTGTATTTTTCGTTTCATAAAGGGTGGCGTCACTCGCCGACACGTCCGTACAGAACAGACACAGGGCTGCGGCAGCCGTGAATATACCCCTCAGAAATATATTTTTTGGTTTCAAAATATATCCTCTCCTTTGCAGCTTTATTTTATCCGATATATATTATACAATATCCGAAGCCGAAAAACCATAAAATAACAGAGATTTAACAGAATTGTAACATTTCCGAAATAAGACCCCGACCGCTCCTGCCCAAATCGTACATATGCCGACAAAAAACAGCCCCTATTTTTTATATGCTATTGAAAAAAAAGAGCGCTTGTGTTAACATTGATATGTATGAAAAAGTACGGACAAAACAGGCTCACGAAAGTGTTCTGTGCCGTAATATTATGAAAGAGGGAGGATAAATGAGTGAGGGAACAAAACCTATAATAAGAGTCAGAAATCTTTGCAAAGACTATATTGCGGGAGAAGAAAGAATATCGGCTCTTAAGGATATAAACATAGACATTATGCCCGGTGAGATATGCTGTATTTTCGGTCAGTCGGGCTCGGGAAAAAGCACCCTTCTGAATATGCTGGCGGGACTTGAGGCTCCCACATCGGGAGATATTTTTATAGGAAACATACCTGTTTCGAGACTGTCCGAAAACGACCTCGCCATTTTAAGGCAGAGGTATTTGGGCTTTATTTTTCAGTCATACAACCTTATGGACAATATGACGGCAGTCGAAAACACGGCTCTGCCCCTTATTTTTAAGGGAGTTGACAAAAAACAGCGGGAGGAGCTTGCCGTATCGGCTCTCAGAGCGGTGGGTCTGGGAGAGCGTCTTGGGCATTATCCAAGCAGAATGTCGGGCGGTCAGCAGCAAAGAGTTGGCATAGCGAGAGCCTTTATCACAAAGCCAAAAATAGTCTTTGCGGACGAGCCCACAGGCAACCTCGACACAAAAACCACCGCCGAGGTTATGGATATGATAAAATCCTTTGCAAAAAAATACAATCAGACAATAATTTTAGTCACTCACGAAAACGATCTGGCAGAATATGCCACAAGAGTGATAACCCTTGCAGACGGAAAAATAATAAAGGATACGAGAAAAGGAGAGGACAAAAATGCTTAAAAGAACAACAAGCCTTATTCTGGCGGCTATACTTTCGCTGTCGGGCGCAGCGGCTGTCCACAGCGCCGTAAGCTGCGACCCCAAAATCGAAGAATATACCGTAAAGGACAATGTAGGTATGGAAACAAACCGCATAGAGATGGGAGATGCGGTCAGTCTTTCCATAGATATAAAGGACAGCCTTCTGAGGACGAGCGACATATCCTCGGCCGACAATATCGAAATAATATCTGTGGACGGCAGCTTCGGCTCACCGAAGACCGAAAGCATAAGCATAACCTCCGAGGGCAGCTCCCAACTTGAATATACGGCGGAGTTCAAGGATATAGCCTATTCGGGGTCGGGTACGGGTATAAGCTTCAAGGTCAGATATAAGAATATAGGACTTGTATCCGACAGAATATATCTGAATATAGACGAATGCAGCGAAAACGATATATCGGACGACACACCGTCTGAAAATGACGACAGCCTGCCCCATATAGAAATAGTAAGAAGCAGTATCGAAAACCCCATAAAGTCGGGTGAAAAATTCAATGTGACGCTTACGGTAAAAAACAGAGGCACATCGGAGCTTAAGCACCCCTCCATCACCATTTCTCTCCCCGATTCAATCATTCCCCTTGAAGGAATGGGCAATATATCCATTCCCGACATAAAGGCAGGCGGCAGCGCAAACGTCACCCTCAGACTTCAGGCTGCCGACTATATAACATACGCCTCGGAGGATATAGATATAAACTTAAGCTACAGCTATAAAACATCAATGGGACTTACCGAATCGGGCTACAGTGACAGAATATTCATACCCATGGAGGCAAATTCAAAAAACAACGCTCCTCTTGCGCAGATAACAAGAGAAAGCCTTCCGTCCCCCATAGCCCCCGACACCGAGTTTGTTCTGCCCGTTGTAATAAAAAATACGGGAGCGTCCGTTATGTCGTCCCCAGTCATAACATTTACTCTGCCAAAGGAGCTTATTCTACTTGACGACAATGTATCCCAGTCCCTCGAAAACATAGGACCCGATGAAGAAAGAAAAATAAGCCTGCGGCTCAAAACCGAAAAATATATATCCTCCCCCACTCTTGAAATAAACACTGAGCTTAAATACGGCTATACAAACGCAGGCCAGCCCGAAAGAGGCAGCGAGGAGACGGCTCTCATAATTCCTGTATCGGCAAACGACACCGAGGGAGCGGAACCCCTTGTGTTCATATCCGCCGACAGCCCCAAGTCTCCCCTTTCGGCAGGCTCGGCATTTTCGGTAAATCTTAAAATAGAAAACTTAAGCGACACGCCCTTAAAAGCCGCCGTTATGACCTTTGACGCCGCTGACGGTATCATACTCACCCAAGGCAGCGCATCTCAGAATGTGGGCGAGCTTAAGGGAGGAGAAAGCCGAAGTCTTGTTTTAAGCGGCAGACTTTCCGAAAATATCACAACATCTGTCTTTAATGTAACAGGTGAGCTTAAATACAAATACGAAACGGGAAAACAACAGGGTCAGGGCAGCGAATCCGTAAAAATCGTCCTTCCTGCCAATCCCTCATCGTCCTCCTCAAAAAGCTCAACCCCCAACATAATAGTCAGATCCTACAACTACGGCGGCGTACCTATAGCAGCAGGAGACGACTTTGGCTTTGACGTGACTTTTGAAAACACAAGCAGGACAAAAAGCGTAGACAACATAGTTATGACGATCGAAACGGGAGAAGGCGTTCTCATTCGCTCGGCTTCCAACACATATTATTATGACGGTCTTGGGGCAGGCGCAAGCAGAGGCGAATCGGTTGATATGCAGGTATTGCCCTCGGCGGAAAAATCCTCCGTCACTCTCTCAATATCCTTTAAATACGAATATGTAGACAACGGCGAAAGAACTCCCGTCACCACAGAACAGACCGTATCCATACCCTGCTACAAGCCCGACAAGCTTGAAGTAGTCCTCGATCCGTTGCCTGCCGCTCAGTCGGGCATCGAACAGAACGTCAGCCTCTCGTATGTAAACAAGGGTCAGGGCTCGCTTTCAAACGTAAAGGCAGAGATCGTGGGAGACGTAAACGCCCTTACGCCCGTTCAGAACCTCGGAAACTTTGAACCCGGCAAAAGCGGAAACATATATTTCGTTGTCATACCCGATGCTCCGGGAGAGCTTGAATTTACGATAAAGCTTACATATGAGGATCCGAATATGGACGAAAAGGTTCTTGAATTTCCCTGTGTTATGACCGTTGAGGAGGCTGTGGAGGAATATCCCATAACCGATGAAGAGCTTATGTCGGAGGAAGAAGGCTCTTCACACAAGCTGCCGATCATCATTGTTGTGGCAGTCATCGCAGCTGCCGCAGCCGCAGCATTCATAATAATAAGGAAAAGAAAAAAGAAAAAAGCCGCAAACGCCATAAGCGTAAACTGGGAGGCCGAAGATGAAGATAAGGGATCTCTTTAATATAAGCCTGCATAATCTTATGCGCCACAAGTCGAGAACGATTCTTACGGTACTCGGCGTTATAATAGGCTGCTGCTCCGTAGTCATAATGATCTCATTCGGCATAGCAATGAAAATTTCTCAGGAGCATATGCTCTCGGAAATGGGCGATCTCAGGGTAATAAACATATATAACAACGGAAACGGCAGCAAGCTCACCGACAACGAAATAACGGGTATGGAATCCATACAGAACATAGTCTGCATAAGCCCCAAAATGTATCTCGAGCTGCCGTCCTCGGCGGCTGCGGGAGAAAACGGGAGATATAAGGCTCAGTGGCCCTCTGTTGCGGGGGTAAAAAAAGACGCCATAAACGACTTCAACTATGAGTTCACAGAGGGCGGCGGCTTTACAGGCATAAAACAGGGAGACACCATTGAAGCTCTCGCAGGTGAATATTTTGCCTATTCCCTGAGAGACTCCCAGCGCCCCGAGGGATATAACTACATAGATTATTGGTCATATCTTTATTCGGACAATGATAACGCAGACGAAGATTCCGAAGAGATGCCCAAGCCATACGTTGACCCTATGGACACCACCATAGAGCTGACATTGGGAGATCCCGACAACCCCACCGAAAAAACCCTCGTCAAGCGCCTTAAGATAGTCGGCATACTCAAGGAGGACTACAGCAAGGGCTACGAAACGTCCGAAGGTCTGATATTGGAGGCTAATGAGCTTAAGGCTCTCGTCAAGGAGTACAACAGGCTGAACGGCATAGCCCAGAAAAATAACGAAAGCTACAGTCAGGCGCAGGCCATGGTGAACGACATCGAAAATGTCGCCGAATGCGAAAAGCAGATACAACAGCTCGGCTATTCCACCGACTCTCTCGAAAGCGTGAGAGAACCGCTCGAAAAGGACGTGCGCCAGAAGCAGCTTATGTTTGCGGGACTTGGTATAGTGTCCCTGTTTGTGGCAGCTCTGGGAATTATGAACACAATGTTTATGGCTATCTCCGAAAGGAAAAAGGAGATAGGCATTATGAAGGCTCTCGGCTGTCCCCTTGCCGCCGTCAGGATAATGTTTCTGACAGAGGCGGGGCTTATAGGGCTGATAGGCGGTATAATAGGGTGCGTTATAAGCTTTGTTATATCGGGCGCAATAAATATCGTTTCGGCAGGCGGCTCCTTTTCGGATCCCCTTGCGATAGCGGAGATACTGTTTCTTAGCCCCGACAGAGTAAGCGTTATCCCCGTATGGCTCGGTCTGTGTTCCGTGGTTTTTTCGGTATTTATAGGCATACTGTCGGGATATTGGCCCGCCGAGAGGGCAGTCGGCATCTCCGTCCTTGACGCAATACGTTCCGAATAGACTGCCGTCACCTGCGGGTCGGAATCCGTCTTTGCAAAACAGTTGACAATTATGCCAAAAATATTTATAATTGTTCATATGCTGAAAGTTTTTAAAAAACTATACCGAAAACGCCGCAGTATTCCCCGACAGGGGTTCTTTCGGCGGCTCTTTCGGAAATATACAAAAGCACAAAAAGCACAAAAAGCACAAAAAGCACAATATATCGGAGGTCTTTTTTAAATGGAATACATGGGTGTAAACGAACTGAGAGAAAGCTTTCTTAGGTTTTTTGAAAGCAAGGGACATCTGAGACTGGCAAGCGCCTCTCTGGTACCCCACAACGACAAGTCCCTTCTTCTTATAAATTCGGGAATGGCTCCCCTTAAGCCATTCTTCACGGGACAGCAGATACCGCCCCGAAAGAGGGTCACTACCTGTCAGAAGTGCATCAGAACGGGCGATATCGAAAACGTAGGCAAAACGGCTCGCCACGGCACATTTTTTGAAATGCTGGGCAACTTCTCCTTCGGAGACTATTTCAAGGAGGAGGCCATACCGTGGGCGTGGGAATACTTTACCGAGGTTCTTAAGCTGCCCGAGGACAGGCTCTATGTTTCGATATACAACGATGACGATGAGGCCTTTGAAATCTGGAACAAAAAGGTAGGCGTTCCTGCCGAAAAAATATTCAGAATGGGCAAGGAGGACAACTTCTGGGAACACGGCGTAGGCCCCTGCGGTCCCTGCTCTGAGATATACTTCGACAGAGGAGAGGAATACGGCTGTCATAAGCCCGACTGCACCGTAGGTTGCGACTGCGACAGATATATGGAGATATGGAACCTTGTTTTCACACAGTTTGACAAGCAGGAGGACGGCTCCTACCCCAGACTTGCCAATCCCAACATAGATACGGGAATGGGTCTTGAAAGAATAGCCGCAGTTATGCAGAATGTTGACTCCATATTTGATGTGGATACCGTAAAGGCAGTAAGAGATGCCGTGTGCGCTATCGCCGATAAAACATACAGAAAGAACCACAAGGACGATGTTTCGATAAGGGTCATTACCGACCACGTTCGTTCTATGACATTTATGACGGCTGACGGCGTTCTGCCATCAAACAACGGCAGAGGCTATGTTCTGAGGAGGCTTTTAAGAAGAGCCGCCCGTCACGGAAAGCTCCTCGGCATCGACAGGACATTCCTTACCGAGCTTTGTCAGGTCGTAATAAACAATTCGGGAGACGCTTATCCCGAGCTTAAAGAAAAACAGGCTACAATAAAGAAAATAATCTCCACGGAGGAAGAAAGCTTTTATCGCACCCTTGACAGAGGTCTCGAAAAGCTTAACGCCTATATTGAAGAGATGGAAAAAACAGGCGAAAAAACCCTCAGCGGAGACCGTGTCTTTATGCTCTATGACACCTACGGCTTCCCCTCCGATCTTACCGCCGACATTCTGGCAGACAAGGGCTACGAAATGGACGAGGCAGGCTTTAAAGCGGAGATGGAGACTCAGCGCAAAAAGGCCAGAGACGCAAGAGAGACCGACACATATATGGGTGCGGAGGAAACCGTATTCCACAGGCTCGACCCTGCTCTTGCAACCGAGTTTGACGGATATGGCAAAACGGTTCTGACGGATTGTACGGTCACCGCCCTTGTTGCCGAAAACGAAATAGCTCAGTCGGCATCTGAGGGAGAAAACGTCACCGTACTGCTTGACAAAACCCCCTTCTATGCCGAAATGGGCGGACAGGTAGGCGACAGAGGCATAATAAAAACCGACTCTGCCGTTGTTGAAATAACCGATACCACAAAATTCGGCGGAAACAAGCACCTCCATACGGGAGTGGTAAAAAGCGGCACAATAAATGTAGGCAGCAAGGCCACCGCCGAGGTTGACGAAAAACGCCGCAAAGCCATCGCAAGAAACCATACTACTACCCACATACTCCAGAAGGCTCTGAGAGATGTCCTCGGCAGCCACGTTGAGCAGTCGGGTTCGTTTGTAAGCGATGAAAGGCTCCGTTTCGACTTCACCCACTTTGAGCCTATCTCCCATGAGGATCTTGCAAGGGTAGAAATGATAGTTAACGACAAGATACTTTCCTCCCTCGATGTGAAATGTGAGGAAATGGATATAGAGGACGCAAAGAAGCTTGGCGCCATGGCTCTTTTCGGAGAAAAATACGGCAAAACCGTAAGAGTTGTCTCCGTAGGCGACTATTCGCTGGAATTCTGCGGCGGCACACATCTCAGAAACTCCGCAGAGGCAGGCTGCTTCAAGATACTTTCGGAAAGCGGAATCGCCGCAGGCGTAAGACGTATCGAAGCCATAACGGGCTATAACGCTCTTGGCTATTTCAACGAAAGAGAAGAGCTTCAGAGCGAAATAAAGTCTATCCTCAAGGTCAACAATGTAAAGGCTATTCCGTCAAAAATCTCCGATACGGTTGAAGAGAACAAAAAGCTCAAAAAGGAGATCGAACAGCTTAAAAGCAAGCTTTCGGGCGGAGCTGTCAGACAGATTGCAGACGCAAAGGAAACCGTTGGCGGCATAGACGTTATCTGCGGCAGACTTGACGGCTCCGATATGAACGCTCTGCGCAGAACAAGCGACAGCATAAGGGACAAAAACCCCGATTCTGTCATTATCCTCGGCAGCGTGTCTGACGGAAAGGTCAGCTTCGTGGTTTCCTGCGCCGATCCTGCGGTAAAAGCAGGCGCAAAGGCAGGCGACATCGTTAAAACGGCTGCTGTGATATGCGGCGGCGGTGGCGGCGGCCGTCCCGGTATGGCTCAGGCAGGCGGAAAGGATCCCTCAAAAATAGACGAGGCTCTTGACGCAGCAAAGAAAAAAGCAAAGGATATGCTGGCATAAAAACATATTCAAAAGGTTCTCCGCCTTGTTTATTATATTTCGCAGACGGAGAGCCTTTTTTCGTATGGGCAATACCTCACAACACCTCGGATATTATAATTATAAACTAAAAGGTGACAAATGCCTTTTTTTGTGTTATAATATATGTGTTGCAGTATGTTCGGCACACAGCCGCCGAACCCATCGGAAATATTGCGCCGATATATGCCCGAAAACAGGACGATAACCGTCCCGGACATCGGCGCCGAACGAAAAAGACCAAAACAAAGGAGGACGCTATGAAAAAAATAATTTTTACTGTCATTATAGGGCTGATGCTTGCGTCAAACGTATTCGCCGCAGAGCTTGACGTACAGAATGAAACACTCACAAAAAGCAGCGTTATGGATGAGGATGGAGGTCATACCTACACCTTTGTAAAACCCGACGGCGACCACGGTATAATAAACGTAGGCGAAAGCCGCATTGTCATAAACGTATTTTCGTCCGGAGGAGTTCTCAGGCAGGAAAAGACGCTGAGCCTTAACGGAAGCAAGTTCGGCGGCTATATCACGGACGGCACATACCACTATTTTCTTTTCGGAAACGACAACCCAAGCTGCTCCGAATCAGCCACCATATACAAGCTTGTGAAGTACAACCAAAGCTTCAACAAAATGAGCACAGCCTCCTTCAAGGGCTATCAGATATTGGCGAAGGATATATTCCTCGGCGAGGGAGGTACGGCGGATATGCGCATCTCCGACAACCTTATATTCATCAACGATGTTGTCACCGAGTACAAGACCGAAAACAAATACTATAAAAACAACAGAAGTATAATTATCGACAAAAACACATTCAGATACTGCGCAGGCATAGGCGGAATGGCTCTCAGATCAAACGATGGCATACGAAACGAGGTAACACGTATTCTTTCCGCCACAGACGATGACAAATATTATTTTGCCGTAAACTCTGCCGAGGGAATAGACGTCATAACCGTTGACCCCTCCGACAGCAGCAGTCTCGGCGCTCACACCATACAGAGCATATCCAGAACAAAGCTTTCGGCATACTACCCCGATATGACAATGGTTGCTCCAAAGAGCGAAACGGCTCTCACCCTTGACGGCTTTGAAGTCGGAAAGGACAGCTTTATAACCGTTGGCAGCGAGATCTCCTACACAGGCAGAAAACTGTTTGTCAGCACAGTATCAAAGAAACAGATCGGCGGCATAAAATCCAAAACAGTATATCTCACAGACGAGGGCGATATATCGAACATAAAGACAATAAAGGTGTCCGATGATGACATAATGATTATGTGGAACGAAAACGATATAATCCACTGCATAAGTCTTGACGGCAAAGGCGCCCTGAAATCGGAAGAAAAACAGATATTTGACGTTATGCTGGGAAACACCCTCCCATTTGCCTGCGCTGACGGCTCTATCTGCTGGACTTATATGGTAAACGATGACGATTTTGCTTTCTATACCTATAAAAGATCATGAAAAGGGCTTTGGTCACGGGAGCCACATCGGGCATAGGTCTTGAAATAACCAAGGCTCTCGTTGAAAACGGATATTTTGTATACGGTCTGGGGAGAGATTTCAGAAACACATATCCCAAAGAAAATTTTGAACCTATACAGGCGGATCTCCGCAATATTGACGAAATCACGGCAATAATAAAAAAAATAAGAAACAGCGTAGATATTGTCATAAACAGCGCAGGGGTAGGTTATTTCGGACTGCATGAGGAACTGAGTCCCCAAAAAATAAAGGAGATCCTCGATGTTGATCTGTATGCTCCTATGGTTATCATTTCTCTTATGCTGCGGAGCCTTAAAAAGAACGGCGGAAGAATAATAAACATATCCTCCGCAGAGGCAAAAAGGCCAAGCCCCCACGGAGCAGTCTACGGAGCGGCAAAGGCTGCCCTCAGTGATTTTTCCGAAAGTATATTCGCAGAAGGGCGCAAGTATGGGGTCTTTGTTACCGTAATACACCCCGACATAACAAGAACGGATTTTTATAAAAACGCCCCCTTTGAATGCTGTGAGTCAAACGAGTTTGCGCTTTCTCCCAAAGCCATTGCCGATGCGGTCATATACGCTCTTTCGGCGGACTATCCCATAAGGGACATTACGCTTATGCCCCAAAAGCAGCGCATACAATACAAAAAAAACAATAATAGCCAAAACGAATCACGGGGACGATGACCCATATGCGCCAAAAATGGAGATGTCACTGTCGTCCCTGTTGTTCAGACTTGATCGATAATTATAAAAATATTCATAAATATGTTATGGTATGCATCGCAGACTTTAATCCGCAGGTAGTGTCCGAAAGATGTCGGATTGTCCGAAGGACAACTTTTCCATAAGGAAAAGCACTGAACGTAAGCTTTGCCTGTCTAAGTAATACATTTATAAAAAGCGTCGCAGACTTTAATCCGCAGGTGGTGTCCGAAAGATGTCGGATTGCCCGAAGGGCAACTTTTCCGCAAGGAAAAGCACTGAACGTAAGCTCCGCCCGTCCTCAGCACGTTTGCCTACGGCAAACGCCGCCTTTCGCTTACGCTTAGGCGTTCGGATTTTCTTCCGATGCCAGAGGAATAAATTTAAATTTGCGAAAAAACGCAGTTTTTGGAACAAATTTAAATTTATATTCCTTTATCCAAATGAAGTCGCCGGCTCGTCCGGCACGCACATTTGGGCTTCATCAAAATGCGGCTGCATTTTGATGAAAGCATGATAGAATGTATGTTAGAAAAGAGGAGCTGAACACATATGGGAAACAGAGAAGAAAAGCTTTCCGAAATAGGCAGAATGATCATAGAAGGAGCAAAAAGCGACCTTTATGTCTCCATGCGTTATCTGGATCTTGCAATATTCGCCCTTTCTCCCGTTGAGGACGACAGGGTGGAGCTTATGGGTACGGACGGAAGATCTCTTTTCTATTCTCCCAAGGATATTACAGAAGAATACAAAAAAGGCCGTCTCGGCATAAACCGCTGTCTGCTTCACAGCATATTTCACTGTCTTTTCAGACATTTTTACGGCGGTACAAAATATGTGGGAAAAGACGGCATATACTGGGATATGGCATGCGACATAGCCGCCGAATATCTCATTGACGATATAAAGGTCCACGCAGTCAGCACCATAGTCTCACGTTACAGAACGTATATATACAAAAGACTTTCTCTCGAAATGGACATACTCACCGCTGAGGGGATATTTCAAAGCCTGAAAAAATGGGATATATCCGACAGCGATTTCAAAATAATGTACAAGGCCTTCAGAACGGACGACCACGGTTTCTGGCCCCGTCCTCAAAAAAACGACCCTCCCTCGGGATCGGGGGCAGGCTCGGGCGGCGGTTCGGACACGGACGAAGAAATGTTCGGCGCAGCGAAAAAAGCCAAGGATAACTGGGACGATCTGAGCAGAAGAACTCTGTCGCAGGCTGAACACCTTTCAAGAGGTGAAGACAGCGGCGACAAGAGCATTTTTCATCACCTAAAGGCATCAAACAGGCGGCGCTATGATTATGGAGAATTTTTAAGGCGCTTTGCGGTTTATGGCGAGGAGGCAAAACCCGACCCCGACAACTTCGACATCGGCTTTTATACCTATGGAATGACACTGTACGGAAATATGCCCATAATAGAGCCGAACGAGTCGAGAGAGGTCAAAAAGGTATCCGATTTTGTGATCGTCCTTGATACCTCCGCCTCCTGTTCGGGAGAAGCCATAAAAAGCTTTCTCGAAGAGACCTTCGGAATACTTAAACTCAGAGAAAGCTTTTTCCGCCGTGTGAGGATCCACGTCATACAGTGCGATTCGAGAGTGAGAAAAGACACCGTAATAACCTGTCCCGAAGATATAGACAAGCTGATGGAAAAAACGGAGCTTTCGGGCTTCGGAGGCACTGACTTCAGACCTGCCTTTGAATATGTGGAGGGGCTTAAGGACGAGCTTACAAATATGAAGGGGCTTATATATTTTACTGACGGAGAGGGCATTTTCCCCGAAAAGCCAACGCCCTACGAAACAGCCTTTGTTTTTTTGAGAGACAGCTTTCATGACGCAGAGGTACCTCCGTGGGCAATAAAGCTTATACTTGACAGCGAGGAGTTGACACAATGAATATAGCCGAGGCAAAAAAAGAGATAAAAAACACAATAAAAGCATATCTTAAAAGGGACAAATACGGCCGTCTTGTTATACCGTCAAGATCTCAAAGACCCATACTGCTTATGGGAGCCCCCGGAATAGGAAAAACGGCTCTTATGGAACAGATTGCGCAGGAGCTTTCGCTGAATCTTGTCTCCTATTCGATAACCCACCATACCCGTCAGTCGGCTCTGGGACTTCCCTATATTGCCGAAAAAAAGACATACAGCGCAACAAACTATACAATGAGCGAAATAATTGACGAGATATATTCACGCATAGACGCCACGGGCATAAAAGAGGGCATATTGTTTCTGGACGAAATAAACTGCGTTTCCGAGACCCTTGCCCCTGCGCTGCTGAGATTTTTGCAGTATAAATACTTCGGCACTCACAAAATGCCCGAAGGCTTTGTAATTATAGCGGCGGGAAACCCTCCCGAATACAACCGCTCTGTCAGGGAGTTTGACATCGTCACTCTCGACAGAATGAAAAAAATAGACATAGAGCCAAGCCTTGACGCATGGCTCGACTATGCCTATAAAGCCGAGGTTCACGGCTGCATAATATCATATCTCAAGCTTAAAAAGGATAATTTTTATAAGATAGAAACAACTGTTGACGGTCTGGAGATAGTCACCGCCAGAGGCTGGGAGGATCTTTCCCACATAATAAAAGCCTATGAGTCGGAGGATATTCCCATTGAATACAGCGAAATAAGGTCATATATACAAAATACCGAAACGGCAAAGGATTTTGCCATATACTATGAGCTTTATAAAAAATACGAAAGGGACTACAGAATAAACGATGTCCTTAAGGGCAATGTGGATATAGGCGCCGCAAGACGTCTTGGCTATGGCAGCTTTGACGAGAGGATCAGCATAGTGGGTCTTTTAAGCTCGGGGCTTTCGTCCTATTTCAGAGACTATTGTATGAACAGGGACTATACCGAAGAGCTTTATGACGCTCTTAAAAGGCTCAGAGCCCTTTCTGCCGAAAATCCCTTTAAAGAGGCTCTTTCGGAGGTCGAAAAAAGCAGACGTGACGCCCTCGAAAAAAGAAGAACCGCGGGGCTTGTCTCTCCCTCTGAGGAGGCTGTCTCGCTGAAGGTGCTTGACAAGCTTTTCGATCTCACAAAGTGCCAAAGCTTTGACGCCGTCAGGGAGGATTTTCAGAACGAGGTCAAGGCGGGAGAGGAGATCGCTTCAGCAGCGGCAAAGGCTCTCGACAGCGCCTTTCTGTTTATAGAGACCGCTTTCGGAAAAGGTCAGGAGACAGTGCTTTTCATTACCTCTCTGAATATGGACGGCTTTGCCTGCGCCTTTCTTGAAGAAAATCCCAACGAAAAATATATAAAATACAATAAAGAACTGCTTTTTGAAGAAAGAGACAAGATCATACAGAACCATATAAAGGATCTCGATCTGCTTAACTGAAAATTATGTCTGAAATAATTTATTCCGGCTGCAAAATTGAATACAGTATAAAAAACGATCTGGCTGTCATAGAAAAATGTGGAGTATGCGGCGAAAGACTGATTCTGCCCGAAAAAATAGAGGACAAAAGAGTAGCGGCTCTTTCACGATATGCCCTCAGCGGCCACAGAAATCTCAGAGAGGTTCTGCTCCCATCGGGGCTTGAAAAAATAGACAATCTCTGCTTTTATAACGACAGGGGGCTCAAAAGGCTTGAACTGCCGAAGGGACTTTTTCGCATAGGAGGAGACGCCTTCAAAAACTGTGACGGCATAACCGATGTTGTCATAGGCAGCGAAAGAATACTCAAATATGTTCTGAACGAGCTGGGGCAGGAGCTGTGCATTACTCTCAGAGACGGAGAAACAATACTGTGGAGGCTCATCTTTCCCATAGAGGCCGAAAGCTTTTCGGAGGACGTCCCCGGCAGAGCCTTTCACAGGACATTTACGGGGCCGGGCTATACCTACCGCAGAGAGGCCGTAGGCAGGCGTGTTGACTTTGGCCGCTATGACGGGCTTTTCAGACGTTCCACAGAAGAAGAAACGGAGGAGACCCTCTGTTTTCTGGCGGTATGCAGACTTCTCTACCCCACGGGGCTTTCTTCCGAAAACAGAGAGATGTACAGAGCCTACCTTTCCGAAAACGCCGTAAAGGGCGGAAAAAGCTTTTTCGACAGAGGTTTTTTTGATGAACTTGGCTATATGATAAGCGAGGAGCTGCTTTCAAGGGACGCCGCCGAAGCTCTGCTGGAATACGTCCGCAGCAAGGGCAGCGCCGAGCTTTCCGCAAGGCTTATGGACTATCGCATAAAAAAATTCGGACATAAGAAAAAAATTTTTGAACTGTAAAATACTAGAATACGATATTATACGGAGGAAACTGAAATGAAAAAATTTGCGGCTTTGCTTTTGACAGGTATGATTGCGGCAGGGTGTTCGGCAGAGCAGACGGCTGACGCTCCAAAGGAGGAGCCTTCCTGCGCCGATATATATGCAGCCTGCATCGAGGGAACGGACTTTGCCGATATGACGGAGCTTGACAGCGACTATATGTACAACTATTATGGCATAGACACACAAAACACAGAGGACTATGCCGCAGGAGAATCAACCGATGTTATGAAAACGGATGTCCTCATTATACTCAAAGAGGAGGACGACGATGAAAGAGCGCAGCTCAAAGAGCTTTTGGAGACCTTCAAGGAGAGAAAGTGCGAAGAGCTGATAACATACAATCCGGGAGAATATGACAAGGCTCAGAACGGAGCAATCGGCGAAACAGGCAGCTATGTTTATGCCGTTATGTGCGAAAACTCGGACGATGCCGTAAACATAATAGAGGGACTTTTCTGATATGGTTTTCTCTTGTCCCGAATTTTTGTTTTTCTTTCTGCCAATATTTCTGATAATATATTTTATTGCTCCATACAGGCTTAAAAATCTCACGCTGCTTATCGCAAGCCTTATTTTTTATGCCTGGGGCGAGCCTGTGTATGTGGTTCTGCTTATATTCTCGTCCGTTGTGGATTATACAAACGGAAGACTTATAGAAAAATTCGGCAAAAACAAAAGACTTCGCAAGCTCTTTTTGATATTGTCAATCGTCATAAACTTAAGTCTTTTGGGGGTTTTCAAATACGCAGGCTTTATAGGAGAAAACCTCAGAATTTTTATGCCTGACATAAAGGTGACGGCGCTGCCGCTGCCCATAGGCATAAGCTTTTTTACATTTCAGACCATGAGCTACAGCATAGACGTATACAGAGGGAAAATAAAGGCCGAAAAAAGCTTTCTCTGCTTTATGACGTATGTATGTATGTTCCCTCAGCTTATTGCAGGGCCTATCGTCAGATTTTCAGACATAAGCTCCGAGCTGCACAAAAGAGCCCCAAGCTTCGAGGACTTTTATTGCGGTATAACGAGATTTATGAACGGACTTTTCAAAAAGGTACTTATAGCGGACGAGCTGGGTCTTTTGTGGAGCGTTATAAAAGGGAGCGAATATTCCTCTCTGCCTGCTCTTACGGCGTGGCTCGGGGCGGTTTCGTTCACACTTCAGCTATACTTTGATTTTTCGGGATATGCCGATATGGCGGTGGGACTTGGCAGAATAATGGGCTTTCACTACTGCGAAAACTTCAATCACCCTCTTGCGGCAGTCTCCGTCACCGACTTCTGGCGAAGATGGCATATGTCTCTGTCCGAATGGTTCAGAGACTATGTATATATACCCCTCGGGGGAAACAGATGCAGCGTGCAAAGGCACATATTCAATATTCTCGCCGTATGGTGCCTTACGGGCATATGGCACGGCGCAAGCTGGAATTTCGCCCTCTGGGGGCTGTATTATGGCGTTCTTCTCGTATGTGAAAAATACATTTGGGGCAAATCCTTAAAAAAGCTGCCCTCCCCTTTCGCTCATCTGTACGCCCTTTTTATAATCGTTGTGGGCTTTGCCATATTCGATATAGAGGGTCTTGAAAATATCCTCGGCTATTTCGGGGCAATGTTTTCTGGCTCATCTCTTTTTGACAAAAGCACACTGTATTATATAGTGAATTACGGCAGAGTGCTGACGGCGGCGGTCATATTCTCGGCGCCACTTTACGGCGCATACGAAAAAATGAAAAACGGTCTTTCTTCCCCGGGAAAAAAGGCTCTTGCGCTGCTTGTTGAATGGGGTCTGAGGTGTTTTCTCTTTGCTGCGGTCATAGCCTCTTTAATAAGCAGATCCTACAGCCCCTTTCTGTATTTCAGATTCTGATACCTACCAAATATAAACAAAATCAATATGAGGTGGATCTCATATGTCACATATGAACAGACTTTGTATTATACCCTGCTGCATAGTGCTTATGCTTACTGCGGCATTTGTGGCAGCGCCGAAAAAGGATTTTTCCGAAAACGAAAACAGATACCTTTCTTCCTTTCCCGAAATAAGTCCCGAAACAATAGCGGACGGAGAATTTTCAGACGGCATAAGCTCCTACATAAGGGATCACTTTCCTTTCAGAGATGCTTTCGTGGGACTTAATACCTGCTTTGAAAGATATATCCTCGGAAAAAAAGAGTCGGGAGGAGTATATTTTGCAAAGGACGGATATTATATAGAAAAATATGATAAGCCCCAAAACACAGACGCAATAGTTGACGGCTTTAACAGGCTTAAAAGCTCTCTGCCCGATTCGCAGGTATATATGTGCCTTGTTCCCACAGCAATAGAGGCATACCGAGACAAGCTGCCAAAGGTCATACCCGACCCCAGTCAGCTTGACGTTATAGAGGAATATCAAAACAAATTTTCAGGGAAAAGCATTGACTTAAGAGAAACCCTGCTTGACGACTCCGAAGAAAATTATTATCGTCTCGACCACCACTGGAAAACCTCGGGGGCTTTCAAGGCATATGGAGTTATCGCTCCCGCCCTTGGCTTTGAGCCTCTGCCGAAGGAATATTTCGATGTTGAAACGGTCACGGAGGACTTCAGAGGCACGATTTTTTCAAAGATAGATATACCCTTTCTGTCGGGCGAAAGCATAGAGGCTTATATCTCAAAAAAGTCAGTCAATGTATATTATGACGAAAGCACCAAGCCCGAACACAGTCTCTACAACCCCGAATACCTCAAAAAAAAGGATAAATATTCTTATTTTCTGGACAACATACATTCGGTTATAAAAATAGACTCTCCCGAGGCCGAAAGCGAAAGGTCTCTTGCGATAATAAAGGACAGCTATGCCAACTGCCTTGTGCCGTTTCTTACCGAACATTACAGAAGAATATATGTTTTTGACACAAGATATTATAAGGACAGCGTGAGCAGCTTTATAAGAGAAAACGGCATAGACGATGTTCTTCTTCTCTATAATATGAATACCATAGATACGGATCTGGGTGTCAGAGCCGTATATTGAGGACAACATATATGAAAAGATATATTATGTTTTTTATATTGGCTTTAGCTATGGCGGGTTTTTTATTTGAAACAGCCTCGGCTATGACTATGGCTCGTATGGGACCGCTCAAAGAGGTACTTCTTACGGCTATGCGTACAGAGCATTCGGAGCGGGAGCCCGAACAGAACAACAACTATGTGCCGGGCAGCAGCTATGCAAAGCCTGTACCCGACATAGACATATACGACAGCACCACAGACGGATTTTTTAAAAACTCCATCTTTGTGGGAGATTCTCTTATGGAGGGCTTTCGCACCTACTGTATGTCCAAGGGAGACGGTTTTCTCTCGGAACCTTTGTTTCTGGCGTCAAAAAGCTTTTCTCTCAAGCAGGCTCTGCGCCCCATATCGGAGTCAAGCCGCCACCCTTATTTCAGAGGACAAAAAATGCTTGTTGAGGATGCTGTGGCGGAAAGCAAGGCGGAAAAGGCATTTCTGTTTTTCGGAATAAACGATATGGTGGGGCTTACCGCAGAGGAAACCGAAAAGGAATATAACGACCTCATATTCAGAATCCACAACAAGGCTCCCGACACAAAAATATATATAATAGGAGCAACCTATATATATGATTCGGGACAAAAAAACGGCTTTACCAACACAAGAATAAGAGAATTTAACGACAATATGTACAAATACTGCCAAAAGCTCGACTATGCGGAATTTATAAACATAGGCGACAGGCTTATAGACTCCTCAGACGGTGTCAGTCCCCAATATTCCTCTGACAAATATGTACATATAAAGCCCTCGGCATATGACATATGGGTAAAGGTTCTGAGAGCCTACGCAAGGGATTTTATGGCAGAGGATGCCGCCAAAAAGGACACGGCAGAAGGCCGCCTTGACAGCATTGTTTTCTGATGACATAATCAGCGAAAAACAGCGTCTCTGTCGGTAAAGCTTCAAATTTTGTATATCTGTAACAAATCAACATATATAATTATAATTATTATAATTCAAAGGAGGACGACTTGTATGACAAACTATGTATTTGGCGTGGATATAGGCGGTACGACCATAAAAACAGGGCTTTTTGACGCAGGTGGAGAGCTTGTTGAAAAGTGGGAGATACCTACCGATACATCTGACAGCGGAAGCAACATAATCGGAGATATTGCCGCATCAATAAAAAGAAAAATGACCGAAAAGGGAATTAGCAAAGACAGCGTAGGCGGCATAGGTATGGGCGTGCCGGGGCCTGTTCTCGAAAGCGGAAAAGTTCTCGGCTGTGTAAACTTAGGCTGGGGAGAAATAAATGCGGCTGCCCTTCTCTCGGAGGCTACGGGTCTTAAGGTAAAATCGGGAAACGATGCAAACGTGGCTGCTCTCGGCGAAATGTGGAGAGGCGGCGGCATGGGATACAGCAATATGGTAATGGTTACTCTCGGCACAGGCGTAGGCGGCGGTATAGTTCTGGGCAGAAAGATACTTTATGGCTCTCACGGAGCAGGCGGCGAAATAGGCCACGCTGTCATAAACCCCAACGAGACCGAACAGTGTACCTGCAAAAACAGAGGCTGTCTCGAACAATACTGCGCAGCGGCAGGCATAGTCAGAACAGCTGAAAATATTCTTTCGGAAAGCGACGCTCCTTCTGTCCTCCGAGGTATAAAGCTCGACCCAAAGGTAATTTTTGATGCAGCCAAGGCAGGTGATGCGGCAGGTCTTGAAACAGTTGAAATTTTTGCCGACAGACTGGGACGCTTTCTGGCAAACATCTCCGCCGTCATTGACCCTCAGATTTTTGTAATAGGCGGAGGAATAAGCAAGGCAGGCGGCATATTGACGGATTCGCTCCAAAAATACTATAAAAAATATGCCTTTCACGCCTCAAAAAACACAAAATTCAGCCTTGCGGTATTAGGCAACGATGCAGGCATATACGGCGGAGCAATGCTCATACTCAATTAATGCAGATGTTATAAGCTGACAATATTTCCATACAATCCATGCAATCTATACAATCCATACAATAAAAAAAGACCTGTTTGCAGACACAAAAGCCTGCGGGCAGGTCATTTTTGATATTCATAATCAATAAATATGCCGCAATACGTCAAGTCGGCTGTATCAGCTGTTTTGCCTCTCCTTCAGAACATTGGATACCTTCTTTTTTATTCTCTGAAGGGCGTTGTCTATGGATTTGTCGTCCTTGTTCATAACCTTTGCTATTTCTGTATATCTGAAACCCCTCAGATGATATATAAGAACCTGTTTTTCCATTTTGGAGAGCGCTTTGAGTATCTTCGCCTCTATATTGTCCCTCTCCTCGTTGCCTATATAAAGAGTTTCGGGGTTTGTGAGGTTTCCGTCACTGAGCAGCTCCATATATGTGCTGCTTTCTTCCTCGTCAAGTATGCTGCGGTTTAACGATACAGAATAGTTCAGAGGGATGTGTTTCTGTCTGTTGGCTGTTTTTATTGCGGTCATTATCTGTCTTGTGACGCACAGATCCGCAAAAGAAAAAAATGTGGAGTCGTTGTCCTCCTTATAGTCTCTTATGGCCTTAAAAAGTCCAATTGTACCCTCCTGAAGCAGGTCGTCCTTGTCTGCGCCGATTATAAAATAGGCTCTTGCCTTGACCTTTACAAGGTTTTTATATCTTTCCAGAAGTGCCTCCTCGGCAAACCTGTCCTTTTCTCTCGAAAGCCTTAAAAGCTCCGTGTCCGTCATTTCTTCATATTTCAGCCGCATCATTCACGCCTCATTTTTTCAAAAATTATTCTTGTTTTTTCATCAAGGTTATCCATAAGCAGATTGTCCTTAACGGGTCTTATTTTGTTTATTCTGCTTTCGATCTCCTTATTGACTATTCCCACATCCACAAGCAGCTCAGACGCAGGCAGTCTGACGGCTCCCTTGCTCATAATTATGACCTGTTCAAGGCTGTCGGAGGTCGCCACAAGGACATTATAATCCTTTTTAAGGGCGCCTGTGGTTTTTTCTATGTAGTTGTCGGCAGTCTCGCTTTCCTTTGTAAATACAACGGTTATGTTGCCCTTTTTTTCAACGGAGCCTTGTCCTCCCGCCACCTTATAGGCGTCAAAAACAACTATTATTTCATATTTTTTGACTCCCTGATAGTTGCTGAGAATATGTATAAGCCTATCCCGCGCCTCGTCAAGAGACTCCTCCGAGATTTTTCGGAGCTTGTCCCATGCAAATATTATATTGTATCCGTCTACAAGAAGATAGGTCTTTTTCATATACATAGCCTCCGATCAGAGAGTCTCAGCCGTTTAGCCGATTAGATGTAGCGTCTCTGTCTGACGATCTCATACATAACAAGTCCTGCGGCGACAGAAGCGTTAAGACTGTCAATTTTGCCGAACATAGGTATTTTTACGGAAAAGTCACAATGCTCCTTTACAAGCCTTGAAACGCCCTTGCCCTCTGCTCCTATAACAAGCCCTATGGGACCTTTAAGGTCGGCGTTATAATATACAGTGCCTTTCATATCGGCACATACTATCCACAGACCCGCTCTTTTAAGCTCCTCTATGGCTCTTGAAATATTTGTGACCCTGCATACGGGCATATATTCCAGAGCGCCTGCCGCCGACTTCGATACCACCGCAGTAAGCCCCACACTTCTGTTTTTTGGTATAATTATGCCGTGGGCTCCCGCTGTCTCGGCACTTCTTATTATTGCTCCGAGGTTGTGAGGATCCTCGATCTCGTCTGCTATTATCACAAAGGGAGCCTCTCCCCTCTCGCTTGCGGCGGCAAGTATGTCTGAAACCGAACAGTATTCCTTTGCGGGTATCATAGCTATGACGCCCTGACAGTTGTTTGTGATCTGCATATTCAGAAGCTTTATTTTATCTACCTCCTGAACGGGTATGCCTGCCTCTCTCGCTTTTGCGCAGATGACCTTAAGGGTGCCTTCGACTTCGCCTTTTTTGACAAATATCTTGTCAATGTGTCTGCCTCGGTTCAGCGCCTCCATAACAGGGTTTCTGCCTTCGAGCTGAGAGCTTTCTCTTATTTCGTCAAAACGATTGTATCTTTGATTATATCTTTCTCCGGGTACCTCCCGACCTTTTGTCCTGCTGCCATTTGTTCTCTTGTTCTGTTTTGTTCTTATGTTGTCAGCCATTGTTATTCTCCGAATCCTCCAAGCATATCAAAAAAAGCTCGTTAAGCCTTTTTGTTTCTCCCTTCAGGTACAAATATCCAAAAAGTGCCTCCAGTCCCGTGGCGTGGCGATAGTCGGCCACAGTCTGATTTTTTGCCATAGTGTGGGAGTTTGCGTTTCGGCCTCTTTTAAGCACTCCCAGCTCCTCCTCGTCAAGAAGCTCCTCTATGCGGTGATACATACGGGACTGAGCTTTTGCGTTCACTATACGTCTCGCCTTGGCATTCATTTTGTCTACGGAAATATTTCCCTGTGAAAGTACATATGTCCTCGCAAACAAGTCGAACACGCTGTCTCCTATAAAAGCCAGAGCAAGAGATGAAAACTCTCTCTCGTTGTTTTTAAGTTCAAAGCAGTTTATGAAATCTCTCATTTTTTATAGCTCCAACGTGTGCCCTGTCTTGTGTCCTCTATAACAACTCCCATTTCAAGCAGCTTTGCCCTTATTTCATCGGCCTTTCCAAAATCACGCATCTTTTTTGCGGCGGTTCTTTCGGCAATCATAGATTCGATCTTGTCTTTGTCTGCATCCTCGCCGCTCTCGTTATCGGTTTTTATGCCCAGAATATCGCAAAGCTCCTCTATGCCCGAAAGAAGCGCCTCTCCGAATGCCTTTGTGCTGTCGGGCTTGAGATTTGAATTTGCAAATCTTACAAAATCAAATATAGCGGCTATTGCATCGGCAGTATTGAAATCATCGTCCATAGCAGCCTCAAAAGCCGTCTTGAACCTTGCCGAATCCTTTATAAGCGCTGTTTCATTTTCAGTCATATTGTCTCCCGAAGAGTTTTCAATATGAAATTTTATATCCCTTATAGAATTTTTTATTCTCTGTAGGCCGTTTCCCGCAGCCTCCATAAGCTCTCTTGAAAAATTGATGGGACTTCTGTAATGGCCTCCCAGAATAAAGAATCTCACAACGTCATAGGGTACTTCAGCCACTATGTCTCTCAGCGTGAAGAAGTTGCCCTTTGATTTTGACATTTTTTCGTTATCCACATTTATAAAGCCGTTGTGCAGCCAATACCTTGCAAAGGGCTTGTCGTTTGCGGCTTCGGACTGGGCTATCTCGTTTTCATGGTGAGGAAATATAAGATCCTCTCCGCCTGCGTGTATGTCTATAGTATCTCCAAGATATTGCTTCGCCATAACGGAGCATTCAATGTGCCAGCCGGGTCTGCCCTGGCTCCACGGACTGTCCCAATAGGGTTCTCCCTCTTTTTTGGGTTTCCACAGCACAAAGTCGGCAGGAGACTTTTTATCCTCGTCAAAATCAACCCTGTTGCTTGCGCCTGCGATCAGGTCGTCAAGCTTTTTGCCCGACAGCTTTCCGTATTCAGGGAAGGATCTTGTGTCATAGTATACGCTGCCGTTTTTCTCGTATGCATGACCCTTTTCTATAAGCGTCTTTATCATTTCGATTATATGATCCATCTCGCAGGTGGCTCTGGGGTGAAATGTGGCAGGCTTAACATTAAGACCCTCGGCATCCGCCAAAGCCTCTTTTATATATCTTTCGGTAATAACGTCTGTGGTTACTCCCTCATCGTTTGCTCTTTTTATTATTTTATCGTCAACATCGGTAAAGTTCTGCACATATGTGACTTCATAGCCCTTATACTCCATATATCTTCTTATTGTGTCGAATATAACATAAGGCCTTGCGTTGCCAATATGGATAAGTCCGTATACCGTAGGCCCGCAGACGTACATTTTGACCTTGTTTTCTTCTATCGGTATAAACTCTTCTTTTTTTCTTGTCAGAGTATTATAAATTTTCACAATGCAGCTCCTCCTTTTTTACCATAACAACAGCCTGCGCAGCAATTCCCTCTCCCGAACCTGTAAAACCAAGCCCCTCTTCGGTAGTGGCTTTTATATTTATTCTTTCAACATCGGTATTTACATCGCCAGCAATATTCTTTTCCATTTCAGGGATATAATCTTTCATCTTAGGTCTTTGCGCCACAATACAACCATCGATATTAACTATAACAAAGCCTTTTTTATGCATAAGATCAACGACCCTCCTCAGAAGAATCCTGCTGTCGGCTCCCTCGTATTCGGGATCATCATCGGGAAAAAGTCTGCCTATATCGCCCAGCTTGCACGCTCCCGTAATTGCATCCATAATGGCATGAATAAGCACATCGGCATCGGAATGTCCCAGAAGTCCTTTTTCAAAGGGAATTTCCACTCCGCCCATAATCAGCTTTCTTCCTTCACAGAGTCTGTGAACATCATATCCAAGTCCTACGCGAAAATCCATAATTGTCCTTTCTTTTGTCTAAAGCATTCAACAATAAATAATATCTAAGTATATTATATATCAAATTTATCTCTATTGCAACCGAAAAATAAAGCTTAGGGGACTACCGGTGCTGCTCCTACCCTCGATCATCCGCCTGCGGCGAACCTCTCTCGGGACGGAGCCGTAGGGGACGGGGCGGCGGATTTTGCCGAAGGCAAAATCCTGCCCCTGCCGCCGAAGGCGGCAGGGGCGCTCTGAAAATGCCGAAGGCATTTTCAGAGCGCCGCCCCGTCCCTTTTCGGCCACCCGGCAGCGTTTCGGTATACCTACAAACGGCAGGGAAAGTTCTTCGGCTGGAGGGAAAGTACCCTGCAATTTTAAAATCCTCAGCAAAACAGTGTGTCGGCAGGATATTTTGTATACAAAAAACGGAGTACAGGGAAACTGTAACCCTATACTCCGTACTTATTGACATTTTAATTTGTCAGACATTTGTCAGACGTATGCCGTTCAGAATGTATCTTCGCAACATATAGTCAAAGCGGAAAATATATTTCCGTCAAATTACTCATAGATGTTAACAACAGCGCCTGAACCAACTGTTCTGCCGCCCTCACGGATAGCGAAACGAAGACCCTTTTCCATAGCGATGGGCTGAATAAGCTCAACTTCCATTTCTACGTTGTCGCCGGGCATACACATTTCTACACCCTCGGGAAGAGTGATAACGCCTGTAACGTCAGTTGTTCTGAAATAGAACTGAGGACGATAGTTTGAGAAGAAGGGCTTATGACGTCCGCCTTCATCAGCAGTCAGAACGTAAACCTGTCCTACAAAATGTGTATGAGGTGTGATTGTACCGGGCTTAGCAAGAACCTGACCTCTCTCGATCTCTGTTCTCTGAACACCACGAAGAAGTGCGCCGATGTTGTCGCCTGCCTGAGCATAGTCAAGCATCTTACGGAACATCTCGATACCTGTTACAACAACCTTACGAGCTTCTTCCTTGATACCAACGATTTCAACTTCCTCAGAAACCTTAAGCTGACCTCTCTCAACTCTACCTGTAGCAACCGTACCACGGCCTGTGATTGAGAATACGTCCTCAACAGGCATAAGGAAAGGCTTGTCGGCGTCTCTCTCGGGAGTAGGTATCTCATTGTCAACAACTTCCATAAGCTCAAGGATGCCGTCTGCCCACTTGCTTGTAGAATCGGGATCTTCAAGAGCCTGGAAAGCGGAACCTCTTACGATAGGTGAATCCTCGAAGCCGTATTCTTCAAGGAGTTCTGTGATCTCCATCTCAACAAGGTCAAGGAGTTCCTCATCGTCAACCATATCGCACTTGTTCATAAATACGATGATTTTGGGAACGCCAACCTGACGAGCAAGAAGGATATGCTCTCTTGTCTGAGCCATGGGGCCGTCTGTTGCAGCAACAACAAGGATAGCGCCGTCCATCTGAGCTGCACCTGTGATCATGTTCTTTACATAGTCGGCATGGCCGGGGCAGTCAACGTGTGCATAGTGTCTGTTGGGAGTTTCATACTCAACGTGTGTTGTGTTGATAGTGATTCCTCTTGCCTTTTCTTCAGGAGCCTTATCGATCTTGTCGAATGCAACAGCCTCACCAAGATGATATCTGTTCTGAAGAGTCTTTGTGATAGCAGCTGTAAGGGTTGTCTTGCCGTGGTCAACGTGACCGATTGTACCGATATTTACATGCGGTTTTGTTCTTTCAAATTTAGCTTTTCCCATTTTAAGCTTCCTCCTTAAAATAATGTGTTTTGGAACATCTGAAATTTGGTTATAAAACTATAATACATACACTTTTTTCTATTATATAGAATTTAGAAATAAAATGCAAGTCTTTTATTTGATTTTCTTTAAAAATATATACTTAGCGTCCGCCCGAAGCGACCTTTTCCTGTATATTCTTAGGTACTGCCTCATAATGGTGTACTTCCATTACATAGGTTCCTCGTCCCTGTGTTTTGGAACGAAGATCGGTAGAATATCCGAACATTTCGGCAAGGGGTACATAGCCATGCACTATCTGCAGACCGTTTTCCATTTCCATGCCCTCTATCTTGCCTCTTCTCGAATTCATATCTCCGATGACATCGCCCATATATTCTTCGGGAACGGTAACATCGACCTTCATTATAGGTTCAAGAAGAACAGGATTGGATTTTTTCATAGCGTCCTTGAAAGCCATACTTCCTGCGATATGGAAAGCCAGCTCGGAGGAGTCAACCTCGTGGAAGGATCCGTCATAAAGCCTTGCTCTTACGCCTACAACGGGATAGCCGCCTATAACGCCCGACTGCATAGCCTCCTTAATACCGTTTTCAACAGCAGGAATATATTCCTTGGGGATAACGCCGCCAACGATCTCATTTGAAAATTCAAACGTCTGCTCGGCATTTGCCTCCATGATCTCAAATTTGACTTTGACATGACCATACTGGCCTCGTCCGCCGCTCTGTCTTGCATACTTGCACTCTGCCTCGACATTTTTGCCGAAGGCCTCTCTGTAAGCCACCTGTGGCGCGCCTACGTTTGCCTCCACCTTAAATTCCCGAAGCAGTCTGTCAACTATTATTTCCAGATGGAGTTCACCCATACCGGCTATGATAGTATCCCCTGTTTCCTGATTTGTATAAGTCTTGAAGGTGGGATCCTCCTCAGCCAGTTTTGCAAGGGCAATGCCCATTTTGTCACGTCCTGCCTTTGTCTTTGGCTCGATGGCTACCGATATAACGGGATCGGGGAAATTCATTGATTCAAGTATAACCTCGTCCTCTTCCGTACAGAGAGTATCGCCTGTTGTGGTATTTTTAAGTCCTACCGCTGCGGCAATATCGCCTGCATATACCTTATTGATCTCCTGTCTGGTATTTGCGTGCATCTGGAGTATACGGCCGACTCTTTCCTTTTTGCCCTTTACCGAATTGTACACATACGAGCCTGATTCAAGCACACCCGAATATACTCTGAAGAAAGCGAGTTTTCCCACATAGGGGTCATTCATTATCTTGAAAGCAAGAGCCGCAAAGGGTTCTTCATCTGATGCGTGCTTTTCAACCTCGGTGTTCTCGTCTCCCGGAAGATGTCCCTTTATTGCGGGAATATCCGTAGGAGCAGGCATATATTCAAGAATACCGTCCAAAAGCTTCTGTACGCCCTTGTTCTTATAGGCTGAGCCGCAGAACACGGGGACAGCCTCGCAGTTTATACAGGCCTTTCTCAGAGCCTTTTTCATCTCTTCGATCGAAAGACTGCCTTCGTCCAGATATTTTTCCATAAGCTCCTCGTCTGTTTCGGCGATGGCTTCGATCATCTGCACTCTGTAGTCCTCGGCCTTCTCCTTCATATCATCGGGTATGTCTCTGATCTCAACGTCCGTACCGAGCTTATCCTCATAGTAGTATGCCTTCATCTCCATAAGGTCGATAACGCCTGCAAAGGTGTCCTCAGCGCCTATGGGAAGCTGCACCGGTATGGGATTTGCGTTCAGACGGTTTTTTATCATATCCACAACGTGATAGAAGTCTGCGCCCATTATATCCATTTTGTTTATAAACGCCATTCTCGGAACGCTGTATCTTTCAGCCTGTCTCCACACGGTTTCGCTCTGGGGCTCTACTCCACCCTTTGCGCAGAATACCGCTACGGAGCCGTCAAGCACACGCAGAGATCTTTCGACCTCTACCGTAAAGTCAACGTGTCCGGGGGTGTCTATTATATTTATACGATGCTTTGGACCATCGGCTATATGCCACATTGTGGTCGTGGCGGCCGATGTAATCGTAATACCTCTTTCCTGTTCCTGGTCCATCCAGTCCATAACGGCAGTACCCTCGTGAGTATCGCCGATTTTGTAGGTACGGCCGGTATAGTACAGGATTCTTTCTGTCAGAGTTGTTTTTCCGGCATCAATATGGGCCATAATACCAATGTTTCTCGTAAGCTCCAATGGTACTTGTCTCTCTTCTGCCAAAACTTATTCCTCCTTAAAACAATCAGAACAAATAATTAATCTATTTGTATTCGTTTTATGCCTTTATTGTTATCCGCTGCGTCACAAAGCCAAAAGCCATGACGCAGGCTCTGTTTTTTTTACCACTTGAAATGACTGAAAGCCTTGTTTGCCTCGGCCATTCTGTGCATTTCGTCCTTTCTCTTGCAAGCGCCGCCTTCGTTCTTCATAGCGTCCATAATTTCTCCTGCAAGACGAAGATCCATAGTTTTTTCGTTTCTCTTTCTTGCAAAGAAAGTAAGCCAGCGAAGTCCCAGTGTAAGACGTCTTTCGGCTCTTATTTCCATAGGCACCTGATAGGTAGCGCCGCCCACACGGCGAGCCTTGACTTCAAGCACGGGCATTATGTTGTTGAGCGCTGTTTCAAAGGCTTCAAGTCCGGGTGTGCCGGTCTTTTCCTCCACAATTCTGAACGCACCATAAACTATCTTCTGAGCTGTGCCCTTCTTGCCGTCAAGCATAACCGAATTTATAAGCTTTGTAACAGTTATATTGTTATACATAGGATCGGGCAGCACTTCTCTTTTAGCAACATGTCCTTTTCTTGGCACGGTTCTTCCCTCCTTAATCAAATATTATTAATTCATCGGTACTCACAGGATCTTTGCATCCTGCGTACATGCCCTGTACTGCGGCCGATCTGTACTTTTTTCATTATATATATACACGACAAAAGTATAGTCAGTTTAATACATGGCAATAAATTCTGCATCCCGTTCTTTCAAGGATTATTTCTTTTTCTTCTTGCCGCGCTTAGCGCCGTACTTTGAACGAGCCTGCTTTCTGTCAGCTACGCCTGCGGTATCAAGCGTACCTCTTATGATGTGATAACGTACACCGGGGATATCCTTTACTCTTCCGCCCCTTATAAGAACAACGCTGTGCTCCTGAAGGTTGTGACCCTCGCCGGGGATATAAGAAGTAACCTCTATGCCGTTTGAAAGACGTACTCTGGCGATCTTTCTCATAGCTGAGTTAGGCTTTTTGGGTGTAGCCGTCTTAACCGAAGTACAAACGCCCCTCTTCTGAGGAGAAGTAGCGTCCGTCTGCTTTTTCTTAAGTGTGTTGAGACCCTTAAGAAGTGCGGGAGCGGTAGACTTTGTTACCTTTGTGCTTCTTCCCTTTCTTACTAACTGGTTGAATGTTGGCATTCCATGCACCTCCTTATAAAATTATACTTTTGTCATGTCTGAATCCTGCATTGTCAGGCCAAAACAATCAAACACCAAATTATTATATAACCCAAATCACCAAAAGTCAATATTTTTTTGAAATTTTATGCTTTATTTTCATAAAATTCCGTTTTGGGACTGTCAAAAAAAACGCCGACCCGTATTTTTGACATATCGTCATATAACAGACAGCCGTCTGCCGAAGGGTCGGCGTCCCGCTTGGGGAAATTATCTTACGCCGTTTGAGCTTATTTTTTATTTTTTATTTTTTTGATTTTATATCCTATATTTTATACGGCTTTTATACTATGTACGCTTCTTCAGTCATAAAGTCTTGAAATGGGAAGTCCCTCGTGTATTCTGTATATAGCGTCCGCAAATATCTTTGCTGTGGAAAGCACCTTCATCTTGGGGAGTATATCCTTTTCGTCAAGGTGAATGGTGTCAAGCATAACAAGCTGGTGTATTGCGCTTTTGTCTATTTTTTCGAGAGCCTGACCCGAAAAAACTCCGTGGGTACAGCAGGCATATACCTCCTTGGCTCCCCTCTCCTTTATTGCGTTGGCTGCGTTGCAGATGGTACCCGCTGTGTCGATCATATCGTCCACAAGAATAGCGGTCTTGCCCTTTATATCGCCGATTATATTCATTATTTCGGACACATTGGGTCTGGGACGTCTTTTGTCGATTATGGCTATAGGCACATTGAGCTTTTCGGCAAAATCCCTTGTTCTCGCAACGGAGCCCAGATCGGGAGAAACAGCTACTATATTTTCCATCTCTTCTTCAAATTTAGTTTCAAAATATTCGGTAAGAAGGGAATTTCCCTTAAGGTGATCTACGGGGATATTGAAAAATCCCTGTATCTGAGCGCAGTGAAGATCCATAGTGAGTATCCTGTCGGCTCCTGCCGTGGTGAGCATATCCGCTACAAGCTTTGCCGAAATGGGATCTCTGGGGCGGGCTTTTCTGTCCTGTCTCGCATATCCATAGTAGGGTATAACGGCATTTATTCTGTTTGCCGAAGCCCTCTTGCAGGCGTCTATCATAATAAGCAGCTCCATAAGGCTGTCGTTTACGGGCTTTGAGGTGGAGTTTACTATATACACATCTGCGCCTCTCACCGTTTCGAGAATATTTATGCTTATTTCGCCGTCGGCGAACTGACCTACATTTGATTTGCTGACATTCAGCCCAATCTCCTTAGCTATGTTTTCCGCCAGACTTACGTTTGAGGTTCCGCTTAAAATCTTAATGTTTCCTCCGGTAGTATTCATGAATATTTTTCCTCCTGTTTTCGGATACACACCTTTGTTTTTGTCGCCATATACTCATATACTCAGGCTTTACTTATAGCCTATAGCTTTTGCTTTGTTTTATTTTTTTATTTTTTGCTCCAGCCGTCTATATTGACCTGTCTCTTTCTGGCTATCGAAAGAGCGTGCGCGGGAACATCGTTGTTGATCGTGGAGCCTGCCGCCGTAACCGCATTTTCGCCTATAGTCACGGGAGCTACAAGATTCGTGTTGCAGCCTATGAATGCATTGTCCTTTATTGTAGTTCTGTATTTGTGTACTCCGTCATAGTTTGCCGTAACGGTGCCACAGCCGAAGTTTACATTTTTGCCCACATCGGAATCACCCACATATGTAAGATGCGATACCTTTGTGCCGTCGTCTATGTTTGAGTTCTTTATTTCGACAAAGTCGCCGATCCTGACGTGTTCGCCTATGCTTGCGCCGGGGCGCAGATAAGCAAAGGGGCCTATGGTAGTATAGTTGTCAACAGCCGCATTTATAAGCACCGACATCTTTATGCTTACTCCGTCCTTTATGTCGGAGCTTATTATCTGGGTATTGGGGCCGATAACACAGTCCGTGCCTATTTTTGTCCTTCCCTCTATGGAGGTACCGGGAAGAATTATCGTGTCGGCCTCTATTTCAACGTCCTGTCCTATATATGTGTTGTTGGGATCCGTTATCGTGACGCCGTTTTCCATATGCTTTTCGTTTATTCTTTTCATAAGCGCCTTTGTAACGACTGCCAGATCCTTCTTTGAGTTGACTCCCAAAAATTCTGCTTCGTCCTCTGCCTCAAACACCTCTGCCCTGCCTCCTGCGGCTTTTATAAGCTCAAGAGTGTCCGTAAGATAATATTCTCCCTGCGCATTATCGTTTTTAAGCGCCGAAAGAGCCTTTTTAAGTGCCTCAGCCCTGAATACATAAACTCCCGAATTAACCTCTCTGACCGCAAGCTGCGATGGGTCTGCGTCCTTTTGTTCGACAATGGCGCAAAACTCTCCCGATCCGTTTCTTATGATCCTTCCGTAGCCTGTCGGGTCGTCCTTCAGAAAGCTGACTCCGGTGACATCGTTTTTCTTTTCGGTATGAAAATCAAGTACTTCCGTTATTGTTTCGGGTCTGATAAGCGGCGCGTCTCCGCACAGCACAAGCACGTTTCCCTCTTCTCCGATAAAGCTCTCGGCCTGCATAACTGCGTGACCCGTCCCGAGCTGTTCCTTCTGAAGGGCATAGCTGACCCTGTCGCCTATCATTTTTTTCACAAGCATACTCTTGTGACCTACAACACAACATACATCTTCGGCGCCGGCTTTGAGCGAAGCGTCTATAACATAGTCCAGCATAGTCTTGTCAAGAACCTTGTGCAGAACCTTCGGCACCTTTGACTTCATTCTCTTGCCTTGTCCGGCGGCCAGTATGATAACCTTTAAATTTATACTCATAATTCACCTCAAAAAAAGATATACTTTATCCGTTTATGCTGCGCACTCTCAGCCGACTGTCCCTTGTGGGCTTACTGCTTCGTCGGGTCGTATGCACGGTGCGCCAATGGCTTCATATATACTTATTGTCTCACTTTTCCCCGAAATTTTCAACACTTATTTTGCTTTTTGAAAATTTTGTCAATATTATATTATATTTCGCTAAAAAAGCAAAAATAATTGTTCATACTGTCAAAAAGTTCAAAATCGAATATGCGCTCTTTATACTTAATGCCCTTTGTATGACGGCTTACGGACGCCATTCGGCTCTATGGCAACATTTTTTTGGGCAACCCCGCACCGCCTGCGGGATTGCCCCGGATATTCAAAAGACTTTTTTATTCGGTTATTCAAACGTATCAAAATCGAGAACTGCGTTCACATGAGGAACGAGAGACGATGTGTCAAGCTCCGCGGCATTCTCCTTATAGAGGACTCCCTCAGAGCCTTTTCTCGATATATAGAGCTTTTCATCGTCATCACCCATATAATATACGCACTCGGAATAATCCTTATTCAGATACATACGGTTTTTGGCTGCCTCGTCAAGTATAACCTCTCCCTTGTCCTTTGTATATACAGCAAAAACACTTGTATATGCTTCGGGATCCTCTATGGCATAGTATATATACTCTGCATTGTCCGAAATAGCCAGTATATCCCTGTTTTGTCCTATGACGGTTTCCTTCTTGCCGTTATAATAGCAGCAGTCATATGTATAGTCGTTCTCGTTGTAGTCCTTGACATATGCCACCGTATCGCCGGACGGGGATATTTGTATTCTGCCCGTCATGCTTACAAAGCAGGTATCGCATATCTGCTCCTTTTCGTCCGTTATGGTATTGTAGGTATAGAGTGTGCCTACATACGGCTTTTCGGAAGAATTGGGCTCGATATATCCCACAAGGGAGCCATCGTTTGATATTGTGCAGGAAATGCAGTTTTTCGACAGCGGAAGCATTTCCTCATTCTGAAAATACACAAGCTCAAGATTTTTTACGATAATAAACCTGTCCTGAGCAAGATTTGCCATATAGTCCTCTCCGTCAACCGACAAGCTCTTTCCGTTTTCATCGGTAAAAACAAGCACCTTGCTTTCTTCGCCGTCCGAATCATTCGTTTTTTCGCTCACTGTATATTTGATAAGAGGCTCTACAACAGGCTTTGCCCCGTTTCTCACGATCAAAAAAGCTATCAGCGCCGCTACTGCGACAACGCCCACTATGATACATATAACCGCCGTTTTCTTAAATGAATTTTCCTGTTTCATACTGTATATCCTCCAAAGTCTTATGTATATTATATCCGATGTATTTAATGTAACAAAAAAATACCGTAATGTCAATATTTTTAAAGTCCGAGGCTTATAAGCAGAGCCTTATCGACCTTCACCATAAGCTCTTTGTCAAGATGGCCTATCTTTTCTCTGAGTCTTTTTTTGTCTATTGTCCTTATCTGTTCCAGCAGCACCACAGAGTCCTTTATAAGTGCATATTTTTTAGAGTCCGCCTCGATATGGGTGGGGAGCTTCGCCTTATTTATCTGGGATGTTATTGCTGCGATTATAACGGTGGGAGAATAGCGGTTTCCTATATCGTTCTGAATTATAAGCACAGGCCGTATGCCCCCCTGTTCGGAGCCTATGACGGGACTTAGATCGGCATAAAATATATCTCCTCTTTTTACTATCAAAAATATCACCCCAGTGAGCCTTTGTCGTCAAGGATATTTATGCTCCGATGTTCTGCCTTGCGCCGATATTCTGCCGAAGGACGTATGATTTTGTCTGTCGGTCAAAAAATCGACATTGATACAAAAGCAGCGGCAGACCGCCCAAAGCTTTAGTTGAGGGAGCCTGTCGGTCAGATTTAAAGATAGTATTGACTGCGGATGTATTTTTTATACTTTAAGGATCGGTATTTTATGTCCCGTATCAGTTATTTTTTATGTACACTCTCGGCACTCTTTTGCTTACGTCGCAAAGGATCTCATAGCTTATGGTACCTGCGAGAGAGGCTATCTCGTCTGCGTCCACCGAAAGAGCGCCCTGCTTGCCCATCAGCACGGCCTCGTCCCCCACCTTCGCATCGGGTATATGGCTTAAGTCCGCCATAAACTGATCCATACAGATCCTTCCGACTATGGGAGCGTAGGAGCCGTTCACAATTATCCTGCCCTTGTTGGAGAGACTTCTCATATATCCGTCAGCATAGCCTACGGGTATGGTGGCTATAGTCATAGGGCTTTTCGCCACAAACGTCCTGCCATAGCTTATGCTGTCGCCGGGGAGGACAGTCTTTATGTGGCTTATGTAGGATCTAACGCTCATAACGGGTCTTATGTCAATGCTGCGGCTCACCTCGTCCGAGGGATAACAGCCATAAAGTATTATGCCTGCCCTCACCATATCAAAACCCAGTCTCGGCAGCATATCCAGTATGGCTGCCGAATTTGAACAGTGTCTCATAAGCTTAAGTCCCCTCTTTTCAAGAGCGCCGCACATATATTCAAACCTTTCGGCCTGAAGGAGGGTATAGTTTTTGTCGGCTGCGTCCGCTGTGGCAAAATGAGTAAATATGCCCTCCAAGCTTATTCCCTTAAGACGGCTTATTTCTGTTATTTCGTCCACGGATGCCTCATCTGCGAAAAAGCCTATCCGCCCCATACCCGTGTCGGTTTTTATATGCACTCTGCTTATCCTGCCCAGACGAAGGCTCTCCTCCGAAAGCGCCTCGGCTCTTTCTCTGCTGTATATAGTCTGTGTTATGTCGTTTTCGGCCACGTCACGAAACCTTTCGGGCAGAGTATCCCCCAGAATAAGTATGGGAACCCTTATGCCCTTATGTCTCAGACTGAGAGCCTCGTCAATGTTTGCTACAGCCAGACAGTCGGCTCCGTTTTCAAGGCAGCAGACAGCCGTCTCAAAGGCTCCGTGACCGTATGCGTCAGCCTTGACAACTGCCATAAGTCGGCTTTCTCCCGCTTTTTTCTTTATGCTTCTTACGTTGTGCGCCAAATTGTCCAAGTTTATTTCGGCGACAACTCTTTGGCAGATATTCAATTTCAGTTCACCTTATCTTTCAGTTCTCCCGCTATTTTAAATTCATCGGCGTCAAATTCGGGGTTGTATACAAAGTCCGAAAACTCCTCGCTTATATACTCCTCGCCCTTGCTGTCATATATGACAAGCCTTATGGGATTTCCCTCCTCCGAATCCACAAACAGCTTTTCACTCGCATAGCTTTCATCTCCCCCGGGGATTTCGGCCTCAAACACAATACAGTCTGCGCCGTCTCCCGAGGCTGCGTCCGTCACAGGCTCTTCGCCTGCCCTTGTTTCGTTTTTCATAAAAGTAAACAGTATAAGCTCCCGTCTTTTGTCCTTTTCGGCAGCCGACACCTTTATGCGGCTCTTTACGTTGGGGTTATACAGCCACAGCATATTTCCGTCATACAGTATGGTGCTGCCCGATGTTTCCTCGGGCTTTTCTCCCTCAAGCCTGTACCTCCCCGATGCGTCCGCAGACTGCCTTATAACAAGTTTGTCCTCTCCGCCCGGAGAATGATATGTGACCTCGCACACAGCCTCATATCCCGTCATCTCAACAAGCCTTTTATGTATTCTGTCATAGTCAGAGACATTTTTTTCTCCCGTACATCCCGACAGGACAATCAAGCCCGTCAAAAAAATCGGCATAAGCTTTTTCATACTTCTACGCCCCCGATCAGACACCGACATACAAAATCAAAAGCCGATTTTTCATATATACCGATGTTTGATTTATACTTTTTACAGTATTATATTTAAGTCAGGCAAAAAGTATGTCACTTAAGGGAGCCGAATCGTGTTTTTCGCCTCGCTTCTGCAAGGCTCTATATTTAAAGCCGCCCGTACAGCCTTGTATCGGACGGCTCTGTTCTCTTTATTTAAGGGAGCAGATAGCCCCTTCTGACGGATTCCTCAATAAGTCTCAGATATATGTCTCTGATAGGCTCGCTCGCTTTGAGAACCTTGTCCTTTCCCGCTTCGAGAACCATATCCCTATGCACTCCGTGTTCCTTCCAGGTTTTTCCTCCCGAAAGAAAGTTGAGTATAACAGGCTGAAAGCGATCCATAGTGTTTATAAAACGAGCCTCCTTCGACTTGTTTTCTTCAAATTCCTCCCATATTGCCTTAAGAGCAAGCCCCTGTCTGCCGAGAATACCGAATATCCTGTCGGCAGCGTCCTTTTCTCTTTCGGCCTTGCTTTCGTTCCCCTCTTTGTCATAGAGAAACGTATCGCCTGCATAGATCTCCACCATATCGTGGATCAGAGCCATTTTCAGCGCCTTAAGAAGATCCGTCCCCTCCTCGGCATACTCCGAAAGCACGAGAGCATACAGGCAAAGCGACCACGAATGCTCCGCATCGTTTTCTTTTCTGCCTGCGGGTATATATGTCCTGCGGAAAACGTCCTTAAGTTCCTCCGTCCGAACCAGAAATTCAAGCTGTTTTTCTATATCGTTCAAAATCAAAGTCCTCCGTCAAGTCTTGCGTTCGCTCCGTCCATAAATCTTTTGCGGTCAATTATGACTCTGTGATGCTCTCCCTCGCCCACAAGACCCTTTGCGTCATAGACCTTTACGGAGAAAACAAGCTTTTTGCCCTCGATCTTTTCGAGCAGGCTTTCGCAGCTTATTTTCATACCCACGGGGCTTGGCGCAATGTGCTTTATGTCAAGATATACTCCCACGCTGCTAAGCTCCTCCGAAAGCTCCTTATCTATGCTTTTGCAGGCCGTCTCCTCCATAAGCGCAATCATTGCGGGAGTGGCGAACACATCGAGAGAGCCGCTTTTCATGGCTTTAGCTGTCATATCGCTTTTCACAACAGTCTCGCACAAGCCTTTTATTCCCGTTTCAAGCATAGCCGCTCCTCCTCTTTATCTGTATATTATGTCCTCTCTCGAGGGGCCGTTTGATACCATAGAGATCTTTACGCCTATTTCGTTTTCGATAAACTCCACATAGGCTCTTGCCTCTTTCGGCAGACTGTCATAATCTCTTATGCCCTTTATGGAGCAGCTCCATCCGGGCAGCCTTTTGAGTATAGGTGTTGACTTGTAGAGCTTGTCGGTCGTGAGAAAATCACCGTATGTCTCTCCGTCATATTCATATCCCACGCATACGGGTATTTCGTCAAGATACGAAAGAACGTCCAGACAGGTGAGACAAACCTCTGTAGCTCCCTGCGCCTGCACTCCGTAGCGTGTAGCCACCGTGTCAAACCAGCCCACTCTTCTGGGTCTGCCTGTGGTGGCTCCGTATTCGCCCTTGTCTCCGCCTCTTTTGCGAAGCTCCTCGGCCTCATCGGGGTCAGGTATCTCCGACACAAAGGGGCCTTCGCCAACAGCCGAAGAATAAGCCTTTGTTATGCAAAGCACGTCCTTTATGGCATAGGGAGGTATCCCCGCTCCGACAGCCGCATAGCCTGCAAGCGTTGAAGAGCTTGTAACATAAGGATATATGCCGTGATCCGTATCCTTAAGAGTGCCGAGCTGACCTTCAAGGAGTATGTTTTTGCCCTCCTTTACGGCTTTTCTCAGAAACGAGCCGGTATCGGCCTTATAGGGGCGTATAGCCTCGGCATAGCCCTTAAGCGTTTTAAATACCTCGGTATGGTCTATGGGAGGTTTTTTGTAGAGATGTTCGAGGGTCACATTGACCTTTTCATACATCATTTCAAGCTTTTCCATAAGAAGCTCATCGTTATAAAGCTCCCATACCTGAAGTCCCATTTTTGAATATTTGTCCGAAAAGAAAGGCGCTATGCCCGATTTTGTGGAGCCGAAGGCTCTTTTTCCCAATCTCTCCTCCTCATATTCGTCAAGTCTGACGTGATGAGGAAGCACTATCTGAGCCCTGTCCGAAATAAGCAGCTTAAACCTTACGCCGGCTTTTTTTACCGATGCGATCTCGTCCATAAGAGATGCCACATTGAGAGCGCAGCCGTTGCCTATTATGTTTGTTATATTTTCGTGAAAAATACCTGACGGAAGCTGATGAAGGGCAAAGCGTCCGTATTCGTTTATTATGGTGTGACCTGCATTTGCTCCGCCCTGAAACCTTACCGTTATGTCGGAGGTCTCGGCGCAGAGATCCGTGATCTTTCCCTTTCCCTCATCGCCCCAGTTTGCGCCCACTATTGCTTTAACCACTGCTTAACACCTGCTTTCTTATACGCTTAAAGTTACGTTGTCAATTATCATATCCCCATACTTTTCGAGAACGGGTCTGACGTTGTTTTCAATAAACTCCGTCACCTGACCCGGCGCTCTTCCCACATAGTTTTTCGGGTCGAGGGTCTTTTTAATATCCTCCTCCGAGCATTTGAACATGGGGTCTTTCGCTATTCTTTCAATGAGGTCGTTTTCTTTGCCCTCCTGCTTGACAACGGCTGCTGCCTCCATCGAAAGCTCTCTTATTCTTTCGTGAAGCTCCTGCCTGTTGCCGCCTCTGAGCTTTACCTCGTCCATCATTATGTTTTCGGTAGCCATAAAGGGCAGCTCGCTCATTATCCTCTTTTCTATAACCTTGGGATATACCACAAGTCCTCCCGCCACATTAAGATATATACCCAACACAGCGTCCGCAGCCAAAAACATTTCGGGTATGGCGATCCTCTTGTTTGAAGAGTCGTCAAGGGTTCTTTCAAACCACTGAGCCGAAGCCGTGAGAGCAGGATTCAGAGCGGCGGTCATTATATATCTCGAAAGACCCGCTATTCTTTCGCTCCTCATGGGGTTTCTCTTATACGCCATAGCCGATGAGCCTATCTGACCCTTTTCAAAGGGCTCCTCCACCTCCTTGAGGTGAGCCAGAAGTCTTATGTCGTTTGAAAACTTTGACGCAGACTGAGCAATACCCGAAAGCACGTTTGCGCAGTATGAATCCAGCTTTCTCGAATAGGTCTGTCCCGAAACGGGAAAAACAGCCTCAAATCCAAGCTTTTCGGCGACCCTTCTGTCCAGAGCCTTAACCTTTTCTTCATCGTTGTCAAAAAGCTCCATAAAGCTGGCCTGTGTGCCGGTGGTACCCTTGCAGCCTCTGAGCCTCAGCTTTTCGAGAAAGAACTCTGTCTGTTCAAGATCCATAAGAAGATCCTGTATCCACAGGCAGGCTCTCTTGCCAACGGTGGTGAGCTGCGCAGGCTGAAAGTGAGTAAAGCCCAGCGTAGGCAGCTCTCTGTATTTTTCGGCAAACTCCGAAAGCTTCGATATGACCGAAACCAAAGACCGCCTTATAAGCTCCATACCCTTTTTCATAAGTATAATATCGGTATTGTCGCCAACATAACAGCTTGTTGCGCCCAGATGGATTATGGCCTCGGCATTGGGACACTGTTTTCCGTAGGCATATACATGGCTCATAACATCATGGCGGCAGATCTTCTCTCTCTCCCGGGCGACATCATAGTTTATGTCCTCGGCGTGAGCCTTAAGCTCCTCTATCTGCCCGTCCGTTATGTTAAGCCCAAGCTCCTTTTCGGTCTCGGCAAGTATTATCCACAGCCTTCTCCACGTTCTGAACTTCATATCGGGAGAAAAGACAGCCTTCATTTCATCGCTTGCATATCTTGAATTAAGGGGACTTTCATATACGTCTTTATTGCTGTTCATATTATTTTTTACCCTCCAGCCTTTCCAAAAGCTCCGATACGTCTATGGGGTAGTTTCCCGTAAAGCAGGCGCAGCAGAAATCTCTGTTTGAATCGGGAGCTATCTTAAGAAGATTTTCTATGCTCAGATAGTCGAGGCTGTCCGCTCCTATATATCTTGCGGTATCCTCCACGTCATAGTGATTGGCTATAAGCTCCTTTCTTGTAGGCACATCCGTGCCGAAAAAGCAGGGCCACTTGAACGGCGGAGAGGATATTCTCACATGAACCTCTGTTGCCCCCGCCTCTCTCAGAAGATTTACTATCCTTGCGGAGGTGGTGCCCCTCACTATCGAATCGTCTATCATAATGACCCTTTTGCCGCATACTTCGCTTTTCAGAGCGTTGAGCTTCATTTTTACGGCGTTTTGTCTCATTTTCTGTCCCGGCGATATAAATGTTCTGGCGATATATTTGTTTTTTATAAATCCCATTTTAATGGGTATGCCCGATTCATCGGCATAGCCCTGAGCCGCCGAAAGTCCCGAGTCGGGTACTCCCACCACTATGTCGGCTTCTACGGGACTTTGTCTCGCTAAAAATCTCCCCGCATTTTTTCTTGCCTCGTGGACGGGCTGTCCCTCCAATATAGAGTCGGGTCTTGCAAAATATATATGCTCGAATATACAGAGACTTGTTTTTTGGGGCTTTATGATCTGTTCGCTTTCTATGTTTCCTCTGAAAACGGTTATGACCTCTCCCGGCTCAACGTCTCTTATAAATTTTGCGCCTATGGCGTCAAAGGCAGCCGTTTCGGACGCAAAAACTATGGCGTGATCCATCTTTCCCATACAGAGAGGTCTGAAACCCCACGGGTCTCTGGCGGCAATAAGCTTCTGTGGGCTCATAACGAGTATCGAAAAAGCCCCCTTAAGCTTGTGCATAGCCTTTTTTACGGCCTCCTCGATAGAGCCGCTCTTTATTCTTTCCTTAGCTATGGTATAAGCTATGATCTCCGAATCCGCCGTTGTCTGAAATATAGCGCCGTTATATTCAAGCTCCGATCTCAGTTCTTTTGTATTTGTGATGTTTCCGTTATGAACAATCGCAAGTGTACCCTTTATATATCTCAGTACGAGAGGCTGCACGTTTTCACGAAGTGAGCCTCCTGCCGTTGAATATCTCACATGACCCACTGCCATATGACCGGGATATTTTTCAAGCGTTTCGTTGTCAAAGACCTCGTTCACAAGCCCGATGTCCTTATAATAGCTGATCTCTCTGTCCAGATTTACGGCGATGCCGCAGCCCTCCTGCCCCCTGTGCTGAAGAGCCACAAGGGCGTTACAGGTCGTATTTGCGCAGCAGCCCTTGGGATCCCATATCCCAAAAACTCCGCATTCTTCTTTTAATATACTCATTCAGGATTATCCTCCATAATCAATTATACAAGAGCCGTCTTTTATTTTTGTTTCGGGATCAAATGACAGCGAATAAAAGGGGATCAGTTATTTCCATAATATTCCTTAAGTCTTCCCCAGACCTCAAAATAAACGTCCGAAAATTCTCCCAAATCAAAGCGGAAACGATCCTTGTCAAGCTTTTTGTTTGTTTCTGCGTCCCAAAGTCTGCATGTGTCGGGGGATATTTCGTCCGCAAGCACAATCCTTCCGTCAGATGTTCTGCCTGCCTCGATCTTGAAGTCAATAAGCTTTATGCCTATTTGCAAAAATATCTTTTTGAGGCTTTCGTTTACTTTAAATGCCATTTCGGAAAGCTCTTTTATTTCATTCTCCGTGGCAAGTCCGATAGCCAAAGCCTGAGAGGTGTTTATCATAGGGTCTCCCAGATCGTCATTTTTATAGCTGAATTCAAGGGTGGGGTTTTTAAGCGGGGTTCCCTCCTCTACTCCGAATCTTTTTGAAAAGGAGCCTGCCGCCACATTTCTTACAATAATTTCCAGCGGAACGATCTCGCATTTTTCAACAAGAGTTTCTCTGTCGGACAGCTCTTCTTTCAGATGAGTCTTTATTCCGTCAGCCTCAAGAAGTCTGAATATGAAATTTGCCATTTTGTTGTTGATGACTCCCTTGCCCTCAAAGGAGCCCTTTTTAAGGCCGTTGAAAGCCGTTGCGTCGTCCTTGTATTCAAAAATACAGAGATTCGGATCGTCCGTTGCGTATACTTTTTTTGCTTTTCCCGTATAAAGCAGTTCTTTTTTAACCATTTTAAATATCACCTTTCATAAAATTATGCTTTTGGCAAACATACTTTTCCTTATAACAATACACTACGATTATATATGCAACAGCCGAAAAAAGCAATGCTTTTTTATAAAATAATCGCCGAATTTTTCGGAATAATTTAAGTCTATGTGTACAGAATAAACTAAGAAAACGCCTAATGATATGTAATAATAAGCCATTTAAAAACTTAGGGAGGGAAAAAAATTTGATAAAAGGAAAAATCGCAATAATCGGAACAGGCTTTGTGGGCTCGACAATTGCCTATACTATGTTTTTAAGCGGACTTGTGTCTGAAATAGTCCTTGTGGATATAAATAAAAACAAGGCCGAGGGAGACGCAATGGATCTGAACCACGGTATGCCCTTCGTAAGCCCCGTAAAGGTCACCGCAGGGGACTACAGCCTTATAAAGGACGCCGATATGGTGATAATCACGGCAGGAGCAAACCAGAAGGAGGGAGAAACACGAATAGACCTTCTGAAAAGAAATTTTGTAATATTCAAAAACATAGTCGGCGAAATAAACAAATTCTGTACGGACGACACCATTCTTATGGTCGTGACAAACCCCGTAGATATACTCACTTATGTCACGTTCAAGCTTTCGGGGTTTTCAAGACGAAAGGTGTTCGGCTCAGGCACCGTTCTTGACACCGCAAGACTCAAATATATAATAGGCGAGCATACAAACATTGACGCAAGAAACGTGCATACCTATATAATCGGTGAACACGGTGACTCAGAGGTGCCTACATGGAGCCTCACAAGACTTGCGGGGCTGCCTGTGGAGGACTATTGCAAAAGCTGCGGAAGCTGCGACAGCATATGTTTCAACAGGGACGACTTCTATCACGAGACAAAAAATGCAGCCTATGAAATAATAAGCAAAAAGGGAGCCACCTACTATGCCATCGCCCTTGCCGTAAGGCGTATATGCGAAGCCATAATAGGCAACGAAAACACCATACTGCCCCTTTCCACCGTCTGCGAAGGAGAATACGGCATAAAGGACATATGCTTAAGCCTGCCCACAATAGTCAACGCCCACGGCGCAAGCCGCATACTGGAGCTGCCATTTTCAGACACGGAGGTTGCGGCTCTCAGAAACAGCGCCGATATGCTGAAGGGCTATTGCTCCGAGCTTGGAATATAAACACTTCATCAAAATGCTGTCGCAATATCCGCAGGCAGCTTTATTCCGTTATTTTACAGAGGGAATTTATAGCATCGTTAAGTATGCCCTCCGCATCAGCTCCCACTATGTCAAGTCCCTCGGCTGAAATAAAATGGGTTTCCTCTATGCCATAAAATACCTTTGACAGAGTATCCGCATATTCAAAGCCCATATTGTGTATAATGGGACCGCCCGAGGTCGTCACATAATAGAGCTTTTCGGCTCTGCACAGGCCTTCGGGTATGCCCCTGTCGTTATAGCGGAACGTCACGCCGCACACGGTGACATTTTCAAAATAAATTTTTAGCAGAGACGGAAACGACAGATCCCAATACGGAGCGGCAATAACGATAATGTCGGCCTCGGCAAAGCTCCTTGCCGCCGAAAGCTCCCCTGCCGAAAGCTCTCCTGCGGCTAAAAGCTCGTCACGCCGTCTGAGCCCCTCCTCCGACAGGGGCTTAAGCATATCCTCCCTGTCGGGACGAACCTCTGTGACCTGACCGTCAAGTCTTTCAAGGAGACTGTGAGCAAGCCTGTTTGTCCGTGAATCCTTTCGCACGCATACGTTAATAAAAAGAATTTTTTTCATATATCAAAAACCTCATATAACCATTATTTTTTAGGAACACATACCGAAAGGGGTCGGAGAACAAAACTCCGACCCCGATGTATTTTGTTGTGTATTATTGAGCCGTATATTTATAGGCGCTGTTAAGTACCATATTGAGGATTATTTTTGCGTCCTCAAGGTCTATGGTCTTTGAGCCGTTCATATCGGCATTTTCAAGGCTTAAGTTCCAATCAGGCTGAACCTTTTGGCCGCCTGTCGATACGTAATACTGCACAACGGCAGCATCGTTCGCCGTAAGTCCCTCAATGCCGTCAACATCTCCCGTAGGATCCTCTGTGGGCTCTACCGCCTTTGTGCCTGCAAAAGATATATTGTCAAAATAGAGACTTCCCTTTGCAGTCCTCATAAATTTAAGCTGCTTTAACGTACTGTTTCTTCCCTCTGTCGTGGGTACGCTCTGCGAAATAACGGGCTCGGCCGAAATATTTTCGGGATCATATTGTCCGTCCGTTCCGTGGAGGGCTGCGCTGAAGTTTACTGTACTTCCGCCGTTTGTGCCCTCTATTGTTATATGGTACCACTTGTTGGGTTCAAGAGAGCCAAGCTCTGTTCCCACGGCTTCCTTTGCGCCAAGATCTGCAGGAGAAGAGGTCGCGTATAGCTTTCCTTCCACGTCCATAATATGCATAAACGCATTGTCGTTACCCATTGCCAAGGCTTTACCTGTGGCTGTATCATAGTCGTGAACATCGTTGTCAAGATAGAATCTGAAGGAACGTCCTTCTTTGTCGGTATTTGTGGTAAGAAAATCGTATTCTATCTTATAGTCGCCCTCTGCGTACTCCTCGGGTATGGGTATCTGAACAGCCTTGTCGCCAAGCTTGAGCATATTTGTGCTGTTGCCTTCCGTCTTTTCGTTTGTTTCATAGCAGGTCGAAATATCGCCGTCCGAAGAAATTATAAAGCTGCCTCCCACATTGTCCTTCATAAGGAACGAGCGGTCATAGAAAAATCCGTTTTCGGTATCGTGATCGACATATTCCAGCTTGGGGCCACTGCTCTCCTCTGCGGGGTCTACTACGGCGTCTCCCGTTATTATGCTGAGTCCGCTTATAGAGGTTTCTGAGAAATAGGGCTTAACCGATATGGCGTCTGCCGAATCCACAGCATAGCCTACATATACCGTTTCGGGAAGGTTTTCAAATGTCATATGCCACGGCTGACGTACGCCATTTGTCCAGCTTTCGCCGTCTGTCGAAACAAAGAGCCAAATCTCGTCTCCGTATCTGACTATCCTCATATAAGGAGCGTCCTCAACATTTTCGCCGCTTGACTTATTCTGAGCATAACCTCCCGAAATGGTCTCGAAATATGTATACATAGACTCTTTGCCCTTTGTATCTCTGTAAAGTATACGGTCGTTTATACCATACTTCAACATACTGTAGGTTATCATAGCCATTCTCGAATCGGCGTCAAGAGTCTGTCTGAACATAAGACCGTTGTTCTGCTGATTTTCAAATCTGGGTATGCTGTCGGTTTTTACCCTGATGTCAAAGTTTCCGCTTACTTCTTTATAGAGATATGCGTTGTCGTCATTCTTTATCTTGTTGGTAGACGGGAAGGTACTTGTGGATGTGGAACCGTTTGTAAGGGTACCCGATCCGTATATCTTATAGGTGCCCGCAGCGCTGTCATAGCTTGCTCCGCCTAAATTCTTGAACTTTCCGCCGCCGTTGTTAAGCTCTGTAAAGGACATATCCCCAAGGTCTTCGCTTGTGTCCTTTACATATACTATGGACATTGTGCTCTGGGTCTTTTCGCCCTTGTTATTGTATGCTCTGCATGACAGATAGTGAGTGCCTGCCGGGAGGGATATGCTGTCGTCTATGCTGCTTTGGCCTTCATATTTCTGTATAAGCTCGTTTGCATCATAAAGCTCCATACCCGTTATCTCGGTACCCTCCGATGCCGTTGCCTCTGCGCGGTATGAAATCTTGTCATTTTCGGTTACAACTGTCCAGTTTCCGTTGTTTACGGCTTTTCCGTCAACAGTGCTGTTAACCGATGCTATAGCGGGCGACATAACCGTTATCGAGGGATTCGTGGGAGCCTGCTGCTCTTCTGTCCACTCGTTTACATAAGCCTCCATAAGAGTATATCCCTTGTAGGGGCCTTCCTTTGTTATTATATCGGCCTCGCCGAATTCCGAAAGTCCCTTTTCGTCTATCCATTCCTGAGGAACGGCAAAGACTCTTGTGGTCGTAGGCTCATACTTGAAGTCGATTTTTCCGCCTGCCTCGTTTGCGTTGTTTATTACACGTCCCGTATGATGCTTTACATCGTCTATTATACGCGCGTCAACAGCGTCTCTCTTGGGGATCGTTGCGCCTACGTTGGCAAGTATGCTGTCATAGGCCTCCTCAGCCGTATCGTACTTGCTAAGCTTATACTCGCCCATATCATAGGCCTCGGGAAGCGCCGTATATTTATCCGATCCGTCTACGCCCTTTGAGTTGTCTGCGGTAACGCCCGTAGATCCGTATACAAAGTTTCCGTTGAAGAAGAAGCTTCCCTTAACTTTATCGGGAAAATCGTTTGTTATCTGGAATATACGGCTTCTAAGGCTGTCTTTGGTGGATGGGCCGTATGAATAATAGTTGTTTGTATAATTTACGATATTGGGCTTTGTCCTTGAAGGATCGCCTGTTTTATTGCCATTTGAATAAGGTTCTCCGCCGTATGCCGAGTTTGTCTGACCCCAGTTGTATATAAGGTTCGCGGTGACCTCGGTACCGTTCATCTCTCTGTCAAGTCTGGGGCTTCTGCTGTCGTGATGAGCCAGAAGATTGTGGTGGTATGTTGCGTTGTCGCCGCCCATTATTCCGCCGTAGCCGTGAGCGCCCTTAAAGTGAGAGCTCATCCTGAGACTTTCGGCTGCCAGAGTATTCTGAACAGTGAGATTTGAGCCGTGGGGCTTGCCCTCTCCTTCTTTAACACTATCCCACGAGCCTGCGTAGAGAGTCAGAAGCTCGTCCACCGACCACGAAACGCTGCAGTGATCGAAAATTACATTTGTGCTGTATCTTCCTCCCAGACCGTCAAGCTCTACGTTCTGGTCGTCCGTAGGTCTTACTCTCATATATCTGAAAATAATGTTGTCTGCGCCGTCTGTGGTCTGAACCTGACGTCCCGTGACGGTTATGCCCTCTCCGGGTGCAGTCTGTCCCAAAACGGTTATATTGCTGCCCAGATTGAGGTCGCTTTCAAGATTTATCGTGCCGTCTACGTCAAAAACAACGATGTTTCCGCTTGCGCTGTTGTCTACGCCGTCTCTGAGGGAGCCGGGGCCGCTGTCATTCAGATTTGTAACGTGATAGATCTGAATTTTGTCATTGGCTCTTGCGCCCTGAGTGTACTTTCCGCCGCCCTCTGCGCCGGGAAAAGCCAAAAGCTTGTTTTCTTCGGCAAATGCTATGCCGGGGGCAAGCGTTGCCGTCATAACGGCAGCCGTCAGAATGGCAGCCGCTCTTTTAAGCATTTTCATAAATACCATCCTCCTTATGGTTAAAATAGAGTCCGCATATCCGTCTCCTTTAATTTTCGTACCTTTCCCCGATGGGAGGCGTATAAACTATGGGACTGTTTTCTTAAAAAATATTATAGCATAATTATACAGACTTTTCAATAGCCGTCAGTTTCTTTTATATTTTTTGTTTGTTATGTGTCTGAATTTTTATCTGTTTTCTATGCTGATATATTCTTTTTTGGTGACAAGGCTTTCATACGCAGGTCTGATTATTTTGTCCATGGTAATAAGCTCCTCTATTCTGTGGGCGCTCCAGCCGACTATCCTCGCCACGGCGAAAAGCGGTGTAAAAAGCTCTCTCGGGATACCCAGCATATCATATACAAAGCCGCTGTAAAAGTCCACATTGGGGCTTACTCCCTTATATATCTTTCTTTTTTCGGCAATGATCTTGGGAGCGATTTTTTCGATGTTGTTATAGAGCGTCATATCCTCGTCACGTCCCTTTGCCTTTGCAAGCTGCTCCACAAAGCTCTTGAATACCCTTTCTCTGGGATCCGAGAGAGAATATATTGCGTGACCCATACCGTATATAAGACCCTTTCTGTCAAAGGCCTCCTTATCCAATATTCTGACAAGATAGCTTTCTATTTCGTCTTCGTCCTTATAGTCCGAAATATGCTCCTTTATGTCGTCTATCATATTTACCACCATAAGGTTTGCTCCGCCGTGGCGCTTTCCCTTAAGGGAGGACATAGCAGCGGCAATCACCGAATAGGTGTCGGAGCCCGAAGAAGTGACTACTCTCGTTGTGAAGGTAGAATTGTTTCCGCCGCCGTGTTCCATATGAAGCATAAGAGCTATATCCAGAACCTTCGCTTCAAGCTCGGTATATTTCATATCGGGTCTTAACATTCTCAGAAAGTTTTCCGAGATAGAAAGCTCCCTGTCGGGCTTGTGTATATACATACTTTCATCATTTTCATAGTGGTTGTAGGCGTGATAGCCGTAGACAGCCATCATAGGGAAGGTGCTTATAAGCTCTATGCACTGGCGCAGTACGTTCCCGGGGTCGAGATTGTTTTTTTCTTCGTCATATGAAGCGAGGGTAAGCATACTTTTCGTCATAGACGTCATTATGTCCTCGGTGGTGGCTTTCATAATAACGTCCCTCGTAAACGTAATGGGAAAGACCATACTTTCTGCCAGAGCCTCCTTAAAATCCTCAAGCTCCTGCCTTGTGGGGAGGACGCCGAAAAGCAGAAGATAGGCAGTCTCCTCATAGAGAAACCTCTTACCCTTGTTTCCCTGTATAATATCCTTTATATCTATGCCTCTGTAGAGCAGTCTGCCGTCTCTGGCAACTCTTTTTCCGTCAATATAGTCAAATGAGCTTACGTCGGAAATAGTTGACAGCCCCGTAACGACCCCCTGCCCGTTTTCGTCTCTGAGTCCCTCTTTTACTCCGTATTTCTTGAACAGCTCTTTGTCTATCCTGTCGTTTATCATACAGGTTTTTACCTGTTTGTTTGCATAATCCGTAATATTCAATATTTTTTCCTCCTTAGCATTCTTTGTTTCTCTTTGTTTTCTGTCTCAAGCTTTTATTTTTAAAGATCCCTTATAATTTTTCTCAAAAAATCCAGTGCATATGTTACGCTGAGCCCTCTTATTTTTTGTCTGTTTCCTCTGAGGTTAAGCTCCTTTGTGTATATATTGTTTTTATAGTATACTCCTATATAAACCCTTCCCACAGGTTTGTCATAGGATATATCGCTTTCGTTGGGAGTGGGGTTCTTTATGACTCCGCCGCCCGCTATGCCCGTTGTCGAAACGCCTATGTCGGCTCCTGCGGCAATAGCGGCTCCCTTAGCCATCAGTCCCGCCGTTTCCTCAGATATGGCTCCGAAGCTTTCTATTGTGGCCTTGTCCACTCCGAGGGTTTTTATTTTGCTTTCGTTTGTATAGACCACAAAACCCTCCCTGAACACCTGCGACACTCCTGCCACGTCCACAAGCTTTGATGCCAGCATTCCTCCCGTGAGGCTTTCGGCTGTGGCAATCGTTATTTTTCTTCCGACAAGCTCCCTCACAACGGCCTCGGCAAGGGTCGTTTCGTTTTCGCCGTATATATATTCGCCCAGTCTTGAATATATCTCCCTTGCGGCAGGCTCTATGAGTCTCTGACATTCGTCCCTGTCGGCTCCCTTTGCGGTGATCCTGAAAAACACTCCGTCCTCCTTGGCATAGGGCGCTATGGTGGGATTTATACCCTCCGCCATAAGCTCCTCTACCTTTTCGGCTGCGGCGGACTCCCCTATCCCCGTAAGTCTTAGTGTGCGGGAGACTATGGCGCCGCTGTTTTTTGTCCTCAGATAAGGAGCGGCAGCTTTTTCAAACATAGGTCTCATTTCATTGGGAGGGCCGGGGAGCATTATAAGTATTTTGTTGTTTTCTTCTATGATAATGCCGGGAGCAGTGCCGTTATTGTTTTCAAGAACGATGCCTCCCGATGGGACATATGCCTGCTTTATGTTTGTGTCGGCCATTTTTCTGCCTTTGAAATAAGCTCTTATGCCCTCCATAATATTTTCGTCAAGATACATTTCTCTGCCGAAAAATTCTGCTCCCGTTTCTTTTGTTATGTCATCGTCCGTAGGGCCGAGTCCCCCCGTTGTAACAATTATGTCGGCTCTGTCAAAGCCGTCCTTAAGCGCCTTAAGGAGCCTTTCTCTGTTGTCTCCCACAACAGTCTGATAATATACGCCTATGCCCAGTCCTGCCAGCTCCTCCGAAAGATATTTTGCGTTTGTGTTTATTATATCTCCCAGAAGAAGCTCCGTACCGACAGCAATTATTTCAGCCTTCATAAAAACCGATCCCCCTGTTAAAAACAAGGCAGACAAATTATACTGCCTGCCCTGTCATTTTTTTCTTATAATGCGACCCTGTGCCGCCTCACATCTGTGTCGGCGGACAAAAAGTCTTTATTTTTCCGTAGGAAAAGCTTTTAAAGCAATATTATTTATTCTTTAAGTTGTACCAAGCGTCAAGTCCGAGATACTGTCCTACATCGCCAAGCTCTTCTTCGATCCTCAGAAGCTGATTGTACTTTGCAACACGGTCTGTTCTTGCTGGAGCGCCCGTCTTGATCTGTCCTGCGTTTACTGCAACAACGATGTCGGCGATGGTAGCGTCCTCAGTCTCTCCCGAACGGTGAGAAACGACTGCTGTCATATTGTTTCTCTTTGCAAGCTCGATAGCGTCAAAGGTTTCTGTAAGTGTACCGATCTGATTTACCTTGATGAGGATTGCGTTAGCTACTCCAAGGTCAATACCCTTCTGAAGTCTCGATGTGTTTGTAACAAAGAGGTCATCGCCAACAAGCTGAATCTTGTCGCCAAGTCTTTCTGTAAGAAGCTTCCAGCCGTCCCAGTCCTCTTCTGCAAGTCCGTCCTCGATTGAGATAATGGGGAACTTCTCGCAGAGGTCTGCATAATAATCTACCATTTCTTCGGAGGTTCTTACGATTTCTTCATCAAGACCCTTTGCCTCTGTCTCTCCGGGGAAGTGATAAAGTCCGTCCTCCTTATAAAGCTCGGATGATGCGGGATCCATAGCGATTCTGATCTGCTCGCCGGGCTTGTAGCCTGCGTTTACGGTAGCCTCAAGAATAAGCTCGATAACCTCGTCTGCCGTAGCGCAGTTGGGAGCGAAACCGCCCTCGTCGCCTACGCCTGTCGAATATCCCTTGCTCTTAAGAACCTTTTTAAGAGCATGATAGATTTCGCAGCACATTCTGAGAGCCTCTGAGAATGTGGGAGCGCCAACGGGCATAATCATAAATTCCTGAAGGTCAACGGTGTTGTCAGCGTGCTTTCCGCCGTTCATAATATTCATCATAGGAACGGGAAGAGTCTTTGCGTTGAATCCGCCGAGATACTGATAAAGAGATACGTTGAGTGCCTCCGATGCAGCCTTTGCAACAGCCATTGATACGGCAAGAGTTGCGTTTGCGCCAAGCTTAGCCTTGTTGGGTGTGCCGTCAAGCTCGATCATCCTTTTGTCGATAGCTACCTGATCGAGAGCGTTCATACCGATAAGCTCGTCTGCGATAATATCGTTTACATTTGCAACAGCCTTAAGAACGCTTGTTCCGTTATAGATGTCCTTGTCTCCGTCACGAAGCTCCACAGCCTCAAACTGACCTGTCGATGCGCCGGAGGGAACAGCGGCACGTCCCATAAACTGCTGACCGCTATCTGCCTCAACGATAACCTCAGCCTCTACCGTGGGGTTTGCTCTTGAGTCAAGCACCTGTCTTGCAAATACGTCAACGATTTCCAAATAACCTTTCATTTGTTTAGTCTCCTTTCATTCATTATAAGTAAATAACAATGCTTACCATTGTATTTATTTTAAAATAATATTACCTCTGTGTCAAACACTTTTAACAAATTTGCCGTCATTTTTTTAAATATATCACAATCACCCTGCCAAACTGCCAAAAGTCCTTCGTCCTATAAAGGTTATTCCCTTATTATAAGAGATTTTCCCGTCATTTCTTCGGGCTGTTCAAGCCCCATCATATCGAGGAGCGTGGGAGCTATGTCAGCCAGTCTGCCGCCCTCTCTGAGTCCCTTTGCCTCGGGATAATTCACAAGTATAAATGGAACGGGGTTTGTGGTATGCGCCGTAAAGGGATCGCCTGTCTCATAGTTTATAAGCTGTTCGATATTGCCGTGGTCTGCGCATATAAACATCCGGGCGCCCTCCTCCACGACAGTCTGAACGACCCTGCCTACGCACTCGTCTATATATGCCACCGCTTTGCACGCAGCCTCTATAACTCCCGTATGTCCTACCATATCGGGGTTGGCGTAGTTGATTATTATAAGATCGTTTTCGCCCGATTTTATGTTTTCTATGAGCTTTTCGGTGACCTCGGGAGCGCTCATTTCGGGCTGAAGGTCATAGGTAGCCACCTTCGGTGACGGCACAAGAAATCTGCGCTCGTTGGGGTTGGGTGCCTCCACTCCTCCGTTGAAAAAGAATGTAACGTGAGCATATTTTTCGGTTTCGGCTATTCTCGCCTGCGTAAGTCCCAGTGACGAAATATACTCTCCCATAGTCTTTTGGAGTGTCTGGGGCTTGAATGCCACGTTTTTGTTTTCTATAGTCACGTCATATTCGGTAAAGCATACATATGTGACGTTCATATGGCCTTTTCTTCTTTCAAAAAACGGAAAATCGCTGTCGCAGAAGGAGCGTGTTATTTCTCTTGCTCTGTCGGGGCGGAAGTTTGCGAAAATTATGGAGTCGTTTTCTTCTACCGTTGCCGTAGGCTTTCCGTTTTCGAGTATAACTGTGGGTATAACAAACTCGTCATTTATGCCCTCGGCATATGTGGCGTCCATACACTGTGCCATAGAAGGAGCGGTCTTTCCCTCTCCATAGACTATGGCTGCATAGGCTTTTTCTACTCTGTCATAGTTTTTGTCTCTGTCCATAGCATAATATCGGCCGCTTATGGTGGCGATTTTGCCTACGCCGATCCTTGCCATTTCGTTTTCAAGCTCCGTGAGATAGCCCTTTGCCGATGTGGGAGGCGTGTCTCTGCCGTCAAGAAAAGCGTGCATATACACCTTTTCAAGTCCGTTTCTCTTTGCAAGCTCAAATACGGCGAAGATATGCTCCAGAGCGCTGTGAACGCCGCCCCTCGAAACAAGTCCGAAAACGTGGAGGGCGCTGTTATGCTCCTTGCAGTTATTCACAGCCTTAAGCAGCTCTTCATTTGTGAAAAAGTCGCCGTCCTGAATGGATTTTGTTATTCTCGTAAGCTCCTGATACACAATGCGGCCTGCGCCCATATTGAGATGACCGACCTCAGAGTTTCCCATCTGTCCATCGGGAAGTCCCACGTCAAGACCCGATGCATATCCCTTTACAAAAGGATATTCCTTCATAAGTCTGTCGATGTTGGGAGTGGGGGTCATAGCGATTGCGTTTCCCTCGGATCTTTCATTTATTCCGAATCCGTCAAGTATCATTAAAATAGTGGTTTTTTTCTTCATAAATCCTCCGAACACCTTAAATCTTTCTGTTATTCCCTGACGCTGTTTACGATAAGGTTAAAATCGTTCTTAAGGCTTGCGCCGCCTATAAGACCGCCGTCAATATCGGGCATTGCCATAAGCTCCTCACAGTTTTCGGAGTTCATGCTTCCGCCATAAAGTATTCTTATGTTTTCGGCGATCTCGTCTCCGTAGATGTCTCCTATAATGGCTCTTATGCCTGCGCAGACCTCCTCAGCCTGATATGCCGAGGCCGTTCTGCCCGTACCGATAGCCCATATAGGCTCATAGGCGATTATTACTCTGTCAACGTCCTCCGAGTCAACCCCTCTGAAGGCTCTCTTTATCTGAATAGAGATGTGGTCGATGGTGATGCCGTCATCCTTCATCTGAAGAGTTTCTCCTACGCAAAGTATAGGTATAAGACCCTTTCTGAGAGCCATTTTTATCTTCTTGTTTACCGTTTCATCGGTCTCGCCGAAATACTGTCTCCTTTCGGAATGTCCTATGATAACGTACTTTACGCCCATTTCCTTAAGCATATCCGCAGAAACCTCGCCCGTATAGGCTCCGTGATCCTCAAAGTGAAGGTTCTGAGCGCCTACGGCTATGTTTTTGCAGCCCTCAAGCTCCTTTGTTACGGTGTCGATGTCCACATAAGGTACGCAGAAAACAACATCGCACTTCGCCGCCTCGCAGGCGTCCTTAAGCATATTTACAAGACCTTTTGACTCGCTGGGAGTAAGGTTCATCTTCCAGTTTCCCGCAATAATATTTTTACGCATTTACTTTCACCCTTTTATTATATATATAGATTTGTACAGATGCGGATCTGTTTTCAGCGTTTTTATTATTTGTCATCGGCAGCGGCAACACCCGGCAGCTCCTTGCCTTCAAGAAATTCAAGTGAAGCTCCGCCGCCCGTTGATATATGAGTCATTTTGTCGCCAAAGCCGAGAGTGTTTACCGCAGCGGCCGAATCGCCTCCGCCTATGATGGTGATGGCCTCGGTCTCTGCCAGAGCCTCTGCAACTGCGATCGTACCCTGAGCAAAAACAGGATTTTCAAATACGCCCATAGGACCATTCCAGACAACAGTCTTGCTTTCCTTTGCGGCCTTTGCAAAAAGCTCTCTTGTCTTGGGACCTATGTCAAGACCCTGCTTGTCCGCCGGAATAGCCGTGGAGGGGACTACCTCATAGGGTATTTCCGCATCTATGGGATCGGGGAACTCCGATGCAACCACAGTGTCTATGGGGAGAAGAAGCTCTACGCCTTTTTCCTCTGCCTTTTTAAGCATATCCTTGCAATAGTCCAGCTTGTCTGAGTCCAGAAGTGACTGTCCTACCTCATAGCCCTGAGCCTTAAGGAAGGTATAAGCCATACCGCCGCCTATAATGAGCTTATCGACTTTTTCGAGAAGATTGTCTATAACGGCGATCTTGTCGGTAACCTTTGCGCCGCCGAGAATAGCCAGAAACGGACGCTTGGGCGAGTTTACTGCGTTGCCGAGATAGTTGATCTCCTTTTCCATAAGATAGCCTACGCCGCAGTCGTCAACATACTTTGTTACGCCGACAGTTGAGCAGTGAGCCCTGTGAGATGAGCCGAAAGCGTCGCAGATATATATATCCGCAAGAGACGCAAGCTCCTTTGAAAAGTCGTCTATGTTCTTTGTTTCTTCCTTGCGGAAACGTGTGTTTTCGAGAAGTACCACATCGCCGTCCTTCATAGCCTCAACTGCCTTTTTTGCGTTTTCGCCCACAACGGTTTCGTCAGCGGCAAAAACAACGTCCTTGCCCAGCTTTTCCGAAAGTCTCTTTGCCACGGGAGCAAGCGAAAACTTTGCTTCGGGAGCCTTGGGCTTGCCGAGATGAGAGCAGAGTATGACCTTTGCGCCCCTGTTTACCAGAGCGGTTATGGTGGGCATAGCGGCAGTTATTCTGTTTTCATCGGTGATAACTCCGTCCTTGAGAGGCACGTTGAAGTCGCACCTTACAAGCACTCTTTTGCCTTGTACGTTAAAATCATCCACATTTTTCTTATTAAGCATTTGTATGTTTCTCCTTTCGATAAATTGACATAAACATTTTAGTTATTATAACACAGGTCTGCTGATATTTCAATGTATTTTCAATTATAATTCCAAAAAAAGTAAATTTTATTCAAGGTGTCTCTTAAGCCGCCGTCTGTGAAAAAATTTTCGTCAAAAAAGGCGGAAGAAAAATTTTTTGTTTATCTCCGCCCCTAAAAATTTTTATAAAAATCTTTTCATAACTACCTGAGCCACGTTAAGCGCATGGTCGCCGACTCTTTCAAGATTTGTGAGGGTATCCAGATAGGAGATTCCCGTTGTTGCGTCTACGCTGTTTGAAGAAAGCCTTTCTATATGCAGCTTTCTGTACGCAGCCTCCATATCGTCAATAGCCTGCTCCGAGCGTATCGTCCTTTCGGCGCTGCGATAGCTGTTGTTTTCGAGGGCGTCAAGCGCCGATGTAACGCACTTTATGGCCTCGTCACACATCTTTCTCAGCTCGGTTTTCTGAATATCCGAAAATTCAAGCTCCTCTCCTGCCATAAACTGCGCCGACTCTATGAGGTTTTCGCTGTAGTCGCCTATCCTCTCCATATCGTTAACCGTATGGAAAAGCGATGTCAGGACTTTGTTTTCGCCTGAGCTTAAGCCGGGGGTATTGCAGAGCCTTACCATAAACTTTGTTATGGTACCCTGAAGCTGATCGATGCTCGCCTCTCTCGAATCCACCTTTTCGATCTTCTCCTTGTCGTGGTCGAAAAGGGCATCCGATGCCATAATAAGGTTTTCGAGGGACAGTCTGCCCATTCTTACGATCTCCTTTACGCAGTTTTCAATGGCAAGGGGCGGCGAGCTGAGAACTCTGAGGTCAAGATGTACAAGCAGAGCCTCGTCTCCCTCGCTCGACTTGGCAAAGGATGTGAGCTTTTCGGCAGCCTTTACAAGAAGATCCGCAAAGGGATACATAATGATGGTGTTTGCAAGGTTAAAGCCCGTGTGAACAAGAGATATTTCGGTAAGGTTTATTACGCTGTTGCCAAGATCGGGTACAACAAACCTGAACAGAAGGAAGGCTATAACGCTGAACAGAACAGAGCCTATTACATTGAACAAAAGGTGTATACAGGCTGCCGCCTTTGAGTTTCTCGATGAGCCCACCGCCGAAAACAGAGCTGTTATACAGGTACCTATATTCTGACCCATTATTATGTATACGGCGCTGTTCCATGTGACTATGCCGGATATTGCGAGGGACTGAAGTATACCTATGGATGCCGTGGAGGACTGTATTATGGCAGTAACGACTGCGCCTGCCACAACGCCCAGCAGAGGGTTGGAGCCGAGCTTTGCAAAAACCTGCGAAAAAACAGGCAGCTCGCTCAGGGGCGAGGCTCCCTCGGTCATAAGGCCTATGCCCATAAAGAGCATACCGAAGCCGACTATTATTTCTGTAAGGCTCTTGACGAATCCCTTTTTAACAAATATACCGCTTATGGAGCCTAACGCTATGGCGATGGGTCCCATTGTAAGGGGCGCCATAAAAGCAGCCCATTCGGACGAGGATACGATCCAGCTTGTGATGGTCGTACCTATGTTTGCGCCCATTATTATGCCTACGGACTGACTGAGATTGAGAAGTCCCGCATTTATAAAGCCTATTACCATAACGGTGGTGGCGGCTGAAGAATGTATTATGGCTGTGACAAGAGCGCCCAGCCCTACGCCCACAAGCCTGTTTTTCGTAAGAACCGCCAGTATTTTTCTCATTTTGTTTCCTGCGACCTTCTGAAGTCCCGAGGACATAAGGCTCACGCCATACAAAAACAGTCCCAGACCGCCCAGAAAGGTCACAAGCATAGCTCCATAATTCATAATATTCCTCCCAAAAGCTTTGTTTTCGGCAAGCCTTTGCGCAAAAGGCCCCATCCTTACAGCCGCATATCCGCATATCTTCATATACCTTTTATCATATTTTAACACCAACTTAACAATAAAACAAGCTAAAAATAAAATTTTGCTCTAAACTGTCAAAAAAGTATATTTACTTATAATAAGAAAAATATTCGACAAATATATTATATATAGCGTCGCAGACTTTAATCCGCAGGTAGTGTCCGAAAGATGTCGGATTGCCCGAAGGGCAACTTTTCCGTAAGGAAAAGCACTGAGCAATGAGCTTTGCCCGTCCTCAGCACGTTTGCCTACGGCAAACGCCGCCTTTCGCTCACGCTCAGGCGTTCGGATTTTCTTCCGATGCCAGAGGAATAAATTTCAATTTGCGAAAAAACGCAGTTTTTGGAATAAATTGAAATTTATATTCCTTTATCCAAATGAAGTCGCTTACCTTGCCCGGCACGCACATTTGGCCTCATCAAAATGCGGCTGCATTTTGATGACAGCGTGTCGATTTTTCGACACGCTGAAGCCAAAAATAAAATTTTGCTCCTATTTTGGCGTATAAAGGAGCCGCCTGCACGCTTTTGCGCCCGAAAAGGCATATTTGTCGAAGGTATTGAAAATTCAACCTTGACAAACGTCCCTTTAATGTTATAATAAAGAAAGTAAATCTGAGATAAGGACACGTCCGATCTTTTACGGAATAACAGAGAGAGCCTGCGGGTGAAACGGCTCATTCACGATTTTTTCGGATACCGCCTTTGAGAGGCGCCAATAACGCCCGTAGGGTTCTGCGTTAAAGAACACCGCCTTTAAAAAGGGTGGAAACGAGCAGTATTTAACAGACAAGTAAGTCCCCCGCCTCTTTAGGCGGTGGGTACTTACTGTTGTATTCGGTGGGAGATGCAAGCTCCCATCCGAATACAAAGGCTTCATCAGAAGCCGTCGGTTATGAGCGCGAAGCGTAAGCGGAGTGCGAATATCATTGACAACAAACTCTCGTCCCATAGGCTATGGCTTGTGGGCATTTTTTATTATTAACAAGGAGGATATTTATGATCAATATTACACTTAAGGACGGCTCGGTGAGACAGTATGAGTCGGGAGTCACTGTTCTTGACGTATGCAGATCCATCTCCGAGGGACTTGCCCGAAACCTCTGCTGCGCAAAATTCAACGGCAGGGTCGAGGACATACGCACGGAGCTTAAAGAGGACGGCCATATAGAATTCTGCACCTTTGACACAGACGAGGGCAAAAGAGCCTTTCGCCACACTGCCTCTCACGTTATGGCGCAGGCCATAAAGAGACTTTTCCCCGAGACAAAGCTTGCCATAGGCCCCTCTATTGCCGATGGATTCTATTATGACTTTGACAGAGAGACCCCCTTTACCGAGGAGGATCTTGAAAAAATAGAGGCCGAAATGAAAAAAATCGCCAAAGAAAACCTTAAGCTTGAAAGGTTTGAGCTGCCCAGAGAAGAGGCCATAAGGTTTATGGAGGAGAAGAATGAGCCTTATAAGGTAGAGCTTATAAAAGACCTCCCCGAAGACGCCATAATATCGTTTTATAAGCAGGGAGAATTCACCGACCTCTGCGCAGGCCCCCACCTTGCCTCCACAAAGGCTATAAAGGCCATAAAGCTCACCTCCGTTGCGGGAGCATACTGGAGAGGCAGCGAAAAGAACAAAATGCTTTCGAGAATATACGGCACAGCCTTCACAAAGGCGTCCGATCTGGAGGAGCATCTCCGCCTTATAGAGGAGGCCAAAAAGCGTGACCACCGAAAGCTCGGCAAGGAGCTCGGCCTTTTCGTTCTTCTTGAAGAAGGCCCCGGTTTTCCGTTCTTTCTCCCCAAGGGAATGGTTATAAAAAACACTCTCATTGACTATTGGAGAGAAATACACAAAAGAGCAGGCTATGTGGAAATACAGACTCCCATGATGCTCAACCGCAGCCTTTGGGAGAGAAGCGGCCATTGGGATCACTATAAGGACAATATGTATACCACCACGATAGACGATACCGACTTTGCCATAAAGCCCATGAACTGCCCCGGCGGTATGCTCGTATATATGCAGGAGCCTCACTCATACAGAGACCTGCCCTTAAGAGCAGGCGAGCTGGGACTTGTTCACCGCCACGAAAAGAGCGGACAGCTTCACGGACTTATGCGTGTGCGCTGCTTTACTCAGGACGATGCGCATATTTTTATGACAAAGGAGCAAATTAAAGACGAGATAAAGGGTGTTGTGAGCCTTATCGATGAGGTATATACTCTCTTTGGCTTTGACTATCACATAGAGCTTTCTACCCGTCCCGAAAACTCTATGGGTTCCGATGAGGATTGGGAGATCGCCACGGCAGGACTTAAGGGCGCTCTTGACGAGCTTGGAAGAGAATATGAAATAAACGAGGGCGATGGAGCATTCTACGGCCCGAAGATCGACTTTCACCTTACAGACTGTCTCGGCAGAACATGGCAGTGCGGAACGATACAGCTTGATATGCAGCTGCCCGAGCGTTTTGAGCTTGAATATACCGACAAGGACGGAAAGAAAAAACGTCCCGTTATGATCCACAGAGTTGTTTTCGGCTCGATCGAACGTTTCATAGGCATACTGACAGAGCATTTTGCAGGCAGCTTCCCAACGTGGCTCGCTCCCGTACAGGCCAAAGTCCTCCCCATATCGGAAAAGCACGAGGACTATACCGAAACAGTACGCAAGGCTCTTGAGGATGCAGGTCTGCGTGTAGAAACAGACTATCGCTCCGAAAAGATAGGCTATAAGATCAGAGAGGCCAGAAACCAAAGAATACCCTATATTCTCGTATGCGGAGAAAAGGAAAAAGAAAACGGCACCGTGACTGTACGCTGCGGCGAAAATGTTCTGGGGGCGTTTTCCGTTGAAGAATTTATTTCCGCAATAAAGAAGGAAATTGCCGAAAGAGGCAACAGAAACACATCTGTAACAGCAAAAAATCAAAACTGAAAACACGGTAGACAGGAGGATAAAAATGTCCCATACACATGAGCATGAACATCACGACCACGACTGCTGCGATGAATGCTGCGAAAAAATGCACCTTGTACTTGACGATGACACGGAGCTTAGCTGTGATGTCGTAGGAATATTCTCGGTATCGGAGGATTCCGATAAGGAATATATCGCCCTTATCCCCGATGACAGCGATGATCTTCTTTTCTATCGCTATGCCGAAACCGATGACGGCGAGGTATCCCTCGACAACATCGACAGCGAAGAAGAATTTGACTTGGTAAGTCAGACCTTTGACGAGCTTTTCCTCGATGATGAGGACAGCGAGGACGGCGAGGAGCTTTCCGAGATCTGATACCGCTCTGCAAAAACTGTTTAAAAACTGTTTAAGAAATAAAATTTACTCCGCCCTGTGCCGATTCTTGACAAAAAAATGATTCGGCATTATACGGCGGAGTAGTTTTTTGCTTTGATTTGTATATAAATATATTGCCGTCAGTTCTGTATGCTCTGTATATTTTATAATTTTATATATTTATGCCGACTATGCCGCCAAGTCCTCCGCCGCACACCGAAACAAGGACAATTAGGACGGTTTTTGTACCGAAAGCAAAGTCGGGGACGGCGCAGCAGCCGAAAATTATCATTACCGCCGCATATACGGCTCCCGAAAGCATTCCCCATACTATGCCCCTCTTTTTAACGGCTCTGCCCGACAAAAAGCCCCCTGTCACAACGGAGGCTGCCACCGTCAGCGTTATGACAGTCTGCATATATTTTTCGGTCATATCCGTATATGTGAGCAGACACGCATATATAACAAAAACCACCGCCGTAACCACATACGCCGCCAGAACAGACACAGCGACAGCGGCGGCAGGATTTTTCCCCTTCGGGTTTTCAGGATCCTTTCTTTTCATTTTCCGTCCCCTCCCTAAAAATCAAAAATAACTTGTATTTTTATTTATTTATGTTATTATATTATTTAAGGTGAGATTTTATGATAACTATTGATCTGCATACGCATACAAACCGCTCGGACGGTACTCTCAGTCCCGGGGAGCTTGTCAGAAAGGCCTGTGACATAGGTCTCAAGGCAATAGCGATCACCGACCACGACACCACCGATGGCATCGGAGAGGCTCTTGACTGTTCGGGAGAGCTTTCGGGTCTTGAAGTCATACCGGGTACGGAGCTTTCTTCATCATACAGAAACAAAGAAATCCACATAGTCGGGCTTTTTATCGAAAAGGACAGCCCGAAGCTTTTGTATGCCCTTGACGACCTGAGAAAAAAAAGAGAAAAAAGAAATACGGCTATGCTAAAAAAGCTCAGGGACTGCGGACTTTCGCTAAGCTATGACGACCTGCTTGAAACAAGCGGCAAGAACGTCATAACGAGGGCGCATTTTGCCGTACTTCTCCAAAACGCAGGCTATGTGTCCTCAAAGGAGGAGGCATTTGAAAAATATATCGGCTTCGGCAAGCCGGGATATGTAAAAAGAGATATTTTGTCGGCTCCCGATGCCGTATCTCTCATAAAGTCGGCAGGCGGCATTCCCATAATAGCTCACCCCTTTTCCTACGGATTCGGTATGAGGGATATTGAAAAAATGGTGTCCGATTTCGCGGCGTTTGGCGCAGAGGGTATGGAGTGCTATTACCCCACCCATTCATACGAGGATACGGTATACGCCCTGTCGCTTTGCAGAAGCTTAGGACTTCTTCCCTCGGGCGGCAGCGACTTCCACGGAGAAAACAAGCCGGGTCTCGAGCTTGGCACGGGATACGGCGATCTTGAAATTCCCTATAATATTTTAGAGGATATGAAGGTGAAAAAATATGGCTAATAAATCCATAAGAACAATAACACGGAATAAAAAGGCTTTTCACGATTATTTTATACTCGAAACCATAAAGGCAGGCATAGAGCTTAAGGGCACGGAAGTAAAGTCAATGAGACAGTCCCGCTGCAATCTGAAGGACAGCTATATAATAATCTCCAACAAAGAGGCCTTCATAAAGGGTATGCACATAAGCCCCTTTGAACAGGGCAACCGTTTCAACCACGACCCTCTGCGTGACAGAAGGCTGCTGCTCCACAAGTATGAGATCAACAAGCTCGAAGGCAGCATAATGCAGCAGGGTCTTACGATAGTACCCCTTCAGGCGTATTTTGAGGGCAGCCTTGTCAAGCTTGACATAGGAGTCGCAAGGGGCAAAAAGCTGTTTGACAAGCGCCGAAGCATCGCCGAAAAGGATCGCAGGAGAGAAGCCGAAAAGGACTTCAAGCTGAAGCTTATGTCATGATAACAGATTATTCAAACGTATACAAAAATGCGGTACAAAAGCTCATTGAAGGTCAGGGCAAATGTATTTCATCATATCAGAAATATATTTTTGAAAATTATGGAGATATGTTTTCCGAATGCTCATTCGTCTATATAAACGACAACAGGGTTCTGGGATATATAGGTGGCATTGCACCCATCTGCAAAAACAAGCTTCACGTTTTTATGCTGCTGTCGGACGATGTCTGCGGAAACAGGATAAAAAAATATCTCCTCGAACGCATTGTACTGTATTCTAACAAAAACAAAATAACGCATATCACCTTTTCGATTACGCCCCAAAATCACTTTCTTTTCAGAATATTCCGTGATCTCGCCGACAGACTGAACATCGAAGTCAAAAAACTCAAAATCTATTCCGATGATGTTCATTATGAAATTACCTACGAACTTTGTCTCGACAGACTGCACCAATACAAGTGACAAGGCTCTGTCTACGATAGGATAAACAGCTATGAAATTCAGAAAACAATTATTATTTTTTATGCTTTCGGCATATTTTGCCATGTGCCTTAAGCCCGTTCTTTTTCCCTCGGATAACTGCAAAAGCCTTCTGCTGTGGGGCTCCGTCATATTTGTCGTTATAAATGCCCTTTGGTATATGAGTACGGCGGCGGCAAAAGCCTTCGGCACAAGGCCGCTCATATATGCCGAAAAAAGAAAGGCCGAAAAGACAGGCAGAGAATTCGGTATGGATGCGGTAAGGATAATAGCCATACTCTTTGTGCCTCTTATTCACTTTTTCGGAAACACAAACTTCTACAATGCCCCCATAGCGGGCAGAGAAATGTTCTTTATGACGGCGCTGCGTTGGCTCGTTCTCAATGCGGTACCTCTTTTTATGATAATAACGGGATATTTCAAATCCCACAAGGATATAGAGCCAAGCCACTACAAGGCCATAATCCCCGTGCTTATGACTCATATCGTCTGCTCCTCTGTAAGACTTCTTACGGATCATTATATACACGAAATACCAATGACAAAGGAATATCTGCTTGACAAGCTTGTTTATTTCAACTACGGCTGGTACGTCAAGCTATACATAGGTCTGCTTCTTCTCATACCTTTTCTGAATAAGGCCTATCACGGTCTGGAAACACGGGCAAAGAAGGAATGTCTCATTCTCACGATAATTCTTCTCACCGCCATGGGCCCCATTCTGTATGACGTCATACCTGCCACATGGCTTATAATATATGTTCTCGGCTATTATTTCATAGGGGCATATATAAGGGAGTATAAAATAAGGATAAATCCGGTTCTTAACATACTGCTCATAGGACTTATCATATTTTCGGCATCCTTCGGCAGCTATTTCAGAGCCAACGGAGGCAGCTTTGACTGGAATTATCTCGGATATGCCCAGAACTCGGCATATTCCTCCCTGCCTGCTTTTATGGCATCGACTCTTATAGTCGTTCTTGTGTCGGATATGGAATGCAGCTCACGCCTTATAGCATCGGCGGCAAAGCTTTTTTCTATAATGTCACTCGAAATGTACCTTTTCAGCCAAATGTTCGATATGATAATATATAAGCCCTATCAGACGGCAGGCTATACGTTTACTCAATACCTCCCCTTTGCGGCTCATCTGCTTTTCGGCATAATATTTTTCTCGTTCTTAGCCTCATCGGTCAAAAAGCTCATTTTCCTTATGATAGGCAAAACGCTGAACAAAACACTTAAAACAGCCCTCAAAAAGCCCCTGTCCTCCCGCCCCTCAATAAAAGCATGAATACATATAGGTAATAAAAAAAGGCAGTCCCGAGACTGCCCTTTTTTAATAAAGAGAAGGTATTTTTATGGGGTTTTTACAGCCAAAACATATTGGGGGATGATTTAGCTGTGTGTGAAAATGTTGAAGGGTTTTCACAGTTTTAATTATAACAGCTTTGCGAAATACGTGTGACCTAAGATTAACAAATTTTTAAAAAAATTTTGTCTATCTTGCACAACCGAATTTTTTTTATTGTGATTTTGAACAAAAATTTCAGTTGAAATTCCCTTGTTTTTTACTCCTTATAAGTCCATTATTCCACATATCATAAAAATTCGGTCGAGCTGTAAAAGGTCTGAATTTGCGTATGAAAATTTTGGGCTTATGAGATCGGTATTGCGGATTTCATATCTCATGTCTCATAGTCCTCCAATATCCTTATAAGCTCCGCATCGCCATAAAAATCTATTCCGTTAAGAAGTCTTTTCTGTTCGGTTTCGGGCAGCGATGAAACGGGGGTTTCGGTTATCTGCCGCACGGTTTTCGCATCTGTGGGGTCGTATTCGTTTTTCTTGAAAACTGCCACATAGCCGTCATGAACGCCGAGTACATAGTGATTCGGCGAATAAGCCTTGAGATTTTTTGACAGTATAACTTCATTTGAGCTGAATTCCTTTATCTGCCAGCTATCGAAAATATCCTTAAATTCCGTAAGGGTCAGACCGTACCAGTTTTTTGGGGCAAAGGTCGTATTTTTTTCCTTGTGGCCTCCCAGATAAACATATTCGTATGTTATTTTTGTACCCTCTCCTATTGTTTCGGGCGCTGATGACGCAGCCTCCTTAAGCGCAGCAGGTTCGGGTCCTGCAATATCCGCCGTTTCGCCTGTGGGATCGGGAGCAAAAATAAAATATCCCGAAAGCATTCCCAAAAGCATAAGCGATGCCATAAGAACCGCTATAAGACAAATCCTGTATTTTGTCAATTCAACCACCTCTTTACAGATATTGTTGACAAAATACAGGATCTTATACCGATATTTAACCGACAAGTAAGTCCCCCGCCTCTTTAGGCGGTGGGTACTTACTGTTGTATTCGGTGGGAGATGCAAGCTCCCATCCGAATACAAAGGCTTCATCAGAAGCCGTCGGGTAGAGATACATAGCGTAAGCGGAGTGCGAATATCATTGACTTGAAATGAATAAAAACGCCGTTTTAAGGGAGTAAGATAAGTCAATTTTCCCCATCGTTTTTATAGTATCCGCTGTCCACGAGCCTTTCCTTATAATTTTTGCTTGTAAGCAGCTCCGTTTCAAGCCTTGCAGACGGCACTCCTTCCATATTCCTGCCCGGTTCTATATAAGGCAGATCCGAAAGACTGCCGTCCTCAACAAGTGTCCGCACAATATCGGCGCAGACATCTGCCTCCTTTGAGCTGTCCTTAAATACGGTAAGCGACAGACTGCCCCTCTCAAAATTTTTCGGAGCCGTCTCATCTCCGTCCAGACCCGTTATAAACGGCATTTTTTCTTTTTTGCAGCCCTGAGAGATAAAATAATCGCCCAGTCTGTCGGCAATATCATCCGATGCCGTAATACATATGTCGGGTGCTTCGTTTATATAATACCCCGAAAGAAGCCTTTTTGCATCGTTGAACACGACCTCCTCGGTCTTTGCCTCGGTAGAAACGCTTTCGTATGTGGTTCTGCCTGTTACGGAGCAAAGCCTGCCGTCCTCAATATACGGATCGGCAGCACTCATAAAGCCCTCAAAAAAATCTCTGCCCTCTCCGTCTCTGCTGCCCATAAAAAATTCTACGGTGGCTCCCTTTTTAAGCCCCGGCAGCTTTTCTTTCACAACATAATCCCCAACTGCTTTTCCTATGGCTCTGCCGTCATAATATAAAAAACAGTCAACGTCCTTTCCTATAAGGTTGTCAAGATTTATTACGGATATATCCTTGTCCTTTATGCTGCTTATATCCGTTTTTTCGGGGTCGGTCGGAGATACTATTAAGCATTCTATACCTCTTTTGCCGAGAGCCTCTATCTGGTCGTTCTGTGTCTCGGGGCTGCCGTCGGCATATTCGAGGATTATGTCAAAGCCCTTCTGCCATAGCCTGTTTGTAAGCTCCTGCGCCCTTTTTCTGTTATATGCGTTCTCATTGGGGAGACTGATCGCCACGGGTATTTTTTCGCCGCTGTCGGCTGCCATACCTTCGGACGTATTATCAGGCTGTGTTTTTTCGGCAGAGCCGCAGCCCGAAAGAGCCGCCGCAGCAATAAAAGCCGCAAAAACAAATCTTATATTCATAAAATTCTCCTTTCCCCGAAAAAAGTTTTTTGCATTGAAAAACACTGATAGTGTCCGAAAGATGTCGGATTGCCCGAAGTCCAACTTTTCCGCAAGGAAAAGCACCGAGCATGAGCCTTGCCTGTCCGAAGAATAAATACCTGAGAAGCGTCGCAGACTTTAATCCGCAGGGTGAGCTTTGCCCACCCGAGGAATAAATTTCAATTTGCGAAAAAACGCAGTTTTTGGAACAAATTGAAATTTATATTCCTTTATCCAAATGAAGTCGCCGGCTTGCCCGGCACGCACATTTGGCCTCATCAAAATGCGGCTGCATTTTGATGAAAGCGTGTCGATTTTTCGACACGCTCATTCGAGCTCGCAGGCATATTCCAGAAGATCCTTTGCCATAGATATGGCAGGGCCGCCCCTTCCTGCGTTTTCGAGCATAACCGTAACAGCGTAGCGGGGCGCATCCGAGGGCGCAAAGGCGGTAAACCATATATGGTCGCTGTCGGTGCCGTTTTCTGCCGTTCCCGTTTTTCCCGCAATAGGCACCGATGCATCGGCGGCAGCGGCTGCGGTACCTTCAAGAACAACCGCCCTCATAAGATTCTTTATTTTCTGAGCCGTTTCGGGCGACATAACGGTTCCGTCCTCCTTGGGAGAATATTCCTTTATAAGCCGTCCTGCGGGGCTTTTAAGACCCTTTACGATCTGGGGAGTATACATTGTGCCGCCGTTTGCCACAGCCGCAGTTATCATATTTATATGCAGGGGTGAAACCATCGTCCTGCCCTGTCCTATGCCCGTATCTGTAAGTTCCGCCGTATCCGCATCCTCCGTAAGGCTGAATATGCTGTCCGAATGCTCCGCCGCAAACCCCAGATCTCTGTTATATCCCAGACTGCGCGCCTGTGTTATAAGTCTTTCGGGGCCAAGCTCTATGGCAGCCTGCGCAAAAAATCCGTTGCATGAATTTTTGAATGCGTCTTTCAGACCCACTGTGCCGTGTACGTTTTCGTTATAGCAGCGCAGGGTCTTGTTTCCGAAATGGTTTATGCCCTCGCAGACAAACGTCATATCCTCTCTGCCCGTATCAATGATAAGCTGAGCCATACCTATCTTGAATACCGAACCCGGTGTATACAGACCCTGAGATGCCCTGTTGAGCAGCGGCGAATTTTCCTCGTCCGTGGTGAGATAAGACCAGTTCTGCGCAGCCGTTTCGGGATTGTAGTTGGGGTAGGACACCATGGCCTTTATCATACCCGTATTTACGTCCGAGATAACGACCGAACCCTTTCTTTCGCCCAAAAGCTCAAACGCCCTCTCCTGAAGTCTGTGATCCACAGACAGCACGACCGAATTTCCCTCAAGGGAATATCCGTCAAGGAGCGGCGCAAAAAAGCTGTTTTCCGACCGGTATCCGTCCGAAACAATGTCCTCAAGGCCAAGACCCGTTCCCTCTCCCATATCATCATATATATTTTTAATCTCCGAATCTATGTCGGAATCCTCATAAAGCTCGTCAGCCGATGTCTCTTCGGTGGTCTCCTCAGAAACAGACTCGCTCTCACCCACATTTTCGTCATAATCCTCGTCATAATTTTCGGTATATTCGTTATCATCCCCGGAGATACCGTCATCCTCATCTATGCCGCCAAAAATAAAGGCTCCGTCCGAGGGCACGCTGTCGGCAGCCCGCACAGTTTCCGAAAAAGGCGCCGAGCCCGTCAGTGAAAAGCGGCCGTTTTTAAAGACCCTGTTTGTAAGAATATACAAAAGCCGCTGGAGCGTTTCGTTGTGAAGCGTAAGAAGGTTTGCATTATAGGCTCCCTCTACCCCCGTTTTTCCCGGAGAGGAATATCCTGCTATGTGGCAGTACATATATGGGTAGTTGTATTGTCTTTTATAGCCTGTTTCCTCGCTTTCCAAAACGCTCTCGGCAATAACGACACCGTTTTCGTCCTCTATGTTTCCTCTTTTTATGGAAGCCTCTTTTGCGTCCATTCTCAGATTATAGGGATTGTTTATTACAACGGGAGCCTGTACGAGAGTAAAATACACAATATATATTATAAGGGCGGTAAACATAGCGAACAAAACAAAAAATACGTTCCTTATTTTTTTATTCATCCGAGCCGTCCCTCCTTTTTCCCGTTCTGTTTCTTAAGGGTCTGTCGGTAGCCGCGGCAACTCTGCCTGTTTTTGTACCCACGGCTGATCCCGAGGTCCTTCGCGGCGGGGCTTTTCTGCGGCGAGGCACTATGTCGTCAGGGCCGTATTTTTCATCTCTGTCCTCTCCCGATACTGCAAGATAGAACATAAGAAGTCCCACTATGACCGTGCTTATTACGGCACTTGTTCCTCCGTAGCTTATAAAGGGCAGCGTCACGCCTGTCATAGGTATGAATTTTGTCACTCCGCCTATTATAAGAAACGTCTGAAAACAAAGCAGCCCCGTAAGCCCCGATGTGAGAACGGCCTCAAACTTCGACTCCGTGCCGAGGGCGGCCTTTATGCCGCAGCAGAACATAAGCATATATACAAATATGAGAAGAACGGCAAAAATTATGCCAAATTCCTCGCAAATTGCCGAAAATACAAAATCAGTCTCAACAATGGGTATCGCCGAGGCATAGCCTTTGCCTAAGCCGCTGCCCCAGAGACTTCCGCTGCCTATGGCAAAAAGGGACTGGGCTATCTGATAGGTCGTGTCTCCTATGTCGCTCCACGGGTCAAGCCATGCGCTCACCCTGACCCTTATGTGGCCGAAAAGATAATATGCAATGACAGAGCCGAGAGCCGCCGCCATAAGACTGCCTCCCACGCAGACAATGTTGCCCGTGGATATATATACCATTATAAGAAGCGTCATAAAGAATATAAGTGCCGAGCCGAGATCCCTCTGAAATACCAGAAGCACCACAAAACAGGCTCCCACAAGCATATGGAGCACAGTTTCGCCAAAGCTTGTTTTGCGGCAGAAAACAGAGGCAAAATAAAATACATAAAGCACCTTGACTATCTCAGAGGGCTGAAAAGAAAACTCCCCTATGTGGATCCAGTTTGTGGCTCCCCGGGTAGATGTGCCGAGTATCAGCGTAACAAAAAGCAGCAGAAGGCTCAGTCCGAGATATACATATTTAAGCCTCCACAGCTTTTTGGCTGTTTTGAGTATGGGGTGTATAAAAAGCACAAGAACCGAACCCATAGCGAAAAAAATGAGCTGTCTCATTGCAAAGGTCGGATTGAGCCTCTGAAGTATTATAAGTCCCGTATCCATAAGAAGAAAGGCGCAGTTTATAATAAGCCTTGTCTTTTTTCCGTACACAAGCTCAAAAAGCGGCGGTACAAGGGTTATAAGCGCAAGACCTCCCAAGGCTGCCATAAGAAAATCTTCAAGGGGTATTTCCGAGTTGAAATTCAGGGCGGAAAAGCCCAGAATATGAAAAAGCACTATTATAAATCTCTGAAGTCCCGAGGCCGCGGCAGCCTTCGGAGATTCCCCCGAAAGGAGAAATCTGCTTTGCAGACAAAACACAGCAAAAAGAACTATGAAAATATATTTTGAAAGAAAAATAAGCAGCTCTGTCACAGTCTAAAGCACTCCCTTCGGAAAGCTCCCCTCTATGGGCTCGTTTTTGCCTTCGAGAAGAACTCTGCTGAATTTTTCGGTCAGCTCCCGTACCTCTCCTTCGGTTTCGTCCGTAAAAATAAGACGGAAAGAGGATGGACGCAGTTTTTTTATTTTTTCGGGGCGAAGGCCGAGACTTAAGGGGCTTGCGCTTTCGATCTCACAAAAGCAGTCCTCACAGTGAGTATTGAGAGGATATTTTTCTCCCATTCTGTCAGTCAGATAAAATCTGTCGCGGCCGTTTTTGTATCTGCAATACATTCCGCCTCTGTTGTCTCCCAAAAAATTGCCTGCGGGACACTGCTCCGTAACCATAAGGGGCAGTCTGCCCCATGCTATTATCTCTGTGTTTTTTCCGCACAGGGGCAAAAGCTCCTTGGGGCTAAGCTCGGGAGACAGGGTTATTTCGTCATAGTCCGCAAGCAGTCTCTTTGCCGTATAGGTGTTGAAAACGCCCAGAGTATGGTCGCAGACTATTTTTTTGTCGGTTTCAAATGTCGTAAGGTTTCTGATTAGAAAGCCCGAAACAGAGGTTGACTCAAACCCTTTTGCCTCTCTGAAAACTCTTTCAAGGCTGTTTTCACGCATTATTTTGGGAAAAGCAAAAAAAATCTCCTTTCCGCTGTCAAGAGCCTTCTCCACAAGCTTCGGGTCATTTATATATATTCTCTTTATATTCTCATTCACAACAGCCGCTCTGAGCTGATCCTCTGTCGTTATCTCTGCGCTTAAAAACGGCGGCGCGGTATTCTCCTCCATAACGGGGGCGCAGGGCAGCATAGGCGGCTTTCTTCTGAAATGCTCCTTTATACATTCTTCAAGTCTGTCGCAGGCTCTTCTTCTCATAGAGTTGATCTCTCCTGCGGCTATAAATATATTATCGGGTATTTCTACCCTTTCTATATCAAGAGAAAACGGCGTATTTCCCGTTTTTGAGAGCCTTTTTGTTATATCCTCCGCCGAAACTGGGCAGTTTTGGGCTTTTTGCGCCGCAGAACCGATTTCGGTCACTTCGGCAAACCCGTTCCAAAGCTTAAGTTCCGAAAAAGCCCCCTCCGCAGCTCTGAACGATGCCTTTATTTTAACCGAGGGAGGCGACATTCTGCCCTCTGCCGACAGTCTGTCGGTCAGCCTTTTGTCAAGGGAGAGAAAAACTCTGTCTCCCTTTTGTCCCTTAAGGTGAAAATACTCCTCCCCATTCTTTTTTATTTCTTTTGTGATATATGAGCCTGTGTTTCTTCCGTCTATTTCTATGCCGTCCCCGGGGTGAATATCTTCAAAAAAACGTATCCTTATGCCTTTTTTGTCGGTATAGGTCACCGTGCCTATCTCTCTGCCCGTATTTTTGACTCTGCTGCTCATCATATGACGACCCTTGCGGTCATAAAGATAGCCCTCTGAGTGACTTCCTCCACGGCTGAAAACCTGCCTAAGCTCCTTTTCCTCCTCGGCCGGGAGAGAAGCAAGTTCGCCTGCAAGAGCTGCGTCAAGCTGTTTTCTGTAGGTTTTTACGGTGCGGACAACATAGGGGACGTCCTTCATTCTGCCCTCTATTTTAAAGGCTCTTACTCCGTTGTCGGCAAGAGCCTTTATGCTGTGGGCGCACATAATGTCCTTCGGCGAAAGCAGCGGCCCCGAAACCGTTTTTTTGCCGTTTTTGAAAAGTGAATATTCAAGGCGGCACGGCTGAGCGCAGCGGCCTCGGTTTCCGCTGCGTCCTCCCAAAAAGGAAGAAAACAGACACCGCCCGGAATAACATACGCATAATGCGCCGTGAACAAAGGCCTCCAGATCGGGATAATCACCCAACGCGTCATATATGGCTCTTATGTCCTTCAAAGAAAGCTCCCTCGCAAGTATTATCCTGTCGGCTCCCAGCCTTTTGAGCCAAAGAGCGCTGTCGGAGCTGTGAACGCCAAGCTGTGTGCTGGCGTTTATGGCGATGTCCTTAAAGTACGTTTTAAAGACGTGAAAAATGCCGATGTCGGCTGTTATAAAAGCGTCCGCTCCCAGACTGTAAAGCTCCGCCGCAAGCCTTAGCACCTCGTCCGTCTCGCTCTGCTTATACAGTATGTTAAAGGTTATATACACCTTTACTCCTCTTAAATGAGCATAGTCTATTATCTCCTTAAGAGCCTTAGTATCAAAACTGTCGGCATATGCCCTTGCATTAAAGCTGCCTGCTCCTATATATATGCTGTCGCAGCCCGAACACACCGCCGCCCTGACAGCTTCGGCGCTGCCGCAGGGAGCCAATATCTCAAATCCCTTGTTTTTTTCGCTGTTCAATGTATATCACTTCTTTTTAAGGACTTCAAGCTCCTGTTCAAGAACCGCCACCCTTTCAAGGAGCGCCTTGTTTTCTTTCTTTGTTCTTCCGTTTTCGCTCTTTATATCGTTAAGATCCTTAAGAAGGGTTTTTCTGTCCTTATCCTTGTCCTTTATTCTGCCGTTTTTGTCGGGAGACGGAGGCACAAGCCCTGCGTCCGTTATCATTTCTCTGAGGGCTTTGTTTTCCTCTCTGAGGGCATTTGCGGCATCAAGCGCCGCCTTCTGTTCTTCCGATATATCGCTTTGCTCCTTGGCTCTTTCTTCAAGCTCGGATATAAGGCTGTCCTTTTCTTCCAGAAGAGCCGCAGCCCTTTCAAGCCTTTCGGACAGCTCTATTATCTGAGCCTTAAGAGAATAGACCTCCTGTACATTTCCGCCATTTTGTGCTGCCTTGAACAGATCGTCTGTTATATTGAGGGCAAGCATAACGGGGAAATACTCCGAAAGCCTTGTGAGCGAATCGGTGCTTTGGGCTATTTCGGAATATTTTTTGTCAACATATTCCGCAACGGCTTTTATATAGTCCTCGCTGTCATAGGTGGCAAGCTTATACAGCTTTCCCCCTATAAGGACTTCGATCTGTTTTTTGTTTGCTGTATCAGAGTTTTTTGTGTCCACTTGTACTACCTCCGAAAAATTTTGTCGATTTTCCGCCTCGGTCAAAGAGCCGCCTTTGACAAAACAGCCCTGCTGCTCTGCCTGCGGCTCTCCCTGCGGCGCAAGATCCCATAAAAAACATATTTTTTCGGCCCGATGACGCATAAAAACATCACTGTGTCCGCTTAGTCATCGGCTCGGATCCCGTATTATATCAAAATGTAAATTTATTTTTCAAGAACCTTAATGGCTGTTTCTGCCACGTTTTCGGCTGTAAATCCATACTTCTTGAAAAGCTGCGGGAACTGTCCCGAAACGCCGTATTTCTCTATTGAAATGACCTCTCCCTCAAAGCCCGTATATTTGTGCCAGCCAAAGCTTACTGCGGCTTCTACTGCGACTCTCTTTTTGCAGTCTGCGGGAAGAACAGCCTCTTTATATTCATCGGTCTGCATTTCAAAAACGTCCATACTCGGCATACTTACGCAGCGAGCCGAATAGCCATGTTCTTTCAGAATGTCCGCCGCCACGTCTATAAGCGGAACCTCCGAACCGCTGGCAATAAGGATTATATCGGGAACGTCCTTATATCCCTCTTTTATAACATATCCGCCCTTAAGAGCGCCCTTGCCCGTGCCCTCCACATCGGCGATAGTCTGACGTGAGGTAACAACACAGGTAGGTCTTGTCTTGGATCTCAGGGCATAGCAGTATGCCGCAGCCGTCTCCTTGAGATCGCAGGGACGATATACAGTATAGTTAGGCAGACTTCTCAGCGAAGCGAGCTGCTCAACGGGCTGATGTGTGGGGCCGTCCTCTCCTACGCCTATAGAATCGTGGGAGAATATTCCCAAAAGAGGAAGTCCCATTATGCCCTGCATTCTCAAAGCGGGGCGCAGATAGTCGCAGAATACAAAGAACGTTGCGAAATAGGGCTTAAAACCGCCATGTACATACATACCGTTTGCAATAGCCGCCATAGCGTGTTCTCTTATGCCGAAATGTATATTTGTGCCCGTCAGACATTCGTTTGAAAGATATTCCCTTTCTTTCATAACCGTAAGATTTGACGGAGAAAGATCGGCTGAACCGCCTATAAGGTTGGGAACATATTTTGCCGCTCTGTTGAGAATGACCTCCGAACACTGTCTTGTCGATCTTGCAACGCCGTCCACAGCCCAGAAGTCGTCGCAGTCCTCAAGGTCGCTGCCGTAGCTGCCGTCAAGCCATTTTTCAAGCTCCTCATATTCTTCGGGATATTTTGCCTTGTATGCGCTGCATTTTTCGTTCCATTCTTCTTCGCCCTTTCCGAGCTTTTTGCACACCTCCGACATATGAGACTTTACATCATCGTCAATGAAAAAGCTCTTGTCGGGGTCAAGACCCAGATTTATTTTTGTGAGCCTCATTTCTTCTGCTCCGAGAGGCGCTCCGTGTATAGACGATGTGCCGCTCTTGTTGGGCGAGCCATATCCTATTATGGTCTTTATTTCAATTATAGTGGGCTTGTCCTTTTCGGCTTTTCCTGCTTCGATGGCTTTTCCCACGGCGTCAAGGTCGTTTCCGTCCTCCACTCTCAGATACTGCCAGTTTACTGCCTCGAAACGCTTCTTTATATCGTCTCTGAAGGTTATGTCGGTGCTTCCCTCAATGGTTATGTTGTTTGAGTCATAGAGAAGTATGAGCTTTCCCAGTTTGTTTGCGCCTGCAAAGGACGCAGCCTCGTGGGATATGCCCTCCATAAGACAGCCATCGCCGCAGAGACAGAATGTATAGTGGTCGATAAGCTTGTTGTCATCCTTGTTGAATCTTGCCGCAAGGCTTCTTTCAGCCAGAGCCATACCGACTGCATTGGCTACACCCTGACCGAGAGGGCCTGTCGAGATCTCAACACCCTTTGTGTGTCCGTATTCGGGATGACCCGGAGTAAGGGAGCCAAGCTGTCTGAACTGCTTCATATCCTCAACCGTAAGTCCATAATTGAACAGACAAAGCATCGAATACAGCAAGGCGGAGCCGTGACCCGATGATATAATGAATCTGTCTCTGTTTATAAAGTCGGGGTCTGAAGGGTTGTGGTTCATATGATTCTTCCACAGCTCATAAAGTATGGGAGCCGATCCGAGAATTATGCCCGGATGACCCGACTTTGCCTTTTCCACAGCCTCCGCTCCGAGGATCCTTATGGTGTTTATCGTTTTGTTATCTATTGAAAGCATATTATCCCTCCTGCTTTTTTATTTTTGCACCGCAAATTACTCTTAAATCTATATTACAATATTATTCCTTTAAAATCAAGATATTTGTTTTCTTTTTATTACCTTGATCGGCTTTCCCTATTTTAATACTTTCTCCAATACTTTCTCCGAGGGAATGCCGAATATTTTTTAAGCAGCTTTTCCATACAAGAACACAGACGTGCCGGGCGGCATAATCTGGCTTAAGAGGTGATGAATATGCAGATATATACCGTAAAAAAAGGCGATACGCTTACAAGCATCGCCAACAGGACAGGAACGTCCGTCTACAGTCTTGCTCTTTACAACCAAATATCCGATCCCGATGAACTCCCTGTGGGAAGAAAGCTTCTCATACTCCGTCCCACGGCTTATTATTATGTTATGCCGGGAGATACTCTCGAAAGCATAGCGGAAAAGAACGGCATATCCCTTTGGAAGCTGATACAGAACAATCCTCAGATAGAAAATACCGAGCTTATATATCCGGGTCAGAGGCTCGTGCTTTCCTTTGAGGATGTTCCCACTATGCCTATGTCGATAAACGGCTATACCTATCCCAACATTGATATGGATCTGCTGAGGGAGGCTCTGCCCTATCTGACATACCTTACGGTTTTTTCCTATGGATTCCGTCCCGATGGAGAGCTTTTAAGCCCCGATGACGAAAGGCTCATACGGGAGGCAAAGGCTTTCGGCGCAGGGCCTATAATGCTTGTTTCGGCTCTTACCGAAAACGGCTCCTTCAGCAACGAGCTTGCCTCTCAGCTCATCAACGATCCTGCCCTGCAGGAAACATTCACCGACAACGTGATACGCAATATGAAAAAAAAGGGATATATAGGTCTTGATATGGATTTTGAATTTATATACCCCGATGATGCCGAAAACTATTCGGCTTTCATATCCTACCTGAAGGATCGTCTCAACGCCGAGGGCTTCTTCCTCTTTGTCGCCCTCGCTCCCAAAACCTCACGTAATCAACAGGGTCTCCTCTACGAAGGCCACAGCTATCCCGCCCTCGGAGCCTCCTCAAACGTAGAGCTGATAATGACCTACGAATGGGGATATACATATAACCATATATGATATTAGTAATATTTTAACCTCTTTCGGCAAGAAGACCCCTTTTCTAAAGAGAGGAAGAATGTCACTTCAATTTTGTAATAACAGGCTTTTCCTTATAGTCTATTGCAAGGCCGCCGAGCCTGTCTATTATGTCTCTCATCGCCACAAGATTTGTGCCGTTTACGTTTATTCCCCTTACCGAGGTTTCTTTGCCGTCTATCAGAACGGCTATATCCTTTATGTCAACATCGAGGGAGGGCGTTTTTGTGTTTGCGTC
>CANRIS010000010.1 GCA_947630725.1 uncultured Clostridia bacterium
AACGGCACCCACTTTAAAGGTGGTTGGTCGGCAGTTGAATAATGTAGGTAATTAAACCCACAAAATCAGACCGCTTTTCCATTTGCTGTGTTGGAGCGGTCTTTTTTCATTACGACAGGTACATTTTATATATTAAGACTATGTATCGCAAATCAAACAAAAATTGCTTAACAGCGAAGAAGCCATAAATTATGTCAAAGACTGTCATAAGAGGCTTCACCTCCTTTGAAGAAGGCTCGACCAACCACTCTTTAGCAAAGTGCCTACGCTGATTATACAATGAAATATGTCGAAAGTAAATATAAATTTTTCGATAGGGGAACATACCTCACATCTTTTGAAAAGGTTAACAAATGACAGGGGGAGGGGTGCACGTGGCTGTCAAGAAAAAATACTTGACAGGGCGGGGCAAATCTGCTATAATAGGCAAAGTCAGGGAAAATGACCCGACAAAACAGGGCTGTTCCGAAACGCATACAGAGGCAAACGACTATGAAGGACAGATTTTTTTTAAGCCTGCTTTTTGATTTTTACGGAGAAATGCTCACCGAAAAGCAGAAAAATATATTTGAATGCTATTATGGCGAGGATTTATCCCTACAGGAAATAGGAGAAAATTTTGACATAAGCAAGCAGGCTGCCGCAGATATGCTTAAAAGGACGCAAAAACAGCTCTTGAGGTTTGAAAATTGCATACATGCCGCAGAGAAATTTTTGGATAGAAAGAAAAGTATAGAATCCGCTTTGGATTTTTTGGAAAAGGGAGAGTATGAGAACGTCAGAATGGTTCTGACGCAGCTTATGGAAAGGGAAGAATCTGCGGAATGATGTTTTCAGGAAGGGGATTTGTTTATGGCATTTGAAAGTCTGGCTGACAAGCTGCAGGAGGCGTTCAAGCAGCTTACGGGAAAGGGCAAGCTCAGCGAAAAGGATGTTAAGGCTGCTCTCAGAGAGGTTAAGCTTGCGCTCCTTGAAGCTGATGTAAACTTTAAGATAGTAAAGCAGTTTGTAAACAACGTAACGGAAAAGGCTGTCGGAACAGAGGTTCTGGAGGGGCTTAATCCGGGACAGCAGGTCATTAAAATAGTGAGAGACGAGCTTGTTGACCTTATGGGCACAACTCAAAGCCTGCTGACATTTTCTTCAAAAAGCCCAACGGTATATATGCTTGCGGGACTTCAGGGCGCAGGAAAAACGACCACCTGCGGAAAGCTTGCCGGACAGCTTAAAAAACAAGGCAAGAGACCGCTGCTTGTGGCCTGTGACGTATACAGACCTGCCGCTATAAAGCAGCTTCAGGTGGTGGGAGGTACCTACGACATACCCGTTTTTGAACAGGGAACGGGCGACCCCGTTGAGATAGCAAAGAACAGTATTGAATACGCATCAAAAAACGGCAACGATGTCGTTATTATAGATACCGCAGGCCGTCTCCATATAAATGAGGAGCTTATGGAGGAGCTTTATAACATAAAAACTGTCGTAAAGCCCCAGGAGATACTGCTTGTTATTGACGCAATGACGGGTCAGGACGCCGTTAATGTGGCTAAGTCATTTGACGATAAGCTCGGCATAGACGGCACCATAATCACAAAGCTTGACGGCGACACAAGAGGCGGCGCAGCGCTTTCTGTCAGAAGTATTACGGGAAAACCCATAAAATATGTGGGTATGGGCGAAAAGCTTGACGATCTCGAACCGTTTTATCCCGACAGAATGGCATCCCGAATATTGGGAATGGGCGATGTGCTTACGCTCATTGACAAGGCTCAAATGGCCTTTGACGAAAAACAGGTCAAAGAGCTTGAAAAGAAAATGCGGACCAATGATTTTAACCTTGAGGATTTTATGAATCAGATGCAGCAGGTTAAAAAAATGGGTTCGATAAAGGACCTTATCGGTATGATACCGGGAATGGGCAGACTGAATATAGGCGACGCTGACATAGACGAAAAGGCAATGGTTCACGTTGAGGCCATTATACAGTCTATGACAGTCAGGGAAAGACGCAACCCCGACATAATAAACGGCTCCAGAAAAAGAAGGATAGCCAAGGGCAGCGGCAGAAGTATTCAGGAGGTAAACAAGCTCCTTAAGCAGTTTGACCAGATGAAGGACATGATGAAGCTTATGGGAGATATGAAAAAGGGCAAAAAAATGAGGGGACTCAAATTTCCCTTTATGCCTTGATTTTTGATAATTACTGCGGAGTATTCTGCGGTTTTTATGGAAACGCCGATCAAATCGTTTTTAGCGGTGTGAGGAGATAATGCCTACAGATGCGAATGAATATTTGACCGAGGTTTTCTTATATATGAAAAACGAAAAACGCCTGTTTATGCGGAAATTTTCAAAAAACTTCCGCCAAAATCACAGACGGACGTTTTTGCAAATAAGGATTGGGAGGTGAATCAAGATATGGTAAAGATCAGACTTAAAAGAATGGGAGCAAAGAAGAATCCTTTCTATAGAATCGTTGTTGCTGATTCAAGAACGCCCAGAGGCGGTAAGGCTATAGTTGAGCTTGGTTATTATGATCCTACAAAGCACCCCTCGGTATTGAAGGTTGATACCGAAACCGCTAAGGAGTGGTTAAACAAGGGCGCCCAGCCTACTGATACCGTTAAGGCACTGCTTAAGAAGGCAGGCGCATTATAATTTTGGAGGGCTATGGTTTATATGAAGGAATTACTTACTGTAATCGCAAAGCACCTTGTGGATAATCCCGATGGGGTATCGGTAAAGGACTATATGGATGACGATGCTCTTATATTGGAGCTTCATGTCGCTGATGAGGACATGGGAAAGGTCATCGGCAAGCAGGGAAGAATCGCAAAGGCGATCCGTACCGTTGTCAAAGCTGCGGCAACCTATGAGGACAAAAAGGTTGTTGTTAAAATAATGTAATAATGAAGCGTATCGGAAAATATATCCGATACGTTTTAATTATGGCGCGGATTTGTGTTTTTTGGAGGATAAAAATGGATCTGTATGAAAAATTTGAGGCTTTGAAAAATTATATAAGAGAGCTTGAAAGCGTTGCTGTAGCTTTTTCGGGAGGGGTGGATTCTACATTCCTTTTGAAAACGGCAGCGGAGGTTCTTGGGGACAATGTGACCGCCATTACGGCAAGGTCATATCTTTTTCCGAAAAGAGAAATGAGAGAGGCCTATGATTTTTGCATAACCGAGGGAATAAGGCATATCGAGTTTGACGCCCGACAGCTCGATATTGAGGGCTTTTGCAAAAATCCCCCAAACCGATGCTATATTTGCAAGAAGGATCTTTTCGGAAAAATAATGCAGATCGCCAAGGACAACAATATAAAAAATATTATCGAGGGATCAAATGCAGACGATGTGGGAGACTACAGACCCGGTATGCAGGCCATAAAAGAGCTTGGAATAAAAAGCCCTCTTAAATATGCAGGACTTAAAAAGGACGAAATAAGAGCCCTGTCAAAGGAAATGGGGCTTGCCACATGGAAAAAGCCTTCTCTTGCCTGTCTTGCCACAAGATTTGAATACGGCGATGAGATCGACCTGCATAAGCTTGATATGATAGATAAGGCTGAGCAGCTCCTTCTGGATATGGGCTTTTATCAGGTGAGAGTCCGCATACATGGCAATATTGCCAGAATAGAGATAGATCCCAACGAGTTTGACAAGCTCATAAAAGAAGAAAACAGACTTAAAATAACAGACGGATTCAGAAGGCTGGGCTTTGCATATACGGCGATGGATCTTTCGGGCTACAGAACGGGCAGTATGAACGAAACCCTCGATAAAACAAATGCAGATGGCTGCAAATAAGCTGTAGGCTGATGACAGCCGCAGCGAATTGAATATGTGCCGAAATACAAAACATAAAACATAAAACATAAAATATAAAATATAATAGCAAAATACGCCAAATATACATAATAATCAAAATTCCCAAAACACTGTCTTAAACCGTGGGACGGTGTTTTTTATTGTTTATGAAAAAGACCGTCTGCCGAAAACAGGGCAGGCGGTCTGTGTAAAAGCGGTTCTGAATTTCTTCCGATCAAAAGAAATAGTTTATATGTTTGTATAGAAAATTCCCGTTGCGAGCTGCACGCCTATGGATACAAGGCTTATGGCTATCCAACAGCACAGGCCGAGGAAAATGGGCTTTTTGCCGTTTTTAATGAGGTTGACTATATTTGTATTAAGTCCTATGGCGCACATAGCCATTGAAATAAAGAATTTTGCAAGCCATTTTGCCGCCGATATGAAATAAGTATTATAAAACGATGTAAAGCCGCTGTTGGGCATGGCTCCTACTGCGGTGGTTATTACGGAGGCTAAAACAAAAAACAGTATGAAGAACGGGAAAATGGACTTTAATGAATATTCGCCGCCCTTGTCAGAGGACTTTGCCTTTTTCGCTCTATAAAGCGCAAGCGCAAGGGTGATGGGTATTATGGCAAGAGTTCTCGTGAGTTTTACTGTGACGGCGGAGGAAAGTATGCCGTCAACGCCGTATATTCCTTCGGCAGTCGATGCGGCGGCGGTCACTGACGAGGTGTCGTTTACGGCGGTGCCTGCAAAAACGGCAAAGCCCTCAGAGCCGAAGCCTATGGCGTGACCCAGCGTAGGAAATATAAGAGCGGCTATTACGTTGAATAAAAATATGACCGAAATGGCTCGTGCCACATCTTCGTCATCGGCGTTTATAACGGGGGCGGTCGCAGCGATCGCAGAACCTCCGCAGATAGATGAGCCGACCCCTATGAGGCAGGCCGTTTTTTTGTCTATTTTTATTATTTTCATCATTATATAAGCCATCACAAGAGAAACCGTTATGGTGGATATTATAACGGGCAGACTTTTTTGTCCCACCTTGGCTATTGTGCCGAGATCAAGCGAAAATCCAAGAATTATGACAGCCCATTGAAGTATTTTTTTGGACGTGAATTTTATGCCCGATCCCACTTTTTCGTTTTCTGCCGTGGCGGGAAGAAGAAAGGCGATAGCCATACCGATAAGTATGGCAAAAACAGGAGCGCCGATTATCTCGAACGAAAATCCTCCTATGCTGAGCCTGCTCAGGAATGCAGCGGCTGCCGCAATAACTGCGCACAGCAATATTCCGAGACCGTTTTTGCTTATGAATTTCATAAAAATACCTCCTTATTTAATATTGGTAATATATTTTAATATTTTCGGCAGCCTTAAGGCTTGCTTGCCGATATTTCAAACTCGGAGCTTGCCATAAGAAATGCCCCGATCCCCAAAAGGCTGTTTGTCTGCTTAGGCTCCGAAATGTAATATTCGTAGGAGCCGTCCCGAAAGGCGTTTCCGCCCAGACCCGAAACGAACACCGTGTTTTTAAGATCAAGAAGCTTTCTTTCGTTTACTTCGATAAATTCCCTTATTATGCCATAAAAGCCCTTTTTTGCGCAGGTCAGGTAGGAGCTGTCTATGTAGCCCAGCCTTGTGGATTTCAAAAGAAAATATACGAACATACAGGAGCATGAGGACTCGGGGAAGTTTCCCACGCTTTCGGCTTTGTCAAGAACCTGATACCATACGCCCTTGTCCTTGGACTGTACGGCTGTGACGGCTTTCGCCAGCTCCGAAACCATAGAAATCAGGACGGCTCTGTCCTTTTCGTTGTTTATATGGTCTAAGGTATCGACCAGCGCGCAGGCGTACCAGCCTACCGAACGTCCCCAGAAGTTGGCTGAAAGCCCCGTTGTTTTGTCCGCCCAGAAGCTTTCTCTGCTTTCGTCATAGCCGTGGTAGAGAAGTCCGGTCTTTTTGTCTCTCGAATGCTTGTCAATAAGCCTGAATTGGAGCAGCACATCGTCATAGACTTTGTTTTCTTCAAAAAGATTTATGTATTCGGCATAAAACGGTTCTGCCATATAAAGTCCGTCAAGCCACATCTGATGGGGATATATCTTTTTGTGCCAGAACCCTCCCTCGGATATCCGTGGTTGGCTTTTAAGCTGATCTTTCAGAATATGGGCGGCTGACGCATATTTTTTGTCTCCCGTTTTTTTATACAGAAACAAAAGAGTTTTTCCGTTGTTTATAAAGTCCAGATTATATTGGAGCTTGTCATAACAGCGTATAGAACCGTCATCGTCCACAAAGCTGTCCATAAGGTTTTTTATATATTCAAAATATTTTTCGCCTCCGTCAAGCTCATATACCTTTTCAAGCCCCTTGCATAGCACGCCGTAGTCATAGCTCCACTTGTTCCAAAGACTGTCGAATTTTTCCAGTACCGTATCCGCCATCCAGACAGCCCACCTGTGATTTATGGCATTGTCGTTCATATTTTTTCACTTCCTGTTCATAATATTTGCTTTTTTTCTTGATTTTGCTCTTAATATAGTATACAATTTAATTTAATAAAAGTAAATAAAAATCTTTAGTGAAGGAGGGCGTTTAATGCGCAGCTTTGATATTCCGTACGAAAAAAGAATAAGGGTAATTATGGATTCGGATGTAAAAAATGAGGTTGACGATCAGTTCGCCATAGTTCATGCGATCCTCACGGAGTCATTTGATATAAGGGGTATAATACCCGCTCATTTCGGAGACGAAAAGTCCAAAACGAGTCAGAAGGACAGCCGTGATGAGGCGGCTCTTATACTTGAAAAAATGAATATGTCAGACAGCATAAGGCTCTATGACGGCGCAGAAAGGGCTCTTGAAAATGCAAACGAACCTATGGACAGCCCCGGCGCAAGGCTTATTGTGGAGGAGTCTATGAGTGAGGACAAAAGACCTCTTTATATTTCCTTTTTGGGGCCTCTTACGGATATGGCATCCGCTCTGCTTTTGGAGCCTAAAATAGCCGAAAGGGACATCACCGTAATATGGATAGGCGGAAGAGACTATCCGAACGGAGGTTGGGAGTACAACCTCAAAAATGATATTATAGCCGCAAATGTGGTTTTCAGGTCGGGCATAAAGCTGTGGCAGGTTCCCAGAAACGTATACCGAATGATGCCCGTATCCTTCGGAGAGCTTTATGATAGGGTATATCCCTGCGGTGAGATAGGCAAATATCTCTGCGAAAATGTGATCTCCTTCAACAATGCCGAAACCTCACGGCCTGCCGAATACAGAATTTTGGGAGATTCTCCCTCGGTTGGGCTTATGATGTATGAGGACTGCGGAGAATGGGAGGAAGTGCCTGCTCCCGAATTTGACGCCGATATGAGATATATACATAACTCGGAAAACAGGCCGATCCGTGTATATAAAAATATAAATTCCCGTTTTATACTGGAGGATTTGTATGCAAAGCTGAAGCATACTTATATTTTATAAAAAAGGAGGAGATTTTATGAAACTTAAAAAGACCCTGTGTGTTGTAATGGCGGCAGTCGTGTGCGCCACGGCGAGCGTTTCGCTTCCGACAAGCGTGTTTGCAAAGTCCTATGACAGCGAAACGGTGGTATGGTCGGACAAGCCCCTTGAAGATGGCTTTTGGGAGATGGATCCCAATGCTGACAGAAAGGAAATATATCATGACGAAAACGGCAGTACAGTCATAAATCCCTATAAGTCTCAGGCAGACGACAGCGTATTCAACAATTCGGAATATTATGAATATCTGTGGACAAAGGGGCTGCCTATAGGCTGCGGCAGACTTGGCGCTATGGTTATGGGAGCGGTCGATAAAGAGGTCATTCAGGTAAATGAGGACAGCGTGTGGACAGGCTCGCCCTATGTGGATGAAAACGGCAGTCTCACGGGCGGATCCAGAAAAGACGGCTGGAAGGTATACAGAGGACAAAACGAGGACGGAACCCCTGCCGAGATAGGCACGAAAGAAAATACGGTCTCCTATGAATCGCTGCATATCGACAACACCCCTGACTTAAGCTATGACAAAAACGACAAGGACAGCATAAGGGAGTTTGAGGAAAAAGCAAGAGAGGCTGTCGAAAGCAGAAAGAATTTAGATATTCTTGTGGAAAGCAGCTTTTTGGGAGAACCCGTGAAGCAAAAGGCATATCAGTCGTTTGTAGAGGTATGGCTGGACTTCGGACAGGACAGTGAAAAGGCCGAAAACTACAGCAAAAGCCTTGATATGGAGCAGGCGACTGCCACGGTGGAATATGACTATAACAATGTACACTACACGAGGGAGAGCTTTGCAAGCTTTCCCGATCAGACTGTGGCTACGAAGATAACGGCGGACAAGAAAAACTGTCTTAGCTTTTCGGCTGAGCTGCACACATTCCATAACGATGAAAACTGTTCTCCCGTATGGAGAAAAATATCCGACAATGAGATTGCCCTTGCAGCAAAGGTAAAGGACGGCTCTAAGGAGGGTGAAGTCGGAAACGAAAGCAAAATAAAGTTTGAGGCAAGGCTCATTGTCCGCAGCAATGACGGTAAAATAACCATAAGCCCCGATGCAAAGAGAATATATGTATCGGGCGGCAGCGAGGCGGAAATATATGTTGTGGGGGCGTCAAACTATGTTGACTTCAAGACCCTTGACGATGCCAAGCCCGAAAGGGACTGCGACGCATACAGCGCAAACGTGCTTTCAAAGTCCTACGGCGATATGAGGGCTGCGCATATAGCGGACTACAGATCGCTTTTTGACAGGACATCTCTCACGATAGACAACAACAGCGATACGGATTTCGGAAATATACCTACGGCGGAGAGAAACCGTATAAGCCTGTCGGACGGCACAAGCGGTTACAGTCTTTTTGACTCGGACGAAAGACTTAAGTCCACATTTTCGGAGGGCGACAACTCCCTTGCGACACTGGCGTTCAATTTCGGAAAATACCTCATTATAGAGGGATCGAGAGCAGGCTCACAGCCTCTTAATCTTCAGGGCGTGTGGAACTCTACAAACAGCCCCTCGTGGAATGGAAAATTCACCATAAATATAAATACGGAGATGAACTATTGGGCTGAAAACATACTTGATCTTTCGGAGTGCGAAAAACCTCTTTTAGAGTCCATAAAGGAGCTTGCGCAGTCGGGGTATGTTACGGCAAGGGAGCAGTACGGAATAACCGACAGTGATGGAGTATACAACGAGGGCGATGCATGGGTGATGCACCACAACTTTGACCTCTGGAAGGGTACTCAGCCCATAGACAACGCAACAGCAGGCGTATGGCCCGTAGGCGGCGCATGGCTTCTGGATCACGTTTGGGAATACTATAGCTTTACGGGAGATAAGGAATATCTTAAGGAATTTTATCCTCTTATGAAAGGCGCTTGCAGATTCTTCACGCAGTTTCTTGTGGTCGATGAAAAAACAGGCTATCTTATAACGGCTGCGTCTGTTTCGCCCGAACACGGCGGAATACAGCCGGGACCTGCCATGGATAGTCAGCTTATAAGAAATCTGTACGATATTACGCTTAAGGCAAGGGATATTGCGGGCGATGACACCGACAAGGAGCTTTTTGACAAAATGGAGGAGCAGCTTGGCAGAAAGGGCAGCGGCCCTGTTATCGCTCCCGATATAATAGATGACGGAGGATTTATAAGCGAGTGGACAAGAGGCGATGTTTCATACGATTTGCAGAAAACAAAGTCAGATAGCGCACCGTCATGGACGCTGAACGGATATGAAAGAAATGCTGACGGCAGCTTTGTCACAGACAAGGACGGAAACAGAGTAGTCAGCGAGCAGTATGATATGAAGTATCACGGTGCAGTAAACAACGACAGCCACAAGCACTGTTCTCACCTGTGGGAGCTTTATCCCGGCAGGGCTGTCAGCGCATTTGACAGCGACACAACGCTTTTCAACGCCTACAGAAAAACCGCTGTAGCCAAGGAAACGGCAGGACAGGGTTGGGGACTTGCGTGGAGAACGAATCTCAGGGCGAGATGTCTTGACGGAGAAGGAGCCTACGAAATGGTGGAAAAGCTTCTGACAACGAGAATGTCTCCCGATATGTTCGATCAGCACCCCAATTTTCAGATAGACGGAAACTACGGACTTACGGCAGGTATAGCCGAAATGCTTTTGCAAAGCCATGACGGCGGCATAACGCTGCTTCCTGCGCTTCCCTCCGAATGGGCAGGCGGCGAATATAAGGGCTTTAAGGCGAGAGGCGGCTATACCGTTTCGGCAAAGTGGGAGAACTCTGCCATAAAAACAGCCGAGATAAAATCCGAAAACGGAGGTTCGCTTACTCTCAGAGCAAAGGGACTTTCGCATATGAGTATAACGGACTCAAAGGGGAATGCTGTCACGGCTGAAAATCTGGGAAAAACGGAAGGCTTTGACATAATTGTGTTCAATACCGAAAAGGGTGAAACCTACACAATAAAATAATATGAAGATCACAGGGGAGCCGCGGATATGTACGGCTCCTTTGCGACAGCGCCGAGAACGTTTAAACGCAAGTACACAAAACAGACAAAATAAAAGCCTCCTGCCGCTGTATCCGCCTTGCAGGAGGTTAAAAGTGCCGATAGTGGGACTCGAACCCACACATCCGTGAAGATAACAGATTTTGAGTCTGTCGTGTCTGCCAATTTCACCATATCGGCATATGAATGTATTTTAGCAGATTTATCTGCAAATGTCAATATCAACAGATCCAAATTTTTAAAATATGTGCGATGGATCTCGTAAAAAATTTTTATCGAAAAGAATATCCCCGACATATTATTTCCGAAAGCGACAATAAAAAAACAGATCAACGCAAGTGAAAGGAGGAGCATTATGAAAAAATTGTTTTCCGCCGTGATGATGTGTTGTATGACGGCATCGACTGTATTGTCGGGCTGCGGCAATACAACAGACGACACAAAGGCTGTGGAAGGTGGAGAGGAACAGACAGCGCCCGAAGAAAATGACAAGGAGGAAACGGCTATGGCAAAGCTATTATATCAGGGACACGGAAGCTTCAGACTTACTACGGAAAAAGGCAAAATAATTTATATAGATCCCTTTGCGGGAGAGGGCTATGACGAGCCTGCGGATCTTATTCTTGTGACTCATCAGCACCCGGATCACAATCGGACGGATCTTCCACCTCATAGCGATGACTGCGTTATTTATCAGAATTATGACGCTTTGGTCGATGGAGAATATCAGACGGCGGACATAGCAGGTGTACACATTGAGGCTGTGCAGGCCTATAACGACAATCACGATATTAACGAGTGCGTTGGCTATTTTGTCAGCGTAAACGGCTGTTTGCTGTATTTTGCGGGAGATACCTCAAAGACCGAACAAATGGCTCAGCTTGCGGACAGAAACATCGACTATGCCTTTCTTCCCACGGACGGCAGGTTCAATATGGATATGCCCGAGGCGATAGAGTGCGCCGAGCTTATACAGGCAAAGCATACCGTACCCGTCCATATGTCGCCCGGCAGCCTTTTTGATGCAGAAAGAGCAAAGCTTTTTGACACTCCGAGCGCCCTCATAGTCCCTGACGGAACCGAAATCGAGTTGCCCTGAGACATAAACAGCCAAAGGAACCGATAGCGCGCCTGTATATTCTTAAATTGTGACAAAAACCTCACAAATATAAAAGTTTGTGGGGTTTTGTGTTGTCAGGGATCCGACATAACATTTTTTTGTTACAATGATTTATATATATCCATATAATTATGGGGGAATATTTTATGTAAATATTCATTTTTTTGAGTTTTTCTTTGAGGTGATACAATGACGGATCTTGACTCATTTTTTGAGGATATATGCCGAAAAAATTATAATAATATATACAAATATGCATACTTTTCTTTGAAAAATAAGGCTGCGGCCGAGGATATTACGCAGGATACATTTGTTCATGTGTATAAAAATATAAAAAAGATACACAAACACGACAACTCCGTGGGCTATATATTCAGAACGGCGCAAAATTTCATAAAAAACTACAAAAAGCAGCTTTACAGGCGCATAGCGAGGGAGCAGCAGGCAGATGAAGGATTTGAGGATATAAATGATGTCGGCTCGGGGATAGACAGCGTTCTTGACGCTGAAATAAACGAATATGAGTATATAATGTATGTCATCGGATCTCTTTCGGAGGAGAAAAGACGGCTCTATGATATGTACTATGTCGAAAACAGGCCTATGAAGGAAATTGCCGACGAGCTTGGAATTTCATATGCGGCTCTCCGTATGAAATATGTAAGGCTGCGAAAGGAAATAAAAGACAGGGTAAGAGAAACAGCAGAAAAATATTTCGTTACATAGCTGCCTGTCAAGCCATATATAAATGTAAAAGTTAATCGATTATCTTTACGGTTGGGGGTAAATTATATGAACACCAAAAGCAATTTTGACATAGAAACGGAAATACGGCTGAACAGGGCTATCGAAAAAGGCGATGCCGAAGAGATAACAGAGCTTGTGGATTCTCTGCCAAATGCCGTATCTGAAATTTCTCCCGATGACTTTATAAAAAAAATAAAATACGGGACTTTAAAGGAGGAAAACACAATGAAAAAGAAATTGTCATTCAAGGCGGTTGTGATTGCGGCGGCTGCTGCGGCAATAACCTGCGTCAGCGTAGGAGCGGCTGTGCAGGTATACAAGACGCACACCTACGGCATAGACGGAAACTTTATGTCGGTTTCGTCAAAAACTGCCCTCAGTGATGAGGACGCAAAGGCTTTGGCGGAAGAAGCGCTTAAGGATTTTGAAGAAGCGAAAAATAACGGCATAGCGGTGACAAATGACGACATACAAACCTTTGATTCTGTTGAGGAGGCCGAAAGGGCGGCTGAATTTTCTGCCGTACTGCCGGGGATAATGCCCGAGCTGGCGTTTGAAAAGGCAAGCATACAAAAGATATATCATACGCAGGACGACCTTGCGACCACAATGTGGCTTGAATATGGAAGCATTGAGGACAGAGCCATTGATATAACAATAACAAAAAACGATTTTGCAGATGAGAATTATATAAATATATCCCGCAGTGACGGATATGCGACAGGTGAAAAGTATGTTTCAGAAAAAGGCTATAGCTTTGACGTGCTTCAGGATGCCAATGAAGAAAAGGGAATTGTCGCTTCAACATATGTTACAAATGTGGGAGCCTACGAATATGCTGTGGTTACGCTGGGTTTTGACGACAGCGAGGTCAAAGAAATAATAGATTCGGTAGATCTTTCCGCATATAGCCGGGAATAAAGCATTTTTAAAGTGAATGCCTTCCGATGTATCCTGAGCCTGTACCAAAATTCTGCCCGTACCAACAAAAATTCCAAAAAAGGTTATTATTTCATACCGGCTATCATATATTAGACTATAAAATTCATTTAGGAGTGTTTCTCTATGAACTTTGGCAACAACAGCTGGCTTTGGATCATTATTATTCTGTTTGCATTCGGCGGCAACGGCAACAACGGCTTTTTCGGCGGCTGCGGAAACGACAATTCGCTGATTATACTTCTTTTCTTTGTACTGATTTGCTGCTGCGGCAACGGCGTAGGCAATCTTGGTATCTGTGAGGCAAAATGATCATCGGGAAATAAACTCATATATCGTCCTGCCTGAACAGCCAACAGGCTTTAGTTATAGCCGAGGCGGCAGGGCGGAGACAAAAGGGGAGGCGAAGGACGCGTAGAGCGGACTTCGCCTCCCCTTTTTGCGCCCCGAAAATTTATTTTCGGCGGCGAACAGAGGGAACAAAAGCGGATTACGCTTTTGTTCCTTCCAGGAGGCAGTGAAGGGTTTTGAAACGGTAAAACCGAAAGAAACATAAAAAAATCGGCGGAATAACGATTCCGCCGATATAGATATTTAATAATTTAGTTTTCGGATACATCTTCCGAAGAAACCTCCTCGGAGGATATTTCGGTGGTTCCTTCAGCAGCGTCCTTGGTCGTTTCCTCTGAAGTTGTGGCTTCGGTTGTGGATTCTTCCGTGACAGGTTCAAGTCCCAGCGTGTCTATTATGATTCCCACAGGAACATACATTCTTCTGTTTATTATTATAGCTCTGAGCTGTTCGTTCTCGAACGGAACCTCTTCGTCATTAAGTATATAATAGGGGGCGTTGCATATAAACTTGACAATAACGTCCTTATAGCTTATGGTTACTGTTTTTGTGACGGAATCCCAGTCAACATAGCTCAGTTCATCGCCTGCCGTTATAATGTCGCCTACGTCCCGTACGGCAATAAGATCGGTATATTCCATATCGAAAATATCCGTTTCGGTGGTTTCTTCGGAGGCCTCCTCCTCATAGATATAGGTAGGCGCCTCGGTCGTTGCCTCTGTTGTCGTTTCGATAGTGGTAGGCTCTATTATATTGCCGTCTATGCCCTCGGTATCGGTGAAAAGATTAAGCACCTTTTCTCTTCCGTTGGCATATTTTGAATCAAAAACATAATATCCCGACAGATTGGCGCTTGAAATTGAGGAATCATTGTTGTCAATTTTTATCTGCATTGTGCCTGCTCCGTCAGTTACAAAGGGAAGTCTGATATCGTATTCGGGTCTTGCGTTGACTCCGTTTATGCTGACGAGACTCCTGTTTGCGCAGTTTCCGGGAATGTTTATAAGATATACCTGTATCTGATTCTTCCCTATTTTCTTTATTCTGTAGGGCATACTGTTCGTTTTGAACCTGGGTACAACATCCCAGAAGCCTTCTCCCGACCAGCTATAGCGTGAATATTGATATACACCGTCAATCTGCCCCTGCTCGACTACTTTTGCATTTGTAAAGGATATGACTATGGATGAGCCCGTTTCGACCTCGTTCAGAGGAGTTATTTTAAGATACTGATCCGAAGGCTCCACATCGTTTCTCACCGTTTTGATTTTATTTATGCTTGCATAGGATGCAGCAAACACCGTTACGTTTGAAATCATTATTGCCGTTATCAAAAGACATAACAATTTTTTCATTCCTTCAACCTCCTTTTTATCTTCTATATAATATTATATATCCTAAATATGTATATTTTCAACATATAAATTATTAAAATTGAATTAAAATAAAATACAGGGCAATTTGTGCAAGAGCGTTGGCTTTTTAAGAAAATGACGGCACTTAGCGGCAGGGTTTTTGGGGCTATAATAAATAAAAGCAGTACAGATGCAATAAAGCGCCGACAATAAAATATAAAGGAGAAATGAAAATGGAATATACCGAAAATCTTAAGCTTAACAAGCCGCTTCAGGAGGAATATTACAATGTTGACGACTTCAACAGAAATGCCGAAATATTGGACACGGCAATAGCAAAGCTTATGAACAGAGGTCTTGAATATGACAAGGAGACCAAGACGATCTATATGAGTGACGGAGACGGCGTTATATCGGGCAGCGGAGGCAGCGGCAGCTATGTTCTGCCTGTTGCTACCAGAACAAGGCTTGGCGGTGTCGTCATAGGGGACGGAATAAACGTAAGAGGCAACGGAACCATAAGCACCGACTATGATTCTGTGCTTAAAAAGCTTGAAAATGACGCATCGGAAATAACCGAAAGCGAGGTAGCAGATATATTCGGATCGGTGTGAGAGCGCAGCGCACATACGGCAGTCAGCAGCTTTAGGAGGGAAACATATCCGAAACAAAGGCATATAATTTATTAAAAGTGTTTTTGGAAGTGATTTTCTTGTATTACAGAGCATCAAAATACAGAAGAGCCGTCAATGAAATTATGCTTCAATGGATCAGGGACGGAGAAATTTCCCCCGAAATGGGCAGGGGCTTTCGGGCTGCCGAAACAAATAAATCTACTTCGGGAGGCAGAGATCTCATAAGGGGATTCAACAATTATACAAACTTCAAAAATATTGCCGAAAATTCGCCCGATATGCTCAGATCGCCCTACAAAGGCCGCTATTTGGTCAAGGGTACGGAGATACGCAATGTTCCGGAAGAAGAGGGAACGCCCAATCCCGAATCGCCCATATCGGACGGCCGTGGGGGCTTTGTTCCCAACGGTGGCACTCCCTTGCCGCCCGAGGGAGAACGCAGCAGGCTCAACGCCATAAAGTACGATGGCGTTTTTTCGAGAGAAATAAGGCTTATGCACGATCTTTACGGAGATATAAACACTCTTTTGTATCCTATAGTTGCTCAGGTGGTAAACGAGTCGGAATACTCCGGCAGCAATTTATATGATTATGACTTGCCCGAAAGGGAGGCCGATGGCGGAGGAAATATAAGAGACGATGATCTGAGCCGTGAAAGTCTTGCACGAATGACCGATATGGTGCTTGACAAGGCTGCCGAAAAATATGACGGCTTTGATGAGATAATCTGTGACGACAACAGGCTGACGGCAGGCTATTCAAGAAAGAGCCTTCTTAAGGCGGCTATAGAAAGCCTGCTCCTCACGGAGATATTTTTATCCAGAAGGCCGTTTTATAGGGATACTGCCGAAATATACAGATTTTTTGACGGACGCTATGACGGAATGAATCCTACCTATTGATACCGATACCAATACTTTTTGATCGGCGGACATATGTAAGGGCAGACACCCTCCAAGATCCGCACACACCCTCTCGCAAAAAATACGAGGGGGATTTTTTTATAAAAAATATTGCAGGCGGTTTTCAGTCGTAGTAATTGTATATTTTTTACAAAAATATTTTCAAAAAAAGAGGAAATTCATCATTATTGCCGAACATAATAAGTAAGGAGAATATATTTATAAATAAAAGAAATATATACTGCTTCTTAATCTAATGACAGGAGTTGATATTATGCGTTACAAATTTATCGGAAAAAACATAACTATTTGGGATTCGATCAAGGAAAAGGTTGAAATAAAGGTAGGCAAGCTCGGAAAGCTTCTGCCCGACGACGCTGTTGTGAATGTTGCCGCATCAAATACAAAGGGAACAAACAAAATAGAGATCACAATACCTCTGTACAAAAAAATTCTCAGGGCAGAGGTTTCGGACGCAGATATGTTTGCCGCTGTCGATCTTGTTGTGGACAAGCTTGAAAGACAGCTCAAAAGATATAAGGGCAGGCTTAAGGACAGAGCAAAAAGAGGCGGAAGCGTTTCGGAAGAATTTGGGCTTTTCAAGGCTGAGGAGGCATCTGCTGACGAAAGCGCAAAGATTTCAAAGGTTAAATCCTTCCCCATAAAGCCTATGGATCCCGAAGAGGCAGTAATGGAAATGGGACTTTCGGGTCACACATTCTATATGTTTATCAATTCTTCAACAGGGGACACATGCCTTGTATACAAGAGAGCCGACGGAACCTATGGCCTTATCGAACCTCAGAAATAATATATTAACATATATCCCGAAGAAAAAATCGCATTTTTTGGATAATCTTCGGAGAAGCTTTGACTGATATTTAAAATAAAAAAACAAATCAAAAGGGCGGCCGTCCTGAATACCGGGACGGCTGCCCTTGACTTTGTCACTGTTTTCGCTGTTTTCGCTGTAAAGTTAAGTGTCCGTAGTGTCCGTATTTTTATTTTATGCCTATATCGTGGCGGAAATGCTTGTTTTTAAAGTCAATCTTTGCCACTCCGTCATAGGCTTTTTTTATTGCCTCATCGAGAGAAGAACCCGTGGCGGTCACTCCTATGACTCTTCCTCCGTTTGTGTAGTATTTTCCGTCCTTAAGGACTGTTCCTGCGTGATATACCTTTAAATCGGGCAGGCCTTCGGCATCGTCTATGCCCTTTATTTCATAGCCCTTTTCGTAGCTTAAGGGATAGCCTCCCGATGCCATTACAACACAGGCTGCTCCGCCGTCATCCCACTGTATATCCAACTTGTCGAGGGTTCCGTCTGTGCAGGCCTCGAATATCTCCAGAAGATCCGATTTAAGTCTGGGGAGAATGACCTGTGTTTCGGGATCTCCGAAACGGCAGTTATACTCTATGACCTTTGGGCCGTCCTTAGTAAGCATAAGCCCGAAATATATTATTCCCTTGAACGTCCTGCCCTCTTTGTTGAGAGCTTCAACGGTAGGTATAAATATTTTCTCCATGGCTTCTTTGGCCTCTTTTTCGCCGTATACTCTGCTGGGAGAAAACGTGCCCATACCGCCCGTATTAAGTCCCTCGTCATTGTCGAGGGCTCTTTTGTGATCCTGAGCCGAAACCATCGGCACAACGGTTTTTCCGTCACAGAAAGAAAGTACCGAGACCTCGGGTCCCGTAAGATATTCTTCGATAACGACCTTTGAGCCGCTTTCGCCGAATCTCTTGTCAACCATCATTTCTCTTATGCCCGAAAGAGCCTTCTCCCGAGTGGGGCATATGAGGACTCCCTTTCCCAGAGCGGGGCCATCGGCTTTAAGCACGACAGGGGGAGTGAGGGTTTTTATATATTCCTCGGCTTTTTCTATATTGTCAAAGGTTTCATAGCCTGCCGTGGGTATGCCGTATTTTTTCATAAGCTCCTTTGCGAATGCCTTTGAGCCTTCTATGGCAGCGGCTTTTTTTGACGGGCCGAAAACACGCAGTCCCTCGGCCTCAAAAGCGTCTACGATACCCATAATGAGGGGGTCGTCCATACCCACAACGGTAAAGTCGATGTCGTTTTTCTTTGCCCATGCCACAAGAGCGGGTATGTCGGTAGCCGATATGTTCACACATTCGGCCTCTGCCGATATGCCGCCGTTGCCCGGAGCGCAGTACAGCTTGCTTATTTTTTCAGATTCAAGGAGCTTATGAACGATTGCGTGTTCTCTTCCTCCGCTTCCTACAACCAAAACTTTCACTTAAAACCTTCCTCCTTTTTTTTCGAGTATTCTGACCCTGCTGCCTTCTATTCTGAGCCTGTTGTCCGCAAAAAGCGCAACCGCCTCGGGAAAGATCTTCCACTCGGCCTCCTCCATGACCCTTTTCTGCAATATTTCGGGAGTGTCGTCAATTCTGACCTCCACAGCCTTCTGAAGAATTATGGGGCCGTTGTCCACCTTTCCGTCAGCAAAATGCACTGTCGCCCCCGTAAGCTTTACTCCCTTTTCAAGGACTGCCTCGTGTACATGAAGTCCATAAAAGCCCTTTCCGCAAAACGATGGAATAAGGGCAGGATGTATATTCATAACCATATCGGGAAACGCCTCTGAAAATACGGGGTCGAGTATCAGCATAAAGCCGCAGAGTACAATAAGATCAACCTGCTTTTCTTTAAGGGCATCTATGAGAGCGAGGGTGTATTCCCTTCTGTTGTCATAGTCCTTGGGGCTTAGCACAAGGGTGTCGGCTCCGTGCCTTTTCGCTCTTTCGAGGGCATAGGCGTTTTTATTGCTGCTTATGACTATTGAAAGGCTGCCGTTTATGCCGCCTGATTCTATTTTATCTATTATTGCCTGAAGATTTGTGCCGCCTCCCGACACAAGAGCGCCTATCTTTATCACGCCGGATCCTCCTTTATTCCGAAACGATCTCTACATTTTCGCCCTCGGCGGTGTATCCTATTATATAGGCTGTTTCGCCGTTTTCGGAAAGTATTTCCACAGCTTTTTGGGCATCGTTTTTGTCTGTGCATATAACCATACCTATGCCCATATTGAATGTGTTGTACATTGACATTCTGTCTATGCCGCCTTTTTTCTCTATCATGGTGAATATGGGCGGAATAGGGTAGGAGCCTTCTTTTATGACTGCCTTTATGCCCTTGGGGAGCATTCTCGGAACATTTTCGATAAATCCTCCGCCTGTGATGTGGCTTATGGCCTTGACCTCGATTTTTGATATAAGATCGAGTACGGGCTTTACATATATTTTTGTGGGCGTGAGCAGAGCCTCTCCGAGAGTGGCATTAAGCTCGGGGATATATTCATTTATATTGTCCTTGTTGGGCTCCAAAACTTTTCTGACAAGCGAAAAGCCGTTTGAGTGCAGACCCGATGAGGCTATGCCTATGAGAGCATCACCCGATTTTACCGAGCTGCCGTCTATAGCCTTCTTTTTGTCCATAATGCCTACCGTAAAGCCTGCGAGATCATATTCGTCCTCGGGATAAAAGCCCGGCATTTCGGCTGTTTCGCCCCCTATGAGAGAGCAGCCTGCCTCTTTGCAGCCGTCCGATACGCCGCGCACTATTTCGGCGATCTTTTCGGGGTAGTTTTTTCCGCAGGCAATATAGTCAAGAAAGAACAGGCACTCGGCACCGCTGCACACAACATCGTTCACACACATTGCGACTGCGTCCCTGCCCACCGTGTCGTGCTTGTCTGCCAGAAAAGCTATTTTAAGCTTTGTGCCTACGCCATCGGTACCCGATACCAGAACAGGTTCTTCCATATTTTTTGCCTTGGATATGTCAAAAAGTCCTCCGAAACCGCCGAGGTCGGCAAGAACCTCCTTTCTGAAGGTCGATCTTACGCTTTCTTTCATCAGTTCAACCGCTTTGTAGCCTGCGGTCACGTCAACGCCTGCTTGTTTATAATCCATAATTATTCCTCCATTAAGCTTTTCAGAAAGCTTTCAGCATAGTTCTGATATTTTTTGTCGGGGTGAAAGTCCCTCACCTGTGAAAACAGGGTAACCGCCCGGGTCGTATCCTGTCTGTCAAGGGCTATTCTGCCCATATAGAATATAACCGTGTATTTTATCTCCGAAAGGGGATCCTCTGCATCGGCTGCATTCTGCGAATATGTAAGAGCCCTTTTGAAAAAGCTTTCGGCCTCCTCCGTACGACCCTCGTTATATGCCTTTATGCCGAGATCCGCCAGCGCATCCGAGGCGTTCTGTATAACATCGTCAATTATTGAATCGTATATATTACGGCTTTCGGGAGAAACGTCCGAAACGTCCATACCGTATAACAGACTGCACGCATCTATATAATAAAAGCCGTCGCTGAGCTGTTTTGCCTTGGCTATGTCGGCTTCCTTCCGCGCCGTTTCGGACGAGGTGACTGTTTTTGCCGCTGCGCCCGAGGCTGTCTCGGAGCCTGCCGTATGCTCCTCATATACGCCGAGACTGTTTTCAAGCTCCGATATTCTTGCGTCTTTTTCTTCATACATACCGGGCATAATCAGAAAGAAGAAAACCGCCGTGCAGGCTATTATGCCCAGAAGAAAGGCTGCCGCCTCCAAAAACATTGTCGATGAGAGAAAGCCCTGTTTTTCTATGGGGGTTGACCTTACATCGGTGGGCTTTGGCTTTTTTTCAAGATCTCCCGTTATTTTTACGGGAGGACGGCTCCTGTTGGGGCAGAGTATGTTGAAATATACGGACGCTCTGGGATTTGCAATATCGGCATAGAGAACGGATTTTGAAAGCTCGAGAGCCTTTATTCTTTCGCCAAGTATTATATAACAGAGAGTAAGCAGATTTGTGGCTTTGAGAAGTCCGGGATTAAAGTCGAGGGCGGCTTTAAGCTTTCCCACGGCGGTTTCTACCCGTCTGCGTATTTTTTCGGGCTCCTCGGTATAGAGGGGTCTTCCCTTGAGAAATGCCAGAGCCTCATTGTACATTTTGATGCCCATATCCATTTTGTCAAATTCAACGATATTATTTTTTATATATTCCAGATATTCAACGGCGGGGTTGCCCGATTTTTTATACATTGTGCTGAATATCCAGTGCTTATAGGCCTCGGCGGATTCTCCCACAGACATACATACAAGACCGATAAGATTTCTTGCCCTTATGTTGTGTTTGTTGTATACCAAAGCCATATAAAGACTGTCTCTTGCGTTTGAAAGGTCGGAGTTTTTGGCCTGTTCGAGACCCTTGTTGTAATATCTGTCCGAAATGAGCTTAAGCTTCATGATAAGCGTCGTGCTTGTGCCGCATCTGCCGCATCTTGAATCATACCTGCCCAGTTCATTTCCGCAGTGTATACATTTCATATACGATCAGTCCTTGTGAAAAATCTGTGTTTTCGGTATCAGTTGTTGTTTAACATTTCTATAAGATCGAGTATATCCTCGACTTCGCCCGAATCTATGTCCGACTTAATGCTGTCGGCCTCTTGTATGGGTCTGTATTTTTCGATTTCCTTTTTGAGATCTATCACTTTTTATCCTCCTTAAGGATCTTTTTTGCCTCTCCGATAAGATACAGAGAGCCTATTATAAAAATAATGCCGTCATCGTAGGACAGAGCCTTAGAAAGAGCCTCTTTGAGATTTGGACAATATGTTGACGGAATGTCTTCAAGATTGAGATCGGCAGGATCGAACGCCCGTTTTGAGGAGGGCTTTGTGAGAATGACCCTGTCGGCATTTTCTGAAAGAGTTCTTATGAGCCTTATGGGTTTTTTGTCGGCGAGAACGCCCGTCACAAGGGTTATTTTGCCATATTTTCCCTTTATGTCCTCCAGATAAGCCGAAAACATTTTTGCGGCATCTATATTGTGGGCTCCATCGGCTATAATGAGGGGTGATTCTGACAGAATCTCCATTCTTCCCTTTATTTTTGTGTTTTTTATGCCCGTATAAACAGCCTCATCGGATATTTTAAAGCCAAGCTCCCTAAGTGTATATATGCCTCCGAGGACTGCGGCGATGTTTGCGGGCTGATAACGGCCGATTGCCGATGTTTCGAGATTCTCATATGAGAGATAGTTGCCCGAATAGTCAAATACGGTGCCTTTAAGGCCAGAGCTTTTTATATTGAATTTGGGGTGCTTGTCATAGCGCAGGGGAGAGTCGTTTTTCGCTGCCACGAGCCTTATCACGGGATAAATTTCGGGCTGATAGGGATAGAGTACGCAGGGAACGCCCTCCTTCATTATGCCTGCTTTTTCGAGAGCTATCTGTTCGGGGGTGTCTCCGAGAAATTCGGTATGATCCCTCGCTATTTTTGTTATTGCCGTGAAAAGGGGCTTTTCCACTGCGTTGGTGGCATCGAGCCTGCCGCCCAGACCCGTTTCAAGAATTATAAAATCGGGCTTTTTTTCGGCAAAGTATGAAAGGGCGGCGGCTGTCATTATTTCAAAAAATGAAAACCAGCCTTCCGAGTTTTTATAAAATTCTCTTATTTTGTCCCTTACAAGGCTTATTTTTTCGGCAAAGTCCTCATCGGAAATATATTCTCCGTCAAGGGTTATTCTTTCGTTGTATCTGACAAGATGCGGCGATGTAAAAACTCCTACGCTGTAGCCCTCGGCTCTGAGAATATTTTCGGTATAGCGGCAGAAAGAGCCTTTTCCGTTTGTGCCTGCCACGTGTATTATATTTTTTTGTTTTTCGGGACTGCCCATAAGCTTAAGCAGAGCCCTGAAGTCGTCAAGTCCCTTTTTGGAGCCTAAAACGGCGGCGTTTTCGAGATAATTCACTGCTTCGGCATAATTCAATTTTCATCATCCTCTTCTTTTATCAGCGAAAGCCTCAGCTCTTCAAGCTGTTTCGGCTCCACGATGTTGGGTGCGTCCGTCAGCAGACAGGAGGCATCCTTTACTTTTGGAAAGGCGATAACGTCTCTTATGCTTTCGGCTCCCGACATAAGCATTATAAGTCTGTCAAGACCGAATGCCAGTCCTCCGTGAGGCGGCGCGCCGTATTTGAACGCATTGAGAAGAAAACCGAATCTTTCGGCTGCGTCCTCCTCGGAAAAACCGAGACATCCAAACATTTTGTTCTGTATATCCCTTGAATATATTCTTATGGAGCCGCCGCCAAGCTCGCAGCCGTTGAGAACCATATCATATGCCTTTGCCCTTGCGCTGCCGGGGTCGCTTTCGAGCTTGTCGATATCCTCGTCCATAGGAGAGGTGAAGGGGTGGTGCATAGCCACATATCTCTGCTCCTCCTCCGAATATTCAAAAAGAGGAAATTCCGTGACCCAAAGGAACTTGTATTCGTTGTTGTCAAGGAGGTCAAGCTGCCTTGCGACTTCAAGTCTGAGAGCACCGAGAGCGTCCCATACGACCTTGTTTTTGTCTGCGCAGATGAGTATGAGGTCGCCTGCGGAGGCTTTTGTATAGTCGGCTATGCTCTTAAGCTTGTCGTCCGTAAAGAATTTTGACAGCGTTGACTTAAAACCTCCGTCCTGTACGTTTATCCACGCAAGACCCTTTGCGCCGTAGGTTTTTGCCGTTTCGACAAGCTTGTCTATCTTCTTTCTGGAGAGGCTGCCGCAGCCTTCGGCAACAATGGCTCTTACGCTGCCGCCCGCTTCTATGGCGTTTCTGAATACGGCAAAGTCGGTGTCGCTCACAAGCTCCGTTATATCCTTAAGCTCCATTCCGAAACGAATGTCGGGTTTGTCAGAGCCGAAACGATCCATGGCCTCCTGCCATGTCATACGCATAAAAGGCGTCTCGAGGTCGATGTTCTTTATTTCCTTAAAGACCTTTTTTATGAGCCTTTCGTTGACGTCCATTATGTCCTCGGCCTCTACAAATGAAAGCTCCATATCTATCTGTGTAAATTCGGGCTGTCTGTCTGCTCTTAAGTCCTCGTCTCTGAAACACTTTGCGATCTGATAGTATTTGTCAAAGCCCGATACCATAAGGAGCTGTTTGAAAAGCTGGGGCGACTGGGGGAGCGCATAGAAATTTCCGGGGTGAACCCTGCTCGGAACGAGGTAGTCCCTTGCTCCTTCGGGGGTGGACTTTGTGAGCATAGGCGTTTCGATCTCTATAAAGCCTTCGTCCGAAAGAAAGTTTCTCACGACCTGACAGGTTTTGTGACGCAGCATTATATTCTTGGCCACATTGGGGCGGCGCAGATCAAGATAGCGATATTTGAGCCTCAGCTCCGTGCTTACGTTTATGCTTTCTTCTATCTGGAAGGGAGGCGTGTCCGACTCGTTGAGTATTCTCAGCTCTGACACGGCAACCTCGATTTTGCCTGTTTTCATTTTGGTGTTTATGTTGTTTTCGGTTCGCAGGTTTACCGTACCTCTGACAGCGACAACATATTCGCTCTTTATTTCCTTTGTTTTTCTGATTATTTCTTCGGGGCTGTTTTCATCGACCACAGCCTGAACCACTCCCGTTCTGTCACGGAGAAGTATGAATGTGAAAGGCCCCATTTCTCTTTTTCTCTGTACCCAGCCCATAAGGGTCACTTCGGAGCCTGCCTTTGTTTCGCTTAACTCTCCGCAGTAGTCTGTTCTTTTAAGTCCCTGCATAAATTCTGCCATTTTCAGTTATCTCCTTTTATTATATTTACAAGCTTGTCTGTCTCGGAGCGTATCTGTTCGCCCGTTTTCATATTTTTCAGTGTGACTGTGCCGCTTTTTATTTCGTCCTCGCCTATTATGAGTACATAGGGAATGCCCGAACGGTCGGCGTACTTCATTTTTTGTTTCATACCTTTTTGCATATAATATACATCGGCTGAAATGCCTGCGGCTCTGAGGGTGTTTGCCACGCCAAGCGCATAGCCTGTGTTTTCTCTGTCCATAGGCACTATGAGAGCCTTTACAAGGGTTTTTGATTCGGGCTTTATTATTCCGCAGTCAATGAGCTGTGAAAAAAGTCTTGTCAGCCCTATGGAAACGCCTACGCCGGGGAGCTTTTGTTTTGTATAGAATCCCGCAAGATTTTCGTAGCGTCCTCCCGAACATATGCTGCCCAGAGAGGGATAGTCCTTAAGAACAGTCTCATATACCGTACCCGTATAATAGTCGAGACCTCTCGCTATTGTCAGGTCTATTTCAAAGCAGCTTTCTTCTATGCCGAAAAGCCGCATATATTCCGTCACGGATTCAAGCTCCGACACACCGTCCGAAAATTCCCGGGAGGATATGTCAAGGGCTCTGAGCTTTTGGAGCTTTTCGGCGTTTGTGCCGTCTATGGACACAAATTCTATTATCTTATCCGCCACGCTGTCGGCGCCGAGAGTCTCAAGCTCAAGACGAACCTTTTCGGTGCCGATTTTTTCCAGCTTGTCTATTATTCTGAGTATATCGGAGGTTTTTTCTTCAAGACCGAGAGACGAAAAGAATCCGTTAAGAATCTTTCGGTTGTTTATCCTTATTTTAAAATCTCCTATACCGAGCTTTTTGAATATATTGTATATTACGGCGGGAATTTCTCCGTCATATATAAGGTCAAGGCTGTCGGCGCCTATTATATCTATGTCGCATTGATAGAACTCACGAAAGCGTCCCTTTTGGGGGCGTTCTCCCCTGAATACCTTGCTTATCTGATACCTCTTGAAGGGAAAGGTGAGGTCTGCGCTGTGCTGAGCCACATATCTTGCGAGAGGCACTGTGAGGTCAAAGCGAAGCGACAGGTCGTTATCCCCCTTAGTGAAGCGATAGATCTGTTTTTCGGTCTCTCCGCCTGCCTTTGCGAGAAGAACCTCCGAAAGCTCTATGACGGGGGTGTCGAGGGGCAGAAAGCCGAAGCTTTCGTAGACATCGCTTATTGTGTTTTTGATTTTGTTGAAAAGGATCTGATTTTCGGGCAAAAGCTCCGAAAAGCCTGACGGAATCCTTGGTATGACCTTACCTTGCATAGTTTCTCCTTTCGGCCGTTATGCGGCTGAGCGCGGCTCTTTTTCTTTCTGTCATTTCGTCTGTTCTGGCGATATAGTCGTCAACGCTTTTTACGTTGAAGATTCTGTCTATTCTGTCGGTTTCTCTGTCAACGATTTTTGTGGAGCCGCCGCAGCCGAGGGCGATGATGGTCTGGTTTTCTTCCATTATGCGTATGTTGTAAAGACCCTCGTGACCCGACTTGCAATAGCTCACGTTTTCAAAGTTGCCCAACATATTTTTCTGTCTGTACATATAATAGGGGTGAAGCTCCATTTCGGCAGCGTATTCCGATGAGATCGAAAGCAGCCTTTCCATAAGCTCATATCCCGAAAGTGAATATTCGTCAAGCTTTTCCTTGAGTCGGGAGGCTCTTTTCACCGCCAGAGTATGGACGGTGAGACTTTCGGGCGAGAGCTTTTTTAGCCCCTCAAAGGTGTTCTGAACCTCTATATCCCTTTCGCCGGGGAGCCCCAGTATAACATCGCAGTTTATATGGCCGAAGCCCTCCTGCCTTGCCATTTCAAAGGCTCGGTAGAAGTCGTCTGCCGTATGCTCCCTGCCGATGGTTCTGAGGGTGGCATCGTTGAGGGTCTGGGGGTTTATTGAAATTCTGTCAATGCCGAAATACTTTATTATTCTTAGCTTGTCCCGTGTGATGGTATCGGGGCGGCCTGCCTCCACAGTAAACTCACGGGGCGTCTTGAAATATTCCGATATGGCGAGCAGCAGTCTTTCAAGCTGTTTTTCGGAAAGTGAGGTAGGGGTTCCTCCTCCTATATATATTGATTCAAGCAAAAGCTCATTCATATATTCGCTGCAAAACTCCATTTCTTTGAAAAGGCTTTGGAGATAGGCCTCGGTTTTTTCTTCATACTGCTTCAGCGGATATGACGTAAAGGAGCAATAGAGGCAGCGTGTGGGGCAAAAGGGAATGCCCACATAAAGCCCCACGGAATAGGGGTTCGTATCCGACAGAACCTTCTCCTGATTTTTTACCGTTTCGATACAGAGATCTATTTTATCTTCTCTGACGTGGTAGGTTTTTGAAAGATATTCCTTAGCTTTTTCAAAGGAGCCAAGCTTGTTTTTAAGTCTCCCCACAAGCTTGGCGGGGCGTACGCCTGTGAGCGCTCCCCATGGGAGGTTTATTTTGTGAAAAGACATAAGCACATCAAAAAGACATAGCTTAAGCTCTCTTTTTATGTCCGATTTTTCTTCGGGCAGAGGGAGAGAGGCAGCCTTTTCGGTTTTTCCCTCCACTATGAGGGAGGAATATATTCTGTTGTCGGAGACCTCGGACACAACGCAGTTATCCGTGGCATCCTCTTTTTTTGTATAGGTTTCGTTGGGATAGAAAAGCTGAAGTATGGATATTATATCATCGGCAAATTCGTGTCCCTTTATAATATAATCCATTGTATTTCCTCACAAGGGTATTTGCATAAAGGACTTTCGGTGTATATCACTGACAATAGGGGTTGAATATTTTTTCGTTCTCTATGGTGGTTTTAGGCCCGTGACCGGGAAAAACCGCCGTCTCATCGGGCAGAGAAAGGAGCTTTTCTCTTATGCTGTCCGTAAGCGCCCTATAGCTGCCCCCGGGAAAGTCGGTTCTCCCTATGGAGCCTGCAAAAAGCGTGTCGCCGCTTATAAGTACGTTTTCGTTTTCAAAATAAAGGCAGATCCCTCCGGGGGTGTGTCCCGGGGTGAATATTGTGCGGAATTTAAGCTCTCCGAATGAAAATTCTTCATTTTCCCCAAGGAGCTTGTCGGCCTTCATTGAGATAGGGTCGGCTCCGAAAAGGGGGCTTAAGTTGAAGGACGGATTTTCAAGAACCTCCTGTTCGTTTTCTCCGCAGATTATGGGGAGACTAAAGTCGCCAAGCAGTTGTTTTATGCCTGCTATATGGTCAAAGTGGGCGTGAGTGAGGACAATGGCTTTTAGCTTTATGCCCTCTTTTTGCACAAATTCCTTAAGCTCGGGGATCTCTCCTCCGGGGTCGGTGATTATGGCTTCGCCTGTTTTTTCGTCCGCTATAAGGTAGGAGTTTGTATCCATTCCCTTTATTATAAATGTCCTGATCCTCATATTATTGTTTTTTACCTCCCATAAGGAGCTCGCTGTCCAGAATAATCGTGACAGGGCCGTCGTTCTGAAGTCTTATCTGCATATCGGCTCTGAAGATACCCGTCTGAACATTGGGAAATCTCCTGCCTATATAATCTATAAAGTCATTGAATATTTTCTCCGCTTTTTCGGGCGGCGCTCCTCCCACAAAATCGGGTCGCCTGCCGTGGCGGCAGTCGGAATAAAGCGTAAAGTTCGGCACTATGAGTATTCCGCCTTTTATGTCGGATACCGAAAGGTTCATTTTGCCCTTTTCGTCTTCAAATATTCTTAAGTTTGTTATTTTGTCTGTCATTTTTGAAAAAACCGCTTCGTCATCGCCTGTGTTAATGCCCAAAAGGACAAGCACTCCGCTGCCTATGCTGCCTGCTGTTTTTCCGTATGCCTCAACTTCGGCATATTTTACCCTCTGGATAACGGCTCTCATATGCTGCACCTCGTCAGGAATTTGTTCTTTCTATTTCATATACTCCGCTGATCTGTTTTATTTTTTTGCTTATGGTGTTGAGCTGTTCCTTCCCCGATACCATAAAGGCAAGATCCACTATGGCGTTATCCTTGACAACTCTCAGGTTGACGCTCTTTGTGGCAATATTTTCGGAAAAGAACACCTGAAGTATGTTGGAGAGGAAGTCCATACGGTACATTCCCACAACCTGTATTTCCGCCTGGAACGATGTGTTTTCGCTTTTGGGAACGTCCCACTCGGCTTCGAGAAGTCTCGCTCTTTCGTCCTCGCTGAGATTTATTATATTTATGCAGTCCGTACGGTGTATCGAAACCCCTCTGCCTCTTGTGACAAAGCCCACGATCTCGTCACCGGGAACGGGAGAGCAGCACCTCGAAAATCTGACGGAAATATCGCCGACTCCCTTGACGACAACGCCGCTTTTGTTTTTGGGTCGGGCATGGGCGCTTTCTTCGGATACCACATCGGAGACGTTAAGCTTGCGTGTTTTTTCAAGCTCCTTTTTGTATTCCTCCACAAGGCGGTTTATTACCTGTCCTTCTTTAAGGCCGCCGTGACCTACTGCGGCGCAGACCGAGTCCCAGTCCTTGAAGGCATATCTGTTAAGCACCGATTTCATTCTGGCGGTGCTGCAGAGAGTGTTCAGGTCATAGCCTCTCTTTTTGGCTTCTTTTTCAAGAAGCTCTCCTCCCTTGATGGCGTTTTCTTCTTTATTTATTATTTTGTACCATCGGTTTATTTTGCTTTTGGCCTGAGAGCTTTTTACAAATTTGAGCCAGTCCATAGAGGGGCCTCTTGAATTCTGGCTTGTGATTATTTCTACTCTGTCGCCGTTCTGGAGCTTATATTCAAAGGGGATTATCTTTCCGTTTACTCTTGCGCCTACCATTGTGTTGCCGACTGCGGAATGTATGGCGTAGGCAAAGTCAACGGGGGTCGAGCCTGCGGGGAGGGTTTTGATGTCTCCCGATGGGGTGAACACAAACACGTTTTCGTTATATGCGTCAAGGTCGGTTTTGACAGCCTCCATAAACTCGCTGTTGTCCGACATATCGTTCTGCCACTCCAATATCTGATTGAGCCACGAAACGGTGTCCTTGTCCTCTTTCTTCACGTCCGTCAGGCCTATCTTATACTTCCAGTGAGCCGCAACGCCGTATTCAGCCACTCTGTGCATCTCCCATGTTCTTATCTGAACCTCGAAGGGCATACCCTTGTCGTCCATGACAGTGGTATGGAGGGACTGATATTTGTTCGGCTTTGGCATACCTATATAGTCCTTGAATCTGCCGGGGACGGGCTTATATTTGTCGTGGACAAGACCTAAAACATTGTAGCAGTCCTTCACCGAATCCACAATGACCCTTATGGCGAAAAGGTCATATATCTGGTCGATGGTTTTGTTCTGCCTTATCATTTTTTTGTATATCGAGAAAAAGTGCTTGGGTCTGCCGCTTACCTGACATTTTATGCCTGCGTCTACACACAGGGAACGAACCGTGTCGGCCATTTCGTTTATATATTTTATTCTTTCGGTCTGTCTTGTGCTTACCTTATCCACAAGGTCGAAATAGGCATCGGGCGCAAGATAACGCAGCGAAAGGTCTTCAAGCTCGGATTTGAGGGACGCAACGCCCAACCTGTCCGCAAGGGGAGCGTATATATCGAGTGTTTCCTGAGCTATTTCCTTTTGCTTTGCGGGAGGCTGAAATTCCAGAGTGCGCATATTGTGCAGTCTGTCGGCGACTTTTATTATGATGACTCTCATATCCTTCGCCATTGTTATAAACATTTTTCGGTAATTTTCGGCCTGCTGTTCAAGCTTGTTGACGTATTTTATTTTTTTTAGCTTTGTAACTCCGTCCACAAGAAGAGCCACCTGGGGACTGAACATTTTTGTTATGTCGTCCTCCGAATATCCCGTATCCTCCACCACATCGTGGAGAAGTCCTGCCATAATGGATTCCATATCCATTTCCATATCAGCCAGAATGAGCGAAACTGAGATGGGGTGGATTATATATGGCTCTCCCGATTTTCTGAGCTGATTTTTGTGAGCCTCATATGCAAGGGAGTAGGCCTTTTCCACCATAGATATATCTTTTTTGCAGTATTTTTTTATCCTCTCTATAAGCTGTCTGTATAGTTCATAAAAGGGAATAGGGGAGTCGCCGTAGGGTACGCCTATGCGTCCCTGACTTCCCGGGATTTTTTTAATAACAATATCCTTGCTTTCTTCCGCCATAATCATCTCTCCCTTGTATGAGAATAAAATCGATAAATTTTCTGCTTAGGGCGCATAGCCCTGTCGGGGACTGCGGCTGTGTACGGACAGCGCCGACAAAACCAATTACCTATTTTACATTATAATAAGAAAATCGGTATAAATCAATAATAATTTATACCGATAATAAAATTTTGTGCTTATTATAAAAAAATATAAAATATCAGACTGTCAAAAAAGTAAATCTGCTTATGACAAGAAAAATATTCGACAAATATGTTATATACGGCGATGCAGACTTTGTTCCGCAGGTAGTGTCCGAAAGATGTCGGATTGCCCAAAGGGCAACTTTTCCGTAAGGAAAAGCACTGAGCAATGGGCTTTGCCCGTCTAAGTAATACGTTTATAAAAAGCGTCGCAGACTTTAATCCGCAGGACGAGCTTCGCCCGTCCGAGGAATAAATTTCAATTTGCGAAAAAACGTAGTTTTTGGAACAAATTGAAATTTATATTCCTTTATCCAAATGAAGTCGCCGGCTTGCCCGGCACGCACATTTGGCCTCATCAAAATGCGGCTGCATTTTGATGAAAGCGTGTCGATTTTTTCGACACGCTAGAGCGGATATGTCATATTTTCTTCCTTAATAACATACAGTGTTTCGTTCAGGTATTTTTTTGCCTCGTATTTTGCGAAGGTCAGATTGTGATCGAGATAGTTTCCGCACTGGCTTGGGGTGGCGGCGGGGACATCCCCCTCAAAGTCCCTTGTATATTCAAAGGCTTTTATAATATAAGGCAGTACATCGGCAGATGTCATATCTCCCTTGAATATTATATACATACCTGTCCTGCAGCCCATAGGTCCCACATATATCACCTTGTCGGCTATGCCGCTTTTTTCGCTGCGGAGATATACGGCGATGAGATGCTCCAGCGTGTGGATAGCCGATATTTCGATGGGAGGCTCTGTGTTGGGGTGCTTTATCCTTATATCAAAGGTCGTTATGATGCAGCCGTCCGCATCGTCCTTTCGTGAAACATATACGCCCGGGAGTAGCTTTGTATGGTCGATCGAAAAGCTTGTTACATTGTTCATATGGTTTCTTCCTTTCAGCATAGATATTGATATGGATACGTTCTTTTATTCTGTAATAACACATTGATTATTTTAATATAATTTAGAAAAAAGTACAAGCCAAATTATGTCATTGCAGAATTTTTTTATAATTGTCGGACAAGCGGCTTTTTTGCGCAAGTTAACCAATGCTAACCCTGCCGGAAATAAAAATTTTGACGAAATCTCACAAAAGGGCTTGTACTTTTGAGAAAAATATATTATTATAATGAGTGGACATTATTCGGTTATATCAGGGGACCGAATGAGAAGATCTCCGAGTCGGCCATATGTTTTGGCGGCTTGTATGCCGCTTCGGGAGACGGACGGGTCGGAATCTTTCTGAAAATGGCCGCACAAAAAAACAAAGCGGCCGAGAAAAATATAAGGAGGGAAAAATATGGAACTTAAAACCTTCAGAAGAGGGGTACATCCGCATGACGGAAAAGAGCTTTCCAACAAGGCTGCCATAAAGACGCTTAATCCCGAGCCGGGCGAGCTTGTTACGATTCCCATGAGCCAGCACATAGGCGCACCCTGCGAGCCTATCGTCAAGCCCGGAGAGAGAGTTCTTGTAGGTCAGAAGATAGGCGAAGCGAAAGCCTTTGTATCCTCTCCCGTACACGCTTCCGTATCGGGTACGGTAAAATTTGTCAAACCGGTTCTCACGCCGGGAGGCGCAATGGTTAATTCCGTAATAATCGAAAATGACGGCGAATTTGAAGAGGCTCCCGAGCAGATAGATGCCGAAAAAGCCATTGACAAAATAAAGGCGGCAGGCATCGTGGGTATGGGCGGCGCAGGTTTCCCCACGCACGTTAAGCTCAGCCCCGGGCCCGATTCAAAAATCACCGATATAATTGTAAACGCCGCAGAGTGCGAGCCCTATCTCACCTGCGACCACAGGTGCATGGTCGAAAGAGGCGGGGAGCTTGTGGATGGCCTTAAAATAATGCTTAAGCTGTTTCCCGGCGCAAAGGGACACATAGGCATTGAGGCAAACAAGCCCGATGCCATCGCAGAGATGGAAAAGCTCACAAAGGACGACTCCGACATTTCGGTTGTGGCTCTTAAGTGCAAATATCCGCAAGGCTCCGAAAAGCAGCTCATAAGCGCAATAACGGGCAGAGAAGTCCCCTCGGGTGCGCTGCCTGCCGCAGTTGGCTGTATAGTTGACAATGTGGCTACGGTTATGGCAATAAGAGCGGCAGTTTCGGACGGAAAGGCTCTCACAAGAAGAGTCGTTACCGTTACGGGTGACGCAGTGGTTTCGCCTTCAAATTTTGACGTACCCTTGGGTATGACATATGCGAAGCTTATAGAGGCCGCAGGCGGATTCAAGGAAGACCCCGCAAAGGTTATTTCGGGCGGACCCATGATGGGTATAGCCCTTCACGATACCGAGGTGCCTGTGACAAAGACCACATCGGGCATACTCTGTCTTACAAAAAAGGCGGCTGAAATACCGCCCGAGAGCAACTGTATCCGCTGCGGAAAGTGCGTTGAGCATTGTCCTATGGGACTTATGCCTCTGTATCTCAACTCCGATACGCTGGCAGGTGATGATGACGCTTTTATCGCACATCACGGCATAGACTGTATAGAGTGCGGCTCATGCTCGTTCATCTGCCCCGCAAAGAGACAGCTTGCTCAGTCTATAAGAGTAAACAAAAGAGCCGTTATGGCAAAGCTTCGCGCAAAGGGGGGTAAATAATAAATGAATAAGCTTGTTGTTTCATCGACTCCTCATATTCGTTCAAACGACAGTGTTCAGCGAATAATGCTGGACGTTATAATAGCCCTTGCTCCTGCTACGGTGGCAGGCATAGTGCTTCACAATCACAGCCTCAACGCAGCGATAACGGTGGCAATATCAATAATCGCCTGCGTGTTCTTTGAGGCGCTTTTTCAGAAAATAGCAAAGCAGCCCTGCACCATAAGCGACTTGTCGGCAGTGGTTACCGGTCTGCTTTTGGCTATGAACCTGCCCGAGACTTCACCCTTCTGGATGCCGATAGTGGGCGCTTTCTTCTCGATCATAGTTGCAAAGCAGCTTTTCGGCGGCCTTGGACAGAACTTTATAAACCCTGCCCTTGCGGGACGTGCGTTTCTTCTTGCGGCTTATCCCACAAATATGACGGGCAGCTCGGCTTTTGGCCCGGCAAGATTTCAGACCGTTGCCGATGCGGCTACATATGCAACACCTCTCGCATCTCTTAAAGAGGGCGGCGCTGCCGTAACGACCACGGACATAGTGAACGGCTTTCTTGGCAACGTTGGCGGTACGATAGGCGAGACCTGCGCTGTACTGCTTATTTTAGGCGGCATATATCTTATTGTAAGAAAGGTAATAAGCTGGAGAATACCCGTTGTATACATCGCTACGGTATTCATATTTATGCTTATTTTCGGAAGAAACGGCGCAGGTGATTTTCTTGGCGCCATAAACGAGCTTGTTGTCGGCGGACTTATGCTCGGCGCATTCTTTATGGCTACCGACTACGCCTCATCTCCCGTTACGCCTGTCGGACAGCTCATAATGGGCTTTGGCTGCGGCGTGCTTACTTCTATAATAAGACTCTGGGGAGGTTATCCCGAGGGCGTTTCATACTCAATACTTCTTATGAACCTTTGCGTACCTCTTATTGACAGGTTTACTGCACCTAAGATTTTTGGGGAGGTGAAGAAGCAATGAAAATAATTAAACCCGGTATTATACTTTTAATTGTTTGCGCTGTTGCGGCTGCTCTTCTTGGATATATAAACGCCATAACGGTCGGCCCCATAGCCGAGCAGGAGGCGCTCAAAACGGCAACGGCTATGGCTGCGGTTCTTCCCGGAGCCGAATTTGGCGATGCCGTAGAGCTTGAGACCCCCATTTCGGGTGCCGAGCTTGACACACAGGGCGAGGACTTAAGCGATGCTTCGATAGACAGCTATGCTGTCGGCAAAATAGACGGAGCAGACGCAGGCTATGCAGTTTCGGCTAAGGTAAAGGGCTATGGCGGAGAGCTTTCTATGATGGTAGGCCTCGACCTTGACGGAAATGTAACGGGCGTAAGCGTTGTGTCTATGTCAGAGACTCCCGGTCTCGGAGCAAACTGTCAGACAGACTGGATCAACCAGTATGCAGGCAAGGCTGCTCCCCTTACCGTAGTAAAAACAGGAAACGCAAATGAAAATCAGATAGATGCGATCACCTCTGCCACCATAACGTCAAAGGCAGTAACAAGAGGGGTAAACGCAGCTTATTATGCATTTGCCTCCGGAGCATTTGAAGGAGGTGCCGAATAATGAATAATCCCGTAAAAGTAGTAATGAATGGTATTCTGACCGAAAACCCCACGTTTGTGCAGGTTATAGGAATGTGTCCCACACTTGCCGTAACGACAGGCGCAATAAACGCCGTGGGTATGGGACTTTCGGTTACCGCAGTTCTTACCTGCTCCAACCTTTTTGTATCGCTTATAAGGAAGTTTATTCCCGATGAGATAAGAATACCTTCCTTTATAGTAGTTATAGCTACATTCGTTACCATAGTACAGATGGTGCTTAAGGCTTTCATACCTTCTCTTGACGCAGCTCTGGGTCTGTTTATACCGCTTATCGTTGTAAACTGTATAATCCTTGCCCGTGCTGAGGCTTATGCGTCAAAGAACGATCCTATATCGTCAATATTCGATGGCATAGGTATGGGTCTTGGCTTTACGATAGCTCTTACGGCAATCGGTATTGTAAGAGAAATATTGGGTTCGGGTACTGTTTTCGGAATAACGATACTCCCCGAAATGTTCCCCAAGACGATCACTATGATCCTTCCTCCCGGAGCATTCTTCACCCTTGCATTTCTTATGATAATCGTAAACAAGATAAGAGCTTCAAGAGCCGAAAAAGCGCAGGCATAAGGAAAGGAGGATACATAAATGAATTTATTGGTAATTATTATTGCTGCTGTTTTTATTAACAACTATGTAATGAGCCAGTTCCTCGGTATCTGTCCTTTCTTAGGCGTTTCCAAAAAGGTAGAGACCGCCGCGGGTATGGGCGTTGCCGTAATTTTCGTTATGGCGCTTGCTTCTGCGGCAGGCTGGCTTGCATATACGTTTATACTTGTTCCTCTGGGACTTGAATATCTGTATAACATATCCTTCATTCTCATAATAGCGTCTCTCGTACAGTTTGTTGAGATGTTTATAAAGAAGTCGTCGCCGTCCCTCTATCAGGCTCTTGGCGTATTTCTTCCTCTTATAACGACAAACTGCGCTGTGCTTGGCGTTGTTGTTACAAATATGCAGAACGGATATAACTTTATAGAATCTATCGTAAACGGTGTCGGCGGCGCTCTCGGCTTTGCCCTTGCAATTATTCTTTTTGCGGGCATAAGAGAGAGAATCGCAAGAAACAAGATACTTCCCGCTGTTCAGGGCTTTCCCATTGCCCTTATTTCGGCAGGCCTTATGTCCATAGCCTTTCTTGGCTTTACAGGACTTTTATCTTAAACAGGAGGTGGCTTATAAATGGATATTAACAGTATTCTCTTTCCCGTACTCAGTATAGGCGGTATGGGTGTTGTTCTGGGTGCTTTCCTCGGTTTTGCCGCCACTGTTTTCAAGGTAGAGACAGACCCGAGAGTTCCAAAAGTAAGGGAGTGCCTCCCCGGAGCAAACTGCGGCGGCTGCGGATTTGCAGGCTGTGACGCTCTGGCGGACGCTATCGTAAAGGGCGATGCTCCCGTAAATGCCTGCCCCGTAGGAGGAGCAGCCGTTGCCGAAAAGGTCGGCGCAGTTATGGGCGTTGAGGCTGCGACAGGCGAAAAAATGGTTGCCTTCGTTAAATGTAACGGAAACTGCGAGGCCGCAAAGACCAAGTATGAGTATTTCGGCATCGAGGACTGCGAGATGGAGGCAAATCTTGCAGGCGGCAGCAAGGAATGCGCATATGGCTGTCTCGGTGACGGAAACTGCGTAAGAGCCTGCAATTTCGGCGCTCTCAGCATCGTTGACGGCATCGCCGTTGTGGATAAGGAAAAATGCGTTGCCTGCGGAGCCTGCACAAAGGTATGCCCCAAGCACCTCATAGAGCTTATTCCATACAGCGCAAAGGTAGCTGTTCAGTGCAGCTCCAACGATATGCCCAAGATCTCAAAGGACAATTGTTCAAACGCTTGTATGGGCTGTCAGATATGCGCAAGAAACTGTCCCGAAAAGGCGGTTGCCATTACAAACTTCCTTGCGAAGGTTGACTATTCCAAGTGTACCGCTTGCGGCACATGTACGGAAAAATGCCCCACAAAGGCAATAAAGATGATTTAAACCGCCGTATAGTTTTATATATAGCATAAAAAATACGCTGCCTTGTCCGTTTTGGGTGGGGCGGCGTTTTTGTTTGTAGAAGATAGACAAAAATCTGTCGAAAACGAAAGAAAAGTTTGTTAAAATTTTTTTAAATAATTCTTGATTTTGGAAAATAAAGAGTGTATAATAAGTACATTAATGTGACATTAAGAGCTGAGAAGCGGAGGTTGCGGCAGAAATGTCGGTTTTCCGCAGAGCAATGTCCTGTTCATTAAGAAACCGGGCGAGTAGGTCACTGTACAATCTTTACTTATGATATGTCTGCGTCTGTGTGACGGGGATATATTGTGTAAATGTGTGCAGTCACCACTTGTCGTACTGTTTTTAAAAGTGCGAAAAGGAGGCGACTTTTTTATGGCAAGTCAGAAAATCAGAATCAACCTTAAAGCTTATGACCATAAGTTAATCGATCAGGCGGCAGTACTTATTGTAGAGTCAGCCAAAAAGACAGGGGCAAAGATATCGGGTCCCATCCCGCTGCCCACAAGAAAAGAGGTCGTAACTATCTTAAGAGCCGTTCATAAGTATAAGTACTCAAGAGAACAGTTTGAGTTAAGGACTCACAAGAGACTTATTGATATACTGATGCCTACGGCAAAGACCGTTGACGCTTTGACACGTCTTGATCTTCCGGCAGGCGTTGACATCAGAATCAAAATGATCTAATCCATGTACAATTGGTTTATATAAGGCTTTCTGCTTCCTTATATTGACCTAGGATGATCGCCCGAAAAGGGTGATCCGCTGTAGAGTTTTAGGAGGTGCTTTTAGTGAAAAAAGCAATAATCGCCAAGAAAATCGGTATGACACAGATTTTCACAGAGGCAGGTTTGTTGATCCCCGTTACCGTTCTGGAGGCGGGTCCCTGTGTTGTAACACAGAAGAAAACCGTTGAGAGCGACGGATACGATGCTATCCAGGTCGGCTTCGGAGAAGTAAAAGAAAAGAATGTAAACAAGCCCACAAAGGGACACTTTGCAAAAGCAGGCGTTGAGCCTAAAAAGGTCCTTAAGGAATTCAGACTGGATTCCATAAGCGAATATGAGGTCGGTCAGGAGATAAAGGCCGATATATTCGCAGCCGGCGACAAGGTAGACGTAAGCGGCACTTCAAAGGGAAAGGGCTATCAGGGTTCTATCAAGCGTCACGGACAGCACAGAGGCCCCATGGCTCACGGTTCAAAATATCACAGATCCCTCGGCTCACTGAGCTCGGGTACATCACCCGGAAAGGTAAAGAAGGGCAAGAAGATGCCCGGACATATGGGCAGCGTTTCTGTAACGGTACAGAACATTGAGGTTGTCAGAGCCGATTCTGAAAAGAATTTACTTCTTCTTAAGGGAGCCGTTCCCGGAAACAAAGGTTCTGTCGTAGTTATCAAAGAGACTGTAAAGTCAAAGTGACAGAGACGGAAGGAGGAATAGAAAAATGGCATTAGCAAAAGTTTTAAATATGAAAGGCGAAAAGGTTGGCCAGATCGAGCTTTCGGACGCCATATTTGATGTTGAAATAAATGAACACGTTCTCCATATGGCAGTTGTTCAGCACCTTGCCAACAAGCGTCAGGGTACTCAGAGCGCCCTCACACGCGCAGAGGTAAGCGGCGGCGGAAAGAAGCCGTGGAGACAGAAGGGTACAGGACGCGCAAGACAAGGCTCTATCCGTTCACCTCAGTGGAAGGGCGGCGGAGTTGTTTTTGCACCCAAGCCGAGAGATTATTCTTTCAAGCTTAACAAAAAGGTAAAGAGGCTTGCTCTTAAGTCAGCTCTTACGGCAAAGTACAACGACTATAACGTATTCGTACTGGACGAGCTTAAGTTTGACGCTCCCAAGACAAAGGCTATGGTCGATGTCCTTAAAAATATCGGAGTAAACAAGGCTCTTGTCGTTATAGACGACAATGATAAGAACGTAGTATTGTCCGCAAGAAATATACCTGCTGTAAAGACTGCTTCTGTAAGCACCATCAATCCTTATGACATCCTTAAGTATGACGCATTTGTTGTGACCAAGGATGCGGTTTCAAAGATCGAGGAGGTATATGCATAATGGCAGATTTAAAATATTATGACGTTATATTGCGTCCGGTCATCACCGAAAAGACTATGAACGATATGGCTGATAAGAAGTATGCTTTTTATGTTCATACCGACGCTACAAAAAGCCAGATAAAAGAGGCTGTTGAAAAAATGTTTGACGGCGCAAAGGTTAAGTATGTCAACACAATAAACCTCAACGGCAAGACCAGAAGAAGAGGCTATGTCTCAGGCAAGACAGCCGCAAGGAAAAAGGCTATCGTTCAGCTTACGGAGGATTCAAAAGAAATCGAAGTATTCCAAGGTATGTAACAGAAAATGACACACACGGGTGCGTTGTGTACCCGTTCCCCGATATGAAAGGAGTGTAAGAAATGGGTATTAAGAGATTTAAGCCTTATACACCTTCAAGAAGGCAGATGACGGTTTCGGATTTTTCTGAAATCACAAAATCTACTCCCGAAAAAAGCCTCTGTGTTCACATCAAGAAGACAGCCGGCCGCAACAATCAAGGTAAGATCACCGTTCGTCATATAGGCGGCGGTACAAAAAAGAAATACAGAATAATCGACTTCAAGAGAAACAAGGACAGCATACCCGCAAAGGTAGCTTCTATAGAATACGATCCCAACAGAACGGCAAATATAGCTCTGCTCAACTATGCAGACGGCGAGAAGAGATATATACTTGCTCCCGAGGGACTTAAGGTGGGCGAGACTGTTGAAAGCGGCGAAAACGCCGAAATCAAGGCAGGAAACGCTCTTCCTATGAGAAAGATCCCCGTAGGATCCGAAATACACAATATCGAAATGCTCCCCGGCGCAGGCGGAAAGCTTGTAAGATCAGCCGGAAACGTGGCTCAGCTTATGGCTAAGGAAGGTCGCTTCGCTACGGTGAGACTTCCCTCCGGCGAAATGAGGCTTCTGCCCATAGAGTGCCGTGCTACCATCGGTACGGTAGGCAATCACGAGCACGAGCTTATAAACATCGGTAATGCGGGTAAGAAAAGACATATGGGCATCAGACCTACCGTAAGAGGTTCGGTTATGAACCCCAATGACCACCCCCACGGCGGCGGCGAGGGCAGATCGCCTATCGGACGTCCCGGTCCCACAACACCATGGGGCAAGCCTGCGCTTGGATATAAGACAAGAAAGAACAAGGCCGGCGATAAGTATATTATCCGCAGAAGAAACAGCTAATAAGGAGGCCGTATAATGAGCAGATCTATTAAAAAAGGACCCTTCGTAGACTCTCATCTCATGAAGAAGGTCGAGGCGGAGAACGCCGCCAATACAAAAAATGTTATAAAGACATGGTCACGCCGTTCAACGATCTTCCCCAATATGATCGGCCACACGATAGCCGTTCATGACGGAAGAAAGCACGTTCCCGTATATATCACAGAGGATATGATCGGCCACAAGCTGGGCGAGTTTGCTCTTACAAGAACCTACAGGGGACACGGCAAGGACGCTGACAAGAAGTCAAAGGTTAAATAATAACAGGCGCCGTTTTTGTCATCGGACGCTTTATGAAAATATTGATACCTTGTATATAGCAGTTAATCGTTTTTTTGAAAGGAGGGCTTTTAAATGGCCAAGGGACATAGAAGCCAAATCAAGAAGGAAAGAAACGAACAGAACAGAGAAAAAAGAGCGCATGCTCATGCTCGTTATGTGCGTGTTTCCAGCTCAAAAGCTAAAATAGTTTTAGACCAGATAAAAGGCAAGTCAGTGGGTGAGGCTATGGCAATGCTCGCATATTCGCCCAGATATGCCGCAGGAGTCATCGAAAAGGTGCTTAAGTCGGCCGCAGCCAATGCTGAAAACAATATGGAGCTTGACGTAAACAAATTATATGTTGAAGAAGTAAGGGCAAATCAGGGTCCCACACTCAAGAGGATCAAACCCAGAGCACGGGGCAGAGCCTACAGAATCAACAAGCAGACATCTCATATTTCTATCTACTTGAACGAGAGATAAGGAGGTTTATAAATGGGACAGAAAGTTAATCCGCATGGACTCCGTGTGGGCATCATAAAGGGCTGGGATTCAGTATGGTATGCTGACAAGAAGGATTTTGCCGATTATCTTGTAGAGGATAATAAAATAAGAAACTTCATAAAGAACCAGAACCCCAACTACAATATTTCCGATATAAAGATCGAGAGAACAAACGACAGAGTTAAAATAACGGTGGCTACATCAAAGCCCGGTATCGTTATAGGAACAAAGGGCGAAAATATTCAGAAGCTTACGGCAGCAGTACAGAAGCTCACCTCAAAGAAGGTTATGTTGAATATTGACGAGATAAGACGCCCCGAAACAGATTCGCAGCTTGTTGCCGAGGATATAGCAAGACAGTTAGAGCAGAGAGTTACCTTCAGACGCGCTATGAAGCAGGCTATGAACAAGAGTATGAGATTCGGCGCTCAGGGTATAAAGACAACCTGCTCGGGACGTCTGGGCGGCGCTGAAATGGCAAGAACAGAGAGCTATCACGACGGTACTATCCCCCTTCAGACGCTGAGAGCTGACATTGACTATGGTTTTGCAGAAGCAAACACCACTTATGGAAAGATCGGCGTTAAGGTATGGATATATAAGGGCGAGGTTCTTCCAAAGAAAGATAAGAAGTCCGGAGGTGCTAATTGATATGTTAATGCCTAAGAGAGTAAAAAGACGTAAGCAGTTCAGAGGACGTATGACAGGCAAGGCATCAAGAGGCAATGTTATTTCATACGGCGAGTATGGTATCATCGCTATGGAGCCTGCGTGGATCCGTTCCAATCAGATAGAGGCAGCCCGTGTTGCCATGACAAGACACATCAAGCGTGGCGGTAAGGTATGGATCAAGATCTTCCCCGACAAGCCTGTTACACAGAAGCCTGCCGGAGTACGTATGGGTTCAGGTAAAGGCGCTACGGAATACTGGGTTGCTGTAGTTAAACCGGGAAGAGTTATGTTCGAGATTGCAGGCGTAAGCGAAGAAACAGCAAGAGAAGCCTTGAGACTCGCTGTTCACAAGCTGCCCATAAAGTGCAAGATCGTGACTAAGGCGGAACTGGAGGTAAAAAATGAAAATTAAAGATTATCTCACAAAATTGAATGACAGAACCGTTGAAGAACTGAAGGCGGACCTTGTTGAGGCAAAAAAGGAGCTTTTTAACCTTAGATTCCAGAATGCCACAAATCAGCTTAACAATACCGCAAGAATTACCCGTGTCAAGAAAGATATAGCAAGAATTCAGACCGCCCTTACACAGAAGGCACAGGCTTAACTTGATCTTCGGTATCTGAAAGGAGGATAAATATGGAAAGAAATCTTCGCAAGGTTAGAGTTGGTAAGGTGACAAGCGACAAGATGGATAAGACCATTGTCGTTGCTATCGAAAATAATGTAAAGCATCCGCTTTATAACAAGATCGTTAAGAAAACCTACAAGCTTAAGGCTCATGATGAAAACAACGAGTGCCACATCGGCGACGTGGTAAGAGTCATGGAAACAAGACCTTTGTCAAAGGACAAAAGATGGAGACTCGTTAAGATTATCGAAAAGGCAAAATAATTCCGCATATTTCCGCAAAGGGATATTCTGTATACCTGATCTGCGGAAACGGAATGACCGTTTTCACTTCATTTTTATGAAAGGAGACTATGGCTATGATTCAGCAAGAAAGCAGACTGGTAGTAGCTGACAACTCCGGTGCAAAGGAGATCCTCTGCATAAGAGTAATGGGCGGCTCTACAAGAAGATATGCCAATATAGGCGATGTGATCGTTGCTACCGTTAAAGATGCAACACCCGGCGGCGTTGTTAAAAAAGGCGAGGTTGTGAAGGCAGTTGTCGTAAGAACAAAAAAGGGCGCTCACAGACCTGACGGCTCATATATCAAATTTGACGAAAACGCAGCAGTTATAATAAGAGACGACAAGAATCCAAGAGGTACCCGTATTTTTGGGCCTGTAGCGAGAGAGCTTCGTGAAAAGCAGTTTATGAAGATAGTATCTCTTGCACCCGAAGTATTATAAGGAGGGCGTTAAGGATGAAGTTAAAGAGAGGCGACGTTGTTGTTGTTATCGCCGGAAAGGACAAGGGCCAGAAGGGCAAGATCCTTTCGGTGGACAGAAAAAATGACAAGGTCATCGTTGAGGGAATAAACAAAGTAACCAAGCATCAGAAACCCGGCAGAGGAGTCGAGGGCGGCATCATCGAAAAAGAGGCTCCCATTTCGGCTTCAAACGTAATGTACCTTCTTGACGGAAAGCCGGTAAGACTCGGATATAAGGTTGAGACTGTTGTTGAAAACGGAAAAAAGACTACCGTTAAGACAAGGATCGCAAGACCGTCCGGCGAACAAATTGATTGATTTTAAGTCGAAGGGAGGAACTATAGGTGAATGAACTTAAAGAATATTATGAAACGCAGATAGTTGACGCTATGATGCAGAAGTTTTCTTATAAGAACAAAATGCAGTGCCCTAAGATCGAAAAAATCGTTGTCAATATGGGCGTCGGAGAAGGCAAGGAAAACGCAAAGTCAGTCGATAACGCCGCAGGCGATATGGCTAAGATAACAGGTCAGAAGCCTATCATCACAAAGGCAAGAAAGTCTATCGCAAACTTCAAGTTAAGAGCAGGCGCACCCATCGGCTGCAAGGTTACGCTGAGAGGCGAAAAGATGTACAGCTTTGCAAACAGGCTCATAAACATCTCGCTTCCCCGTGTGCGTGACTTCAGAGGCGTAAGCCCCGACAGCTTTGACGGAAGAGGAAACTATACCCTTGGCCTCAGAGAGCAGATAATGTTCCCCGAGATCGAGTATGACAAGATCGATAAAATAAGAGGTATGGACGTTGTATTCGTTACGACAGCCAAGACAGACGAAGAGGCAAGAGAGCTTCTGAGGCTCTTCGGTATGCCTTTCAGAAAGTAATAGGGAGGAGATAGTATGGCAAAAAAATCACTCAAATTAAAGCAGGCGAGAAAGGCCAGATTTTCAACACAGTCATATACTCGCTGCAGAATTTGCGGAAGACCCCATGCGGTTTTAAGAAAATTCGGTATCTGCCGTGTTTGCTTCCGTGAGTTGGCTTATAAAGGTCAAATCCCTGGCGTTAAGAAGGCAAGCTGGTAATTTTTGAAGGGAGGTTTTAAATATGTCAATGAGCGATCCTATTGCAGATATGCTTACAAGAATAAGAAATGCAAATACAGCGAAGCGTAGCACAGTAGACGTACCTTCTTCAAGGATCAAGGTTGCGATTGCCGATATTCTCACAAACGAAGGTTATATAAACGGCTACGATATTATAGAAGACGGCGTAAAGAAAACAATGAAAATAACACTGAAGTACGGTGCAGACAAGAATGAAAAGGTCATTTCCGGCATAAAGCGTATTTCTAAGCCGGGCCTCAGAGTCTATGCGCCTGCCGAAAAGATGCCCAAGGTGCTTAACGGTCTGGGTATCGCTATTGTTTCGACAAATAAGGGCGTTATAACCGACAAGGAAGCAAGAAAGCTTGGCATAGGCGGCGAGGTTATCGCCTTTGTATGGTAAAATGGGAGGTGCGCTATAAATGTCAAGAATAGGAAAACTGCCTGTTGTCATTCCGGCCGGCGTAGATGTCGTGCTTGACGAGGGAAATGCTATGACCGTAAAGGGACCCAAGGGTACTCTTTCAAAGACATTTTCTACCGAGATGACAATAAAGGTAGAGGATGGACACATTGTTGTGACAAGACCCGGAGATCTGAAGAGACATAAGGCTCTGCACGGTCTCACAAGAACGCTTATACACAATATGGTGGTAGGCGTTACGGAAGGATATAAGAAGGTTCTCGAAATCAACGGCGTAGGCTACAGAGCCGCTAAGTCCGGCAGCAAGCTTACACTTACCCTTGGATATTCTCATCCTGTAGAAATGACTGACCCCGAAGGTATCTCAACCACAGTGGACGGAAACAAGATCACCGTTGAGGGTATAGACAAAGAAAAGGTCGGTCAGTACGCAGCCGAGATCAGGGCTAAACGTGCTCCCGAACCCTATAAGGGCAAAGGAATCAAGTACAGTGACGAATATATAAGACGCAAGGTTGGAAAAGCAGGTAAGTAATTGAGAATATGAGGAGGACGCCTAAGCGTCCCTGCGGACAGACAACCGCATATCCTCGCAGAAAAGGAGAGTGAAAGTCTATGATTACAAAGCAGAATCGTAAGGCTGCGAGAACCAAGAGACACCAGAGAATCCGCAACAAGATCTCAGGCACGCCTCAGCAGCCCAGACTCGCTGTATTCAGATCAAATATGCATATGTATGCGCAGCTTATAGATGACACGGTGGGAAACACCATTGCGGCAGCTTCTACGACCGAAAAGGACATCAAGGCTTCGCTTGAAAAGACAAACGACGTCGAGGCTGCAAAGGCTGTTGGCACAGCTATCGCAAAAAAGGCACTCGACAAGGGTATAGATACTGTTGTATTTGACAGGGGCGGCTTTATTTATCACGGCAAGGTCAAGGCTCTGGCTGAGGCAGCAAGAGAAGCCGGTCTTAAATTCTAATTTGAGGAGGGATAAGTCTTGAATAAGAAAATAGATGCTAAGTCGCTTGACCTTAAGGATACTCTTGTGACCATCAAGAGAGTAACCAAAACCGTTAAGGGCGGACGTAATATGAGATTTACCGCGCTTATGGTAGTAGGTGACGAGCAGGGTCACGTTGGCGTAGGCTTAGGCAAAGCAAAGGAGATCCCCGAGGCTATCAGAAAGGGAAAAGAAGATGCAATGAAGCATCTTATATATGTAGACAGAAACGATGAGGACAGCCTCTATCATGAAATCCACGCATCCTTCGGCGGAGCAAAGATTCTTCTTAAGCCCGCTCCCCAAGGTACAGGTATCATCGCCGGAGGTCCCGCCAGAGCTGTTATGGAGCTTGCCGGTATCAAAAACGTAAGGGCAAAGTCGCTTGGCTCAAACAACAAGCACAATGTCTGCAATGCGGTCATCGAGGGACTTAAGACAGCCACAACTCCCGAGAAGGTCGCAAGACTTCGTGGCAAGACCGTAGAAGAGATTCTTGGTTAAGGAGGAATGTAGCGATGAAGATTAAAGTAGAGCTTGTAAAGTCGCCCATAGGCGCTATACCCAAGCACAGAAAGACCGTTGCTGCTTTGGGGCTTAAAAAGCTGCACAGCACAAACGAGTTTGAAGACAACGTAGCTATAAGAGGTATGATAAAACAGGTATCGCATCTTGTAAAGGTTACTGAGCTTGATTGATAAGGAGGTGTATCCTAAGTGAAGTTAGGTGAATTAAAACCGGCTGTCGGTTCCAATCCGGACAATTTCAGAAGAGGCAGAGGCCACGGCTCGGGAAACGGCAAAACCGCAGGCAAGGGACACAAGGGACAGAAGGCTCGTTCGGGCGGCGGAGTAAGACCGGGCTTTGAGGGCGGACAGATGCCCCTTTACAGAAGAATCCCCAAGAGAGGCTTTAAGTGCATCAATACAAAGGAGATCGTGGCTTTGAACGTATCACTTCTGAACGATGTATTTGAGGACGGCGCAACCGTAGATCTCGAGGCTCTTCAGGCAAAGGGTCTTGTAAGCCATCCCAGAGACGGCGTAAAGATTTTGGGAAACGGCGAAATTTCTAAAAAGCTTATTGTAAAGGCAAACTATTACAGTGCTTCTGCAAAGGAGAAGATTGAAGCGGCAGGCGGAAATGCTGAGGTGATCTGATAATGTTTAATACACTCAAGAACGCATTTAAAGTAAAGGAAATAAGAACAAAGATATTTGCTATGCTTGTTGTTCTGCTTGTTATACGCTTCGGTACCTATATACCCGTACCCGGCATAGATGTTTCCAAGCTTGCCGATGCAGATGTAAACACGACATTGTTCTCCTATATCGCAGGAGGCAGCTATGGTACAATATTTGCCATGGGTATCGGACCCTATATCACGGCTTCAATCATTATGCAGCTTCTTACCGTTGCGATACCTAAGCTTGAGCAGATCAATAAGGAAGAAGGAGAAGAAGGCAGAAAGAAAATAAACAGATGGACAAGATATATGGCTCTCGGACTTTCGGTTCTTCAGGGCGCTGGTCAGATCTATTCTGTACACACACTTTTTCTCCATCAGAACTTTTTCGTATATTTCGTAGCTCTTGTAACAATGGTTACAGGTACGATTTTTGTAATGTGGCTGGGCGAGCTGCTTACCGAAGCAGGCATAGGAAACGGCTCATCCTTCATTATCTTTGCGAACATTCTCGACAAGCTTGACAACGCTGTCTTTGCTTTGTATACTCAGGTGGCGGGACAAAGTGCTATGGCATATGTCAAGGTGGCTATTCTTCTTGCGATAATGATTATCCTCGTTATATTTGTACTTCTCGTACAGGACGGCGAAAGAAGAATACCCGTTCAGTATACAAAGAAAATGGTCGGAAGAAGATATGTGGGAGGCCAGACCTCTTATATACCCATTAAGGTAAATATCGCCGGAGTTATGGCTATCATCTTTGCCATTTCTCTGCTTCAGTTCCCCCAGACAATACAGCAGTTCTTCCCCACAAACAATGTTCTGAACAAGATCGTGAGCATTCTTCAGATCCACAGACCCGTGGGCTGCATACTGTATATGATCCTTATATTCTGTTTCACATTTTTCTATACCTCGTTCGCATTCAATTCGGTAGAGGTAGCGGACAATATGAAGAAGGCAGGCGGACTTGTACCCGGCGTAAGACCCGGAAAGCCTACCGCAGATTATATACAGGGCATTGTTGACAGAATGTCTCTTATAGGAGCTATATTCTATGCTCTTATAGCGTTCGCTCCCATAGTTATGCAGTGGGCGTTCAAGATGAATATATCCTTCGGAGGAACAACGCTTCTTATCGTATCGGGTGTTGCTCTTGAACTTATAAAGCAGCTTGAGGCACAGCTTGTAATGAGAAATTATAAGGGATTTTTAAGCTGACAGCATAGTTATACAAAATCTTTTTATCGGCGATTTATGCCTTTCGGCTTGAGATAGATAAAAAGTAATTATTTGGGCAAAAGCCCTGAAGTCTGCGGACTTATGACCCACAGCTTGAAAAGCAGGGCTTGTTTTCCCAAAAATCCCGAAAAAAGGAGGAGTTTTTATGAAACTGGTTCTTATAGGATGTCCCGGAGCGGGCAAAGGCACACAGGCAAAGATATTGTCGGAAAAGTTTGATATTGCGCATATTTCAACGGGAGATCTGCTGAGAGAGCAGGTTGCGGGCGGAACTCCCCTTGGTCTTAAGCTTAAGGAAATTATGGCAAGCGGCGGACTCGTATCCGATGATATAGTTGAGGGACTTCTTGAAGAAAGAATAAAAAAGGACGACTGCAAAAACGGCTATATTCTTGACGGATACCCCAGAAACGTAAGTCAGGCGGAGGGACTTTCAAAAATAGTCGGCGAGCTTGACAGCGTTGTGGTTATTGACGTTCCCGATGACGCTATTATCGAAAGAATGTCGGGAAGAAGAAGCTGCGGAAGCTGCGGCGCAATGTATCATACAAAGTACAATCCTCCCAAAGAAGAGGGCGTATGTGACAAGTGCGGCGCAAAGCTTGTGCTTCGTGCGGACGACAACCCTGAGACTGTAAAGCACAGACTTGACGTTTATCACGAGCAGACTGCTCCCGTAATAGGTTTTTATGAAAAACAGGGTATTGTCTATAAGGCAGACGGAAGTCAGGCTATCGAGAAGGTAACGGAGGAGCTTACGTCCTATCTTGAAAAAATCTGACTGATTCAGAAAAAGCGGTTGGAGAGGATTTATATGTTTAGTATAGGTCAGGTTGTTTATTCAAAAAGCGGCAGAGACAAGGGAGGAGCCTTTGTCGTCGTGGGTATTGAAAAGGACTTTATCTATATTGCCGACGGCAGAACAAGACCCCTGTCAAAACCAAAAAAGAAGAATATAAAGCATATTCAGAGAGTAAACGACATAGATTTTGATATTAAAAGAAAAATCGAGAACAAAGAATATATTCTTGACTCGGATTTGAGGTCTTCTCTTAAAAAATATAAGAGTCAATAAGGAGGTGCCGGCCTTGTCAAAGAGTGATGTGCTGGAGCTTAGCGGAACAGTTATTGAAAAGCTGCCAAATGCAACCTTTCTTGTGGAGCTTGAAAACAAGGTTGTTATAACGGCTCATATTTCAGGTAAGCTTAGGATGAATTATATAAGGATTATCCCCGGAGATAAGGTCAAGGTGGAAATGTCGCCTTATGATTTAACTAAAGGAAGAATTACCTGGAGAAATAAATAAAGGAGTGATTTTTTATGAAGGTAAGACCATCTGTAAAGCCTATGTGCGAAAAGTGCAGAATAATAAGAAGAAAAGGCGCAGTCAGGATCATATGCACCAACCCCAAGCATAAACAGAAGCAGGGTTGACAGATGTTTAAAAAGTCCTTAAAAGGACAATTATGTTAATATGGTTAAAAAGGGGCAGTACCCCGGAAAGACCCGGATAAATATAAATACAACTTCGTTATGAAGCATTAATATGTTTAAGATTTTATAGGAGGTGCAAATTAATGGCTCGTATAGCGGGTGTTGATTTACCAAGAGAAAAAAGAGTTGAAATCGGACTTACTTATATATATGGTATAGGACGTTCAAGATCCAATACAATTTTAAAGGCTGCGGGCGTTGATCCCGACACAAGAGTAAGAAACCTCTCGGATGATGAGGTAGCGAGAATTTCCGATGTTATTGCAAAGGACGAAGAACATCATGTAGAGGGTGACTTAAGACGTCAGATCGCTCTCAACATAAAGAGACTCACTGAGATCGGCTGCTACAGAGGTATCCGTCACAGAAGAGGTCTCCCCGTAAGAGGTCAGAAAACAAAGACCAACGCAAGAACCCGTAAGGGTCCCAGACGTACTGTTGCTAACAAGAAGAAATAACTGCAGCGTGCCGAGACGAATTTTTGCCGCATAGGGATATTTAAATAACCGTCAAAGGGCGGTGAAAAAACGACTCTTGGCATTATCCATAAACAGATCTTTAGGAGGTTTAGAAAATGGCTAAAAAAACAGCTAAAAGAGCTACGGGCCGCAGACGTCGTGATAAGAAGATTATCGAACGAGGTCAGGCACATATCCAGTCAAGCTTTAATAATACACTTGTTACTATAACAGACGCAGCCGGAAACGCACTTTCGTGGGCATCCGCAGGCGAACTGGGCTTCAGAGGTTCGAGAAAGTCCACTCCCTATGCAGCTCAGATGGCAGCGGAAAAGGCAGCAGACAAGGCTGTAAAGGACTATGGCCTTAAGACAGTCGAGGTTTTTGTAAAGGGACCCGGCTCGGGAAGAGAAGCCGCTATAAGAGCGCTTCAGGCTTGTAACCTTTCAGTCACGCTTATCAAGGACGTTACACCTGTTCCTCACAACGGATGCAGACCGCCCAAGCGCAGAAGAGTTTAATAAGGAGGTAAGTTTAAGATGGCTAGAGAAAGAGGTCCTATCGTTAAGAGATGCCGTTATCTCGGTATCGAACCAAGCTACCTCGGTTCATCAAAGAGACTTGGCAGACGCAGAAGAAATATGCGCAAGCTGAGCGAATACGGAATCCAGTTAAAGGAAAAGCAGAAATTAAAGTTTATATACGGTGTTCTTGAAAGACCCTTCAGAGGATACTATGAAAAGGCTGAAAAAATGGGAGGCATCACAGGTGAAAACCTTTTGAGACTTCTCGAAATGCGTCTTGACAACGTAGTTTTCAGACTCGGACTGGGAAGAACAAGACGTGAGGCAAGACAGATCGTTCGTCACAACCTTATCACCGTAAACGGAAAAAAGGCAAATATACCGTCTATTCAGCTTAAGGTGGGAGACGTTGTTGCCGTTAAGGAAAGCAAGAAGGATATGACAAGATTCCAGCAGGTTCTTGACACAACTCATTCAAGAATAGTGCCTGCATGGCTTTCGGCAGACCAGGAGAACCTTCAGGGTACCATATCGGCTGTTCCCGAAAGAGATCAGCTTGATTTCCCCATTAACGAGACGCTTATCGTCGAGTTGTACTCCAAGTAATGAAGAAACTGCCCGTATGGCGGAAAAATATATCCGCCTTTTGGGCAAGCCTTCGGCGCACAAAAAGCCAAAGAAACGAAAACGGACGCTTTGTCGGCTGTTTTCGCCGGAGGCTTTCGGGCGCATATGACATAGATGCTTACAACACTTTATAAAAGGAGGTTCGTCACATGTTTGAATTTGAAAAGCCTCGTATTGATATAGCTGAAATTTCTCCTGACGGAAAATACGGCAGGTTCGTTGTTGAGCCTTTGGAAAGAGGCTATGGCATCACGCTTGGCAACTCTCTCAGGAGGATATTGTTGTCATCACTTCCCGGCTGCGCTGTAAGCAGTGTAAAGTTTGACAACGTACTGCACGAATTTTCCACGATCCCCGGTGTTAAGGAGGATGTGACCGAAATCATATTAAACCTTAAAAACCTTGCGATCAAAAATAACAGCGACAGTCCCGAGCCGAAGGTTGCTTATGTTGACTTTGTAGGCGAGGGAGAAATAAAGGCCGGAGATATCAAGGTAGATCAGGATATAGAGATCATAAATCCCGATCTTCACATCGCTACACTGAGCGGCGGAGCCGAGAGCAAGCTCTTTATTGAAATAACAATGACAAAGGGCCGCGGCTATGTGGAAGCAACAAAAAACAAGAAGTCCGATCAGTCTATAAGGATAATCCCGGTGGACTCTCTCTATACTCCCGTAACAAGAGTAAACTTTTCGGTAGACGATACGAGAGTAGGCCAGATCACCGACTATGACAGACTTACTTTTGAGGTATGGACAAACGGCACTATAACGCCGGATGATGCGGTGAGCCTTGGGGCAAAGATATTAAGCGAACATCTGGGTCTGTTTATTGATCTTTCGGACAATGCCAAAAATGCCGAGATCCTTGTTGAGAAAGAAGAGGGCAAGAAGGAGAAGGTTCTGGAGCTTACTATCGAAGAGCTTGACCTGACCGTACGTTCTTATAACTGTCTCAAGAGAGCGGGCATAAACACCGTTGAGGATCTGGCGAAAAAGACCGAAGAGGATATGATGAAAGTGCGGAATCTGGGAAGAAAATCCCTTGAGGAAGTGCTCAATAAGCTTGCCGAGCTGGGACTTTCACTCAGCCCCAGCGAGGATTGATAAGAAATTTTTAAGGAGGTTCAGTAATGGCCGGTTATAGAAAACTTGGACGTACATCAAGCCAGCGTAAGGCTCTTTTACGCAACCAGGTTACAAACCTGTTATATCACGGTAAAATCAGGACAACTGAGTGCAAGGCTAAGGAAGTAAAGAAAATAGCCGAAAAGCTCATTACAATAGCAAAAAAGGAATGCAAGAACTTTGAGAAGGTTACCGTTACTGCAAAGGTAGCCAAGAAGGACGCTCAGGGCAAGAGAGTAAAGGAAGTCGTAAACGGCAAGAGAGTTACCGTATATGATGAGGTAAAGAAAGAAATTGAGAAGGATATGCCTTCAAGACTTAACGCAAGAAGAAAGATCCTCGCTTATCTCTACCCCGTAACGGAAAGACCTGCAAACGGCAGAAAGGTAAGAAAAAATACAAAGTCTGTTGATATGGCTGCAAAGCTTTTCAATGAGATTGGCCCTAAGTATGCCGACAGAAACGGCGGTTATACAAGAATCATAAAGCTCGGCGCAAGAAAAGGCGACGGCGCTGAAGAAGTTATTCTTGAGCTTGTTTAATATAGTCCGACTATAGTTTTGACGATCAAGAGCCGATAGATAAAAATATCGGCTCTTTTGAGTTTCAAGGGGAATCGTATTATGACTGTAAAGAATATTGCGGACAAGGCAGTTGATTTTATAAAGCATGAAACGGTGCTGAGCGTTGCGGTGGCTCTGGCGGTGTTGTCGGCGTTTTTTGTAAGACCCGACAGGGGATATATGGATTATATAGATATGAGGACGCTGTCGCTGCTGTTTTGTCTTATGGCGGTGACGGCAGGTCTTAAGGAGGCAGGGGCTCTCGATTTTTTGGCTCTGAAAATGCTCGAAAGAGTGCGCGGCATAAAAAGCCTTTTGTTTATACTTGTTATGCTTTGCTTTTTTTCGGGTATGATAATAACAAACGATGTGGCTCTGATAGCCTTTATACCCTTTAGCTTTACCGTTTTGAATATGCTCGGTCACAGAGAAAGAAACAGGCTGCTTGTGCCTCTGACGGCTGCGCAGACTGTGGCAGCCAACTTAGGAAGTATGCTTACGCCCATAGGCAATCCTCAGAATCTCTATTTACAGGGCGTTTCGGGGCTTGGCGTAGGTGAGTTTGTGACGCTTATGCTGCCTTATTGCGTTGTATCGTTTTTAATGCTTTCGGCGTGGGTGCTGCTGCGAAAGGAAAGCGGCGGCATAGAGCTTGACCTGAGCGACAGCATACAAATAAGCTCAAAAAAGAAAATATGTATTTATATAATAGCCTTTTGCGTCTGTCTTATGACTGTGGCAAAAATAATCGACTACAGAATATCGTTCCTGATAGTGGCTGTGATCATATTTTTGACAGACAAAAGAATATTCGGGTGGATCGACTATACTCTGCTTGCAACATTTGCTGCCTTTTTCATATTTATAGGAAATATGGGTCGTCTGCCTGCATTCGGCAGCTTTATAGAGGGAGTTATTTCTGGCAGAGAGTGTCTGACGGGTGTGCTGTCAAGCCAGATAATAAGCAACGTCCCTGCGGCGCTGCTCCTTTCGGGCTTTACTGACAGCTATAAGCCCCTTATAATAGGCGTAAACCTAGGCGGCTTGGGTACTCTCATAGCATCAATGGCGAGCCTTATTTCGTTCAAGCTCATAACCCGCCGCAACAAGTTTATACGGGGTATGTATCTGCTCTATTTTACTGCAATAAACATATTGTTCCTTGTTGTTTTGTCAGTTACATATTATATACTGAGCTTTGTTCTGCCCTACGGCGCATAGATGTACAAAAAATAAAATACAAAATATAAAATATATAAAAATGCCTCCGATTACCGCTTTTATACGGCAACGGAGGCATTTTTTGGATTATTTGTTTTTCACTGTGTTAATATTAATTTGCTGTTTCGGGGTTGAAGTCGCAGACAATATTCAGACTGCCTGTGCTGTAGTCTGTTTCATTGTATGTCACACCGTCATAGTCAATGGATTCTACATTGAGAGATATGTCGGTGTCGCCGCCGCCGATAACCTTGAAGGTGTATGTTGCAAGGGTTCCGTCAGCAGTCGTGAGAGACGGATCTGCGCTGCCATCTGAGCGTATGGAGCCTTTTGCACCCTTGACTTCGGGGCTTACAAGTTCAAGAATATCGGTATCATAATCTATCGTATAGCTTATATTTGATATGCCCTTGTTGTCCTTTACCTTTACATCTACGTCAAAGGTCTCTCCGAGGCTGTCGTGAAGTGTGGTTTCGGTATCAAGGTAAATACCGAAGCCCTCAGCCGTCTCAGAATCGGTATTGTCATCCTGTCTGCCCAAGGGTCTGGGATCCGTATAGGGCTTGAGATAATCCGAAAGAGATGTCAGAGTACCTTTTGAGTTGTCGCTATAGACAGCCGACTGCGAATTTCCGCTTATGGCCTCTGCCATAAAATAAGCGACCGTGGCGGCGCCGTATGAATTGAGATGGGTGTTGTCTATGCGGTAGTTTTCGTCAAGGGAGCCGTCCTCTGCAAGATATTCCTTCGTTGTCATATATATGTCGGAATATTGCGCGTGATATGCTCCGTAGGCTTCCGAACCGTCCGCAGGGCCTCTGCCGAGAGCGGTATATTCATTGTAGGTCATCTGTGTGTTGTCTATGCAGGGGAGGTCAAGCTTTGACGCAAGATCTCTGATGGTCTGAGAATAGTTTCCGAAGCCCTTATCCGTCAGGTCGTGTATGTCGCTGCCCTTAAGGGTGTCGCTCACTCTGCTCCTTCTTACTATTGGGGTAGCCAGAATTACATTGACTCCCGCAGCCTGAGCAGGCTTTATATAGTTGTTGTAGAGCGAATATGCAAACTGTCCTTCGGTGTCAAGTCCATCGGCTCCCATTGATGCGTTTGTGAATCTTGCCTCGTCGGAATCCTTTTCGTCATTGTGTCCAAAGGCTATGATGAGGTAGTCTCCATCTTTCCACGTGCTTCTCATAGCGGCGTTGTTGTCGTTGTTCATAAAGCTCTTTGAGCTTATGCCCGAAACGGCGTAGTTGACAAGGTTGATTTTGTCTGTGTCAAAGTATTTGTCAAATGCCATACCGAAGCCGTTTCTTATTACGCTGTAATTTCCTCCGTTTTTATAATAGTCCGAGGAGGTATAGGGCGAACCTGTGGAATCGCCTATGAGATAAAGCGTGGGTAGGCTGTCGTTTAAGCCCGTAGTTTTTTCTTCTCCCTCATATACGGAAATATTCGACACCCAGATTTTGTCGTTATAGCCTGTCGGTGTGGTATCGAAGGAAAGATCGGCTATGTTGCTTGCCGAAAAGCTCGACTGCGCAAGTCCCTCGCCTACCGAGAGTTTTATTGTCTTTGACGAAAAGTCAAATAAGAACTTTATGGGTACAAGAGTGTTTTTGGGGAATGTGTCGCCTGTGGGGACGGGGTTGAAGTCGTCTCCGTTTGTTATGAGGACAGCCTCTCCCGTGTTCTTTATGCGGAGCCTTGCGACTTCTGTTCCGTCAGAGGATACAAGTTTGCAAAGGTTTATGCCCAGTACGGAGGATGCCGCTGTGATGTCTACCGAAACAACTCCCTCGGAGATCTCTCCCAGATGTGCGCTGAGAGAAACGCTGTCGGTGGGGTCGGTGTCAGTTATTGCGGCGCACATTGTGCCGTTGAGGGTCTCGTGACGGGCAAATGCCTTGTTGTCGGGTATATTTTTATTTTTTGTAAAGGCTACGGTACCCGGAAGCGGATCGCCTGCTGCTCCCGTTGAAAAGTTTATGTCTATGGGAGTTGTTTCTGCGCTGTAAGCTGTTATGTTGAGAACCGATAATATCATTGCTATCACCATTAATAAAGAAACTGTTTTTTTCATTTTTATAATATCACACCTCCGACTGACAATAGGGACATTTTGTTGCATCTATGTGTATTTCGGATTTGCAGTAGGGGCAGACCTTTGTTGTGGGAGCGGCAGGAGCCTCCTCCTTTTTGTGGAATTTGTTTATCGCCTTTATTATCATAAAAAGTACAAAAGCTGTTATAACAAAGTTGATGACTGCGCCCACAAGGGTGCCTATATCGAATATGCCTATTTTGCCTACGGCCTGTGCTGCATCGGCTCCGCCCGTAAGAAGTCCTATGAGATAGTTTATAAGGGGCGTGATGATGCAGTCAACGATATTTGTTATTATGGCGTTGAATGCGCCGCCTATTACGATACCTACGGACATATCTATCATATTGCCTTTTATGGCAAAGTCCTTAAATTCTTTCAGAAATCCTTTCATATATAAATACCTCCCGTGAAATATGTGCTATGCGCTTTAAGACTTATAAGACCCTTATCATTGTTCGGCGGTCTTTATTATATTGTACATAATGACAGCCGTCTGGGCTCTTGTGGAATATGCCTTGGGCGAGATGGCTCCGTCCGAACCCTGTACAATGCCTGCCTGTGCCATAACCGCTATGCTGTCGGCAGCATAGGACGAAATCTGATTGCTATCTGAGAACGCCGTGAGCTTTTCGGTGTCGGCTGTGGGAAGAATGCCCGGCTTTACGGCTGCAACGGCTCTTTCTGCAAGAACCATCATATCCTGTCTTGTGATGAAGTCCTCGGGAGCAAATGTGCCGTCCTCATAGCCCTTTGCGATACCTGCGGCTTTTGCGGCTGATATGTATTTTGCATAGTATTTGTCGGGTCTTACGTCAACAAAGCTGTCCTCGGCGCCTGTTTCTATGCCGAGAGTATTTATAAGCATAATGATGAAGTCTGCTCTTGTTACATTGTTTTTGGGAAGAAAGCTGCCGTCATTATAGCCGTTCAGTATTCCCTTTGAGGCAAGATAGTTTACCGCCTCGGCAGCCCACGGAGTTTCCGAAAGATCCGAAAAAGCGTATTCCTGTACGGTCGGGTCTGCCACTGTCTCCGGCTCCGAAGTGTCGGCCTTGGGAGCCTCATTGTCTGAGGTTATACCTTCTGTGGTGCTTTCGGAGGCAGTTTCGGTGACGCTGCTGCCCGAGGCTCCTCCTCCGCCGCCCGATGATCCCGATGAGCTTTGAGAGCCTGTTGCGGCTTCTGTCGTTGATTCGGCAGGCGCTGAGGGCTTGGGTGTTGAGGGGGTGCCCGAAACCTTTACGGTGCAGTTTGTTATATCAACCGGGTTTACGGGGCCTGTCTTTGAGGAGGACAGAGTTGCGCCGTAGCTGAATATGTTGATCTCGGTTTCGCCGCTGCCTGTTACCTCAAATTCTGCGCTGAAAAGAATGCCGCCGTCTCCTATTTGATAAAGTCCGCCGCCTCCGCCGTAAGCGCCTGTGAGAGCTATTATCTTCATTTCTCCCAGCTCGGCTGTTGAGCTTACTCCATCGGGGATCTTTTCGATCATGGGAATGCCGTTTTTGGGATTTACGATGGAGCCTGCGCTGTCAAGAGTGCCGGGGCTCACAAAATAAGATGTATTCGTATCTGAAATGGGGTATGTGACCGCTTTTGAAATGTCAGGTTCAAGTGCCCTCTTGAAAACGATCACCGAGGGGTCGTACTGAATATAGAATGTGGTCTGATCTATCTGAGCATTGTCGTTAAGATCGAGATTGTATTCTACCTCGAAGGTCTTGCCTATGTCGGTGCTGCCGTTAAAGCTGTAGGCAGACTTTGTGGGATAGATGGATGCGCTGCCCTGCGCATATACCGCAGAAGCGGCGCAAAGACTGATAAGCGCCGTTGTCAGAATGCAAAAAATTTTTTTCTTCATACCTTTCTCCTTTGCTGTTATTTATTTGTTTTGGGCTTTTATGCGGGTTTTGGGACAAATGAGGCACAAAGAACAGCGCCGCCGCAAACCGCATAAAACCTTGTGTTTAAGATAATTATATAACGAATGCTTATTTTTTTCAACTACATTATTATGCAAACGACAAAAAGTTTTTATCGCCCGGGATTGTCAAAAAAAGTATATCGACAGGCTTAAGATACGAGGGCTTGCTTTTTTGTCGGATATGATTTATAATTATAATGAAATTATAGGGGACAGGCGGCAAGGCAGCAAAGAATTTTAAAGGGAGATGAAAATATGAACGAATACGATATGTCCATACTTGACAGAATATATCAGTCCTATGTGTGCGGCGGAGACAGTCTCACTTTCAGGCTCAGAAAGGATCCCAAAGCCGACAGAACCATATCTGCCCTTGAAAGGCTTGAAGGCGAGGGCTATATCAGAATAGTCAGCAAAACCGAGGCGAATATAAGGGCTGCCGTCACAGACAAGGGCATAGCCTACGGAAACAGCGCCGTTTGATTTTTTATCTTGACAATCGGGGCGAAATGTGGCATAATGAACAAAGCGAAGCGTGGCTCAGCTTGGTAGAGCGCTGCGTTCGGGACGCAGAGGCCGCAGGTTCAAATCCTGTCGCTTCGACTTCTAAAGGGATTGCGATTGTCGATCCCTTTTTCTGAATAAAAATTTTTTAAGGACAGCACTTAATATGAGAAAACTGATTTTTATACTTATCTTTATTTTTTCTGTGGCCTGTCCGTGGACGGTGACCTTCGGAGCCACTGTTTTTACGGCTCCCATAGACTCCAGACCCGTATCCACCGACTATCTTGGCAGACTGGCGGAAATTGCGGGCGACAGCTTTGTATGCGTAGACAAGGACAAGCTGGATTTCTTTTCGGGAAAAGCCGACAAGGATCATATAGGCGACAGCAAAGCGGTCAGAGAACAAATATACGATCTGGCAGGCAAAAACAATTCTTCGGACAGCACATTTATTATAAATATGACCTCCTATGTTACGGGAGGGCTTGTAGGCAGCCGCTCGGGAGAAAACTACGGCGGTCTGAGGGATTCCCTTAAGGATCTCGAAAAGCTTCTGAGGGATTATCCGCAGCCAAAATATTATATTAATCTGTCTATGCCGAGGACGTTGCCTGACAGCAGATTCGGCCCCGTGTGGAGCGACAGCAAAATTTATGAGGGGCTTGGCTCTTTCTATCTCAAAAAAAATCCCGACAGCCCCAAAAAAAGCGAAATTGCCTCAAAATACAGCCATGTGAGCGCTCCTCAGCTCCTTTTGGAATGGTCATATGTAAAAAATCACGAGGCCATGGGAGAGCTTTCGGACTGGGAGAGGGACTTTCTTGACAATTTCAGAAAAAAGTTTGAGACAAAGGATCCATACAGACAATATCTCTATAATTACAGACGACCTTATCTGAGGATAGCCGAGCTTGGCTCAGGGATTATGGCGCTGCACAAAAAGGGGCTTGACTTTGAGCTTGTTCTCTCTGTGGACGATCTGTCGCTGCCCGATTTTATAGTCTATATGAATGATGAAAGTCTTTCGGGCGACAGAATAAAATACAGCTTTGCCCTGAATTATATGGAGAACGGCCTCTACGGACAGGCAAAGGACGCATACGGCGTCACGGAGCTTGAAAAGGCACTCACGGGCAGGGGCGACAAGATCAATTTTATATTCGGTACGGACGAGGTTCCGCAGCTCATATATGCAAGGGATCTGTCTAAAAGAACAGGCATTATACCTGCGGTCAACAAGAAAAATCTCAACGACACCGACAGAGTGGCTGACTTTGACGTCAAAAACCCTGCCGAGCTTGTGACAAACTCCCTCAATTTTGTTTCGGTAGGCAAGCGGCGCGCGGTTTCTGCCACGAATCTTTATGTATTCAACTATGCCGAGGACAAAAGCTTCAGCCGCTGCATAAGTTCTATGGAGGAGGACTGCAAAAACGGCTTTGACGTGGCTCTTATAGAGCTGTATACCCCTTCGCAGACCGCAAACGGAGAAAACTATCTGTTTAAAAATCTATGGAAAAAGTCCCTCGATGGTGACGACTTCGGCATACACAGTCTGTCGGCATATTCGGCGTGGAACACATCGGCAAACGCCATAGGGCTTGGAGTGGCAAATGCGGCTGTGGCAAGCATATGCAAGGAGAGAGAAAATACCTCGGAGTTTCAGGAGGCAAGGCTTAAAATGCTTATTACTCACGCCATAGAGGACGGAGTATACAACTGTGATTCAAAAAGACAGCTATACGGATATTATCCGTATTATGACGAAAACAACAGGGACAAGCTCAGAGGACTTTTAGAGGAGAGCAATTTTTCAAAGGTATTTTCACACAGGGAATACAAAACAGACGGCGGCGTATTCAAAACGGGTGACGTAAGCCTTGCGGATTGTTTTTATCCATGGGATCGGACATTTGAATGTTATATTGAGGTTAATGTGAAATGATACTTAAACTTGCATCTAAAATACTTAAGTTTCTGACAAGCAGAATATTTTTTATACTGATAGCCTTTCTGTTTCAGTTGGGTCTTTATCTGGGCATATTCTTTATGTTCAGAGATTCAACGGTATACTTTCTTATTTTTGAAATGATTCTGAGGATCCTTGTTGTTTTATACATCATAAACGACAGCTCCGAACCGTCATTCAAGATAGCGTGGCTTATTGCCATTGTGTTTCTGCCCTATCTGGGAAGCGTTATTTATTTTCTTATTTCGTGGGGAAACTCAAAAAGCAGAATCAAAAGAAGGCTCGATATGCTTTCAAAAAAGGCCGAGGGCTATCTGAAGGGCTGCGGCTGCGAGGACAAGCTCAGACAGGAAAGCAGCGGAATAGGCGGCATATGCCGTTATGCGGGCAAGTGGGGCGGGTTCCCCGTTTATGAAAGCAGAGACGTTAAGTATTATCCTTTGGGAGAAAATTATTTTGAGGATATGCTCACAGAGCTTAAAAAAGCCGAAAAATTTATTTTTATAGAGTATTTCATTATTCAGGAGGGAAAAATGTGGAACTCCATACTTGAAATACTTAAGGAAAAGGTAAAACAAGGCGTGGAGGTAAAGGTCATATATGACGATCTGGGATGCTTCTTTACGCTGCCGAGAGGCTATAGGAGAACCCTAGAATCCCTCGGCATAGAATGTCGCATATTCAACCCCATAAGAATGGTGCTGAACATAATATACAACAACCGAAACCACCGAAAAATCTGTGTTATTGACGGAAAGACCGCCTTTACGGGGGGAATAAATCTTGCCGACGAGTATATAAATGAGGTCGTGAGATTCGGACACTGGAAGGATACGGGCATAAGGTTTGGAGGAGAGTCGGTATGGAATTATACGGTCGCCTTTCTTATGATGTGGGAGCTTTGTTCGAGAGGAAAGGCTGAGCTTGACTATAACGCATACAAAACCGAATGTGAGGAGGGTGAAAAAAGCGGCGGCTACATACTGCCGTTTACGGACAGCCCCTTTGACAAGGAGGTTCTTGCCCAGAATATGTATCTGGACATAATAGAGCGTTCCACAGACTATGTGTATATAACCACGCCTTATCTCATACTTGAAGAAAAAATGATAAATTCCCTTGTTATGGCAGCCAAAAGGGGCGTTGACGTGAGGATAATGACTCCCCACATACCCGATAAAAAGGCCGTCTTTATGGTGACGCGTTCAAACTACAAAAGGCTGATAAAGGGAGGAGTAAGGATATTTGAATATACCCCCGGTTTTCTCCACGCAAAGAGCATTGTTTCGGATGACGACAAGGCTATTGTCGGAAGCATAAATTTAGACTACAGGTCCCTTTATCTCCACTGTGAATGTGGAGTATATATGTACAGAGTGCCTGTGACAGAGGATATAAAGAGAGATCATATTGAGATAATGAAGGTAAGCGAGGAGATAAGGGACACGAAGGTGCATTTCCCCGTGGGTATAATAAGATCGGTGCTGAATGTTTTTGCGCCCCTTATGTAGGTGGGCTTAAACAGGCTTAAACAGGTTAAGTCGGGCTTAAAGGGCTTGTGTTTCGATTTCGGCAATATCGTCAATGGGGATTTTAAGGCCGCCTGACATAATGACAGCACGAGTATAAAGATCGATTTTTTTTACATTTCCGGAGACAGCCGTATAGGCTCCTCCGGATTTTTTTGTATCGGGTCTGAAATATACTATGCTTGCAAAGGGTTCGTCCTTTATGCGGGACATTATTTCAAGGAGGCTGTCGTTAAGCGCATTTTTGGCGTATTCGTCAAGCTCCCGTTTTTCGCCGGTGAGCCTTGCGGTCTCCTCTATGGCGGATTCGTGTCCCGTAAGGGCTGCAAAGGGCGCAAACTGGGCGGCTCTGTCGTGCAGCGACATCTGCGGATGTTTTTTTGAAACAGGGCAGGGCAGGTCTATAATATCGTCATAGTTGTTACAGATTTTATATCGGCGATCCATTTCAAGTCTCCTTTTTTGTGTTCTTTCTGCGTTTTATTTTTGCGTTTTCTTTGGTGGCTTATGCCTTGTGGCCGCCTATCTGTCTGTTGCGATCCCTTGCGGTGGCTCCCTCTCTGAAGCTTGTGCCTTTCAGTACGGCGTTTTTTCCGAATTTTTTTTTGATATTCAGAACTGCCTTCTGAATGTCCTTTTCTTTTTTAAGGTCTTTGTTTTCAGCCTCTTTTTGTTTTATAAGAGCGTCATAGTCGGTGAAAAGGTCGAGCTGCTGTGATGTATGGATATTTTCGGCAGTATTTTCGTCTATGACGTGATTTGCGGTTATATTTATTCTGCGTATCAGCAGCTTTGGGTCTGTGATACGGTCATAAAGCTCCATGGCGGCTTTTGTGATAAGCCTTGATGATGACGTGTATCTGTGGAGATTTTCTGTGCCGTGGGCGTGAACGGGGACGGCTCTGCCGTATCTGTCTTTTTTTATTGCTCCCTTATATGCCTTTTTTGTTTCGGAGTTTTTAAGGTTTTCTTTATCATAGCCTATTGTAATGACTATCTGATTTGTCACAAGCTCCTTATCCACCAGATCAAGAGAAAGAGCCTCTGCCATTTCTCTCGCCACGGTTCTTGCCTTTTCGCAGGTATAAGGCTCCATAAGAACCTGACCCGAGCTAATGCTGTTGTTTTCGGGTCTGTAGCTCTTTATGTCGGGTATGGTGCATGGCTCGCGGCCCCATGCGTGATCTATCAGCAGCTCGGCGTTTATTCCGAAAAGGCTGTAGAGAAGCTCTTCATTGTGGAAGTCGGTGCTTTTGCCTATGGAGCATCTTGCTATATCTCCCATTGTGAAAAGTCCGTTTTCGGCAAGCTTTTTTGCATAGCCCGAGCCGACCCTCCAGAAGTCGGTTATGGGTCTGTGGTTCCACAGCAGGCGGCGATAGGTCTTTTCGTCAAGCTTTGCTATTCTTACGCCGTCCTTGTCGGGTTCGGCGTGCTTTGCAACGATGTCCATAGCTATTTTGGCAAGATAGAGGTTTGTGCCGATACCTGCCGTGGCGGTAATGCCCGTGGTTTTCAACACGTCCCTTATGATATTCATTGTCAGCTCGTGGGCTGTCGTCTTGTAGGTAAAAAGATAATTGCTCAGGTCTATAAAGACCTCGTCTATTGAATATACATGAATGTCTTCGGGAGCGATATATCTGAGATATATGTCATATATTTTTGTGCTGTATTCGATATAGTAAGCCATACGGGGAGGGGCGATTATAAAGTCAAGAGACAAATCGGCGTTTTCTTTAAGCTCGGAGGCTATAAAGGAGCTGCCCGAAAAGCTGTGTCCGCAGGCTCTGCGCTGTCTTTCGGCGTTTATCTGCTTTACCTTTGCGATGACCTCAAAAAGCCTCGACCTGCCTGCCAGCCCATAGGCCTTGAGGGAGGGTGATACGGCGAGACATATGGTCTTTTCGGTTCTGCTTTCATCGGCGACAACAAGGTTTGTGTCGAGGGGGTCAAGCCCTCTTTCGACACACTCCACCGAGGCATAGAAGGTTTTGAGGTCTATGGCCGCATAGATACGATTTTTCATAACATCATCTCTCTTATCTCTCATCTCTCCGATTGCGGTATAATTGACTGCTTAAGGAAACGCCGATTCGGAAAGGAGGCTGTCAAACCGTTGTTTCCTTAAGCATTTCGATAAACCTATCCTCCGTTATTATGGGTATGCCAAGCTCTTTGGCCTTTCTGTTTTTTGTGGAGGAGGAGTTTATATCGTTGTTTATAAGATAGGCTGTTTTTGAAGAAATGCTGCCTGTGACCTTGCCGCCTCTTGCCTCAATGTCCTTTTGAAGCTCCTTTCGGTTTTTGTAGCTGTGTACGTCTCCCGTAACAACAAAGCTCATACCGTCAAAAATTTTGTTTTCGGGGCTTTTTTCGTACCTTTCGGGGCGTACGTCACAGAGCAGTCTGTCAAGCAGACGGGCATTTTCTTTATTGTTCATATATCTGACAATGCTCTTGGCTATTATGCTGCCATAGCCGTCTATTTCCATAAGCTCATCTTCGGAGGCGGCTCTTATTCTGTCTATATCATAGCCGAATTTTTCGCATAGAAGTCTTGCGTTGCTGAGACCTACATTTTCGATGCCGAGGGCAAAGATAAGGTTTGGCAGCTTTATGTTTTTTGACCTTTCTATTGCGTCAAGAAGGTTTGAGCAGGACTTTTCGCCAAAGCCCTCCATAGCCTTTATTTCTTCGGCGTATCTTTCAAGACGGAATATATCGGGATAGGCTTTTATAAAGCCCTTGTCGGTGAATTTTTTTATTGTTTCTTCACTCATACCCTCTATATTGAAAGCGTCTCTCGAACAGAAGTGACACAGGCTTTCGGTTATCTGGGCTTTGCAGTTGGGGTTGGGGCATTTAAGAGCCTTTCCGTCCCGCAGAGCCACGACCTCGGTTTCTTCTCCGCAGACGGGACAGTGCCCGGGAGGGGTTGCCGTTCCACTTTTTGTCAGATTTTCGGCTATCTGAGGGATTATCATATTTGCCTTATATACAGTTATCCTGTCGCCTATGCCAAGTCTTAAGTTTTCGACTATGCTGAGATTGTGCAGACTCGCTCTTTCCACTGTCGTGCCCTCAAGCTCCACAGGCTCAAAAACCGCTATGGGGTTTATTAGGCCTGTTCGGGAGGTGTTCCATATTATATTTTTAAGGGTCGTTTCAGCCAGCTCATCAGCCCACTTGAAGGCTATCGAGTCCCTCGGGAATTTTGCCGTTGCGCCAAGGCTTTTGCTGTATTCGCTGTCATTGAACGTCAGAACCAGTCCGTCCGTGGCGAACGGATTTTTGGCGATCTTGTCTTCAAACTCTCTTACGGCGGCGTGAACATCGGAGGCGTTCACTTTTTTGTATTCTACCACCTCAAAGCCGAGAGACTTAAGAAAGTCCATTCCCTCGTCCTTATAGCCGAAGTCTGCGCCCTCAGCCGAAACAAGGGTATATATTATGCAGTTTACGTTTCTGGATGCGCAGATGGCGCTGTTAAGCTGTCTGACGGTTCCGCTGCATAGGTTTCTGGGGTTTTTGTATTTTTCTTCATAGGGGAGGCGATCGTTTATGGCCTCAAAATCCTTGAATTTGATTACCGCCTCGCCCCTCAGGACAAGCTCGCCCTTAAAGTCTATGGCGGAGGGAACATTTTTGAACGTAAGGGCGTTGTGGGTTATGTCCTCGCCAACAGTGCCGTTTCCTCTTGTGACGGCTCTGAAAAGCTTTCCCTCTCTGTAGGTAAGGACTATTGTAAGTCCGTCAAGCTTCCACGAAAGAAGTCCCTCTTTGTCCCCCAGAAAGCTTTCGAGCTTTTCGGGCTCCTTTGTTTTGTCGAGAGAGAGCATTTTGCTTTGGTGTACGACCTTTTCGAGGGAGTCTAAGACGGTATAACCGACTTTTTTTGTAGGGCTGTTTTCCAAAACCGTGCCTGTCTCCTTTTCGAGGGCAAGCAGCTCGTCATACAGAGCGTCATACTCCCTGTCGGACATAATTTCTCTTGCCTCTCTGTAGTATGCCCTCGAGGCCTCGTCAAGTATTTTTATTATATCATGCATTCTTTGTTCAGATGTTTCAGACATATTCTCACCGATCCGTTTTTGTAATTTTTATTTTGTATTATGGGTACCGAGGAATGCGCCTTTTTATATATTATAACATATATGGGTGTAAAAAAATTCGCATCCCGAAGGATTGTACAGGGAAATTTCTTCTGTACCGTCACTGAAAATTTTATCATTAAATAATATTTTTGTCCAATATAATTTTAAAGTTATGTCGGCAAATGATATTTTGGTATGCGGAGGCTTTATTCATAAATTTTTAAAAAAATTAAAAATAGGTATTGACAAAACGCTTGAATTGCTGTATGCTAACTATAGTTAGTCAAAACTAATTGACTATACATTAATTATTCGGAGGTTATTATGATGCCATTAACATTTTGTCCCGCAGGGGAAGAAAATATAATAAAAAGGATCGGAGGAAAAGAGGATACAAGGCGACATCTTGAAAATCTGGGCTTTGTGCCGGGAGGGACGGTCAAGATAATTTCTGCCCTGGGCGGAGATCTTATAGTCAATATAAAGGAATCGAGGGTCGCCGTAAGCAGAGAGATGGCTGCCAAAATTATGGTATAAAAATACAGGCAAATGCATATTTAAGGAGGAAAATATGAAAACTCTGAAGGACGCCAAAATTGGCGAAACTCTTAAGGTAACAAAGCTTTCGGGTACGGGAGCGGTAAAAAGAAGAATTATGGATATGGGCATAACAAAGGGAGTGGAGATCTATATACGCAAGGTGGCTCCCCTGGGAGACCCTATAGAAATAACCGTACGAGGCTATGAGCTTTCTCTCAGAAAGGCTGATGCCGAAATGATACAGGTTGAAGACTGACAGACAGGGAGGAAACAAAAATGAGTATAAAAATTGCCCTTGCAGGCAATCCCAACAGCGGAAAAACCACACTGTTCAACGCCCTCACAGGCTCAAATCAGTTTGTGGGAAACTGGCCCGGGGTTACCGTTGAAAAAAAGGAAGGAAAGCTTAAATTTCAGAAGGACGTGACGGTCACAGACCTTCCCGGAATATATTCGCTATCGCCCTATACCCTTGAAGAGGTTGTAGCCAGAAACTACCTCATAAACGAAAAGCCCGATGTTATATTGAACATTGTGGACGGCTCAAACCTTGAAAGAAATCTTTATCTTACCACTCAGCTAACGGAGCTGGGCATACCCGTTGTTATCGCCATAAATATGATGGACGTTGTAAAAAAGGCGGGGGACAAAATAAACACAAAGGCTCTCGAAAAGCTTTTGGGCTGCAGCGTAGTCGAAATATCGGCTCTTAAGGGGACAGGCGTTAAGGAGGCCGCCGAGGAGGCAGTAAAGGCCGCCGAAAAAAAGAAGGCTTCGGCGCTTCACCCGTTCGGCAGCGATATAGAACACGCCATCGCCCATATCGAAGAAAAGCTTAAAAACAAGATCGACAAAAAGTACGAAAGATGGTTTGCCATAAAGGTGTTTGAAGGCGACTCAAAGGTTCTTGACGAGCTTAAGCTCAATAAGGAGACGCTGGAGGAAATAAAGGCCGTTGTCGATGAGATAGAGACTGAATTTGACGATGACAGCGAAAGCATAATCACAAACGAAAGATATGTATACATAGCTTCTGTGCTTAAAGGAACATACACAAAGCAGAACAGGGGCGGTCTGACGGTATCGGACAAGATAGATAAGATCGTCACCAACAGAATACTTGCGCTGCCTATATTTGCGGTTGTTATGCTTATCGTGTATTATATTTCGGTCACTACGGTAGGCACTATAGCAACTGACTGGGCAAATGACGGAGTTTTCGGAGACGGCTGGCATTTTCTGGGTATAGGCACATCTGCTTATGAGGATGCCACAGAGGACTATGAGGCTCTGCAAAATGAGATCGGAGCATTTATAGCGGCTGCGGGTGAGGACGGCATAGACACCGAGGCGATCGAGGCTGCTCTTGAATCGGAGGAGCCCGATGAGGACGTTATAAGCGATTTTGTGAGCGAAGCGGACGAGGCGGGAGTGTTTGTTATGATCGAAGGCGAAAATTCGACCGAAATGGGAGCCGAGGATTTTGAAAACGCTCTTAAGACCGAAGAACCCGACCCTGCCGATTTCGGCCTGTGGATCCCCGGCGTTCCCGTTATTTTGGGAAACCTTCTGGATTCGGCAAACTGCGCCGACTGGCTTTCGGGACTTATACTTGACGGTATTGTGGCAGGCGTGGGCGCCGTTCTCGGTTTTGTGCCTCAGATGCTCATACTCTTTATGTTTCTTGCTTTTCTCGAAGCCTGCGGATATATGGCGAGAGTGGCGTTTATTATGGACAGGATATTCAGAAAATTCGGCCTTTCGGGAAAATCCTTTATACCTATGCTCATAGGTACGGGCTGCGGAGTGCCGGGAGTTATGGCGTCAAGAACGATCGAAAACGACAGAGACAGAAAGATGACTATAATGACGACCACATTTATTCCCTGCGGAGCAAAGCTGCCTATAATAGCCCTTATTTCGGGGGCGCTTTTCGGCGGAGCATGGTGGGTCGCTCCCAGCGCATATTTTGTGGGAGTTGCCGCAATAATTATTTCGGGTATAATACTTAAAAAGACAAAAATGTTTGCGGGAGATCCCGCTCCCTTCGTTATGGAGCTTCCTCCCTATCATATGCCCACGGCTGTAAATGTTCTGAGAAGTATGTGGGAGAGAGGCTGGTCCTTTATAAAAAAGGCGGGAACTATCATTCTTCTTGCCACAATGCTTATATGGTTTTTGTCCAACTTCGGATTTGGCGAAAACGGTTTCGGTATGGTCGATATGAATGAAAGCCTGCTTGCGATGATAGGCGGCTGCATAGCGTTTATATTCAAGCCCTTGGGCTTCGGCGACTGGAGATCGGCTGTTGCCTGCGTATCGGGACTTATTGCCAAGGAAAATGTCGTAGGAACCTTCGGCGTACTCTACAGACCCGAGCTTGCGGAGGTAGCAGAGGACGGAGCCGAAATATGGGCAAGTCTCAGGGACAATTTTGCAGCGGTAGGCGGAAACGCAGCCCTTGTAGGATATTCATACCTTATATTCAATCTTCTCTGCGCGCCCTGTTTTGCGGCTATAGGCGCTATAAGGAGAGAAATGAATTCGGGAAAGTGGACAGTTTTTGCAATAACCTATCAATGTGTATTTGCATATTTTGCCGCTCTGGTTATCTATCAGATAGGTTCGGCTCTTATGGGAAATATGCATATAATCGGATTTGCGGCAGCGGTTGTGGTTATTATTTTTGGTCTGTATCTTCTTTTCAGACCTCAGAAGGAATATGACGGCGGCAGCAAATTCAGCGTAAACGCATAATATACGGTAGGAGGGTGAATGCTTATGAATATTTCGACCGTAATCGTTGCGCTTATATTGGCGGCGATAGTTGTCTTTATAGTGAGAGATCTCATCAAAAAAAAGGGCAATACCTGCGGCTGCGGCTGTGGCTGTGAACACTGTGCCGCCGCCTGTGGATCCTCGGCAAAAAAGGATCCGCCGTCCGATGAAAAATAAAAATTTTAATTATAATTAAAAATCCCCCTTATATTATTTATTATTTCCAAAAAAAGAGACAGTCGAAAAACGGCTGTCTTTTTGTATGAATATGGGCAATAATGGGCAATATCACCCCAAAAGCTCATACAGACCGAGGAGCTTTTCTTCAAGGGCTACCTTTTCGTCATAAACCCCGGCAGCCTTTGTGGGATCCGTGGCTACATCGGGGTCATTGAGCAGCTCTTCAAGCTCGTCAATTTTAGCTTCGGTTTGTTGTATGTTTTCTTCAAGACGCTTTCTGTCGGATTCGGCTTTGCGCTTTGCCGCCTGCTGCTCCTTTTGTTTCTGCCAGTCTGTTTTTGAGGCTGCCATATCCTTTTTTGTGGCTGCGGACGAGAGGTTTTCAAGCCTTTTTTCCTCATAATAGTCATAATTTCCGAGGTAGGTTTTAAGCCTGCCGTCTTTTAGCTCTATAACCTTGTCGGCTACGCTGTTTATAAAATATCTGTCGTGGGAAATAAACAGAACGGTACCCTTGTAGACTGACAGAGCATTTTCAAGTATCTCTTTTGAATATATGTCGAGGTGGTTTGTGGGCTCGTCAAGCAGAAGAAGATTTGCCTTTGAAAGCATAAGCTTTGCCAGTGAGAGCCGTCCCTTTTCGCCGCCGCTGAGCATAGACACCGACTTGAAAACATCGTCTCCGCAAAAAACAAAGAGAGCCAGCAGGTTTCGGATCTCGGTTTCGGTCATACGGGGATTCTCGTCCGAAATTTCATCAAAAACCGTTTTTTCGGGACTCAGGTTTTTTTGCTCCTGATCGAAAAAGCCTATGCTCACACCGGAGCCATAGCGAATATCTCCCATATCCGGGGCAAGCTCCTTGGTGATTATTTTAAAAAGTGTGGTTTTGCCTGTGCCGTTTGCCCCTATGAGAGCCGTTTTTTCTCCCTTTTTTATTTCAAGATCCAGATCTGCGAAAAGAGTATTCTCGCCAAAGGATTTTGAAATGCCTTTAAGCGTCAGCACATCGTTGCCGCTCTCCCTTGACGGAACGAGACTGATACGCATTTTTTCGGGCAGAGGATCGGGGTTCTGTATTTTTTCGGCTCTTTCGAGAGCTTTTTCCTTGCTTTCGGCTCTTTTTATTGATTTTTCTCTGTTGAAGGATCTCAGGCGTTCGATAGACTCTTTCTGCTTTCTGATCTCCCTCTGCTGACTTTCGTAGCGGTGCAGAAGAGCCTCCCTGTCCTTTTTCTTCCTTGTTATATAGTCCTGATAGCTGCCGTTGTATACCTTTGACAAGCCGTTTTCGATTTCTATGATTTTGGTTGTGGTTCTGTCTATAAAATATCTGTCGTGAGAGACTATTATAACTGCGCCGTCATAGGAGCCAAGAAAGCCTTCAAGCCATCTGATGGAGTCTATGTCAAGGTGATTTGTAGGCTCGTCAAGCAGCAGCAGCTCGGGATTTGTGAGGAGCAGGCGGCTCAGGGCGCATCGGGTTTTTTGTCCTCCCGAAAGAGAGCTTATTTTTTTCTCCGAGTCCTCGTCCGAAAAGCCAAGTCCCCTTATTACGCCTCTTATGCGGCTTTCGCACTCAAAACCCTTTCTGCGGTCAAATTCCTCGGTGAGCCTGTCATATTTATCCATAAGAGCGCCAAGCTCCGATTGGGCGGCGTTCTTCATTTTTGTTTCAAGAGCCTTTTTTTCGGCCTCGATTTCCCATATGCGACTGAAAACATTTCTCATTTCTTCATACACGGTATTTTCGGAATTGAGGGCAAGATCCTGCGAAAAACAGCCCACCTCGATGTTTTTGGGCATAGCGATCTCACCCGAAGTGGGTTCAAGCTCTCCCAAAATCATTTTAAACAGAGTGGTCTTGCCGCTGCCGTTCACGCCGACTATGGCGGCTCTGTCCTTTTCGTTGAGAAGAAAGCTTATATTTTTCAGAACATTGTTTTCTCCGAAGGATTTCGATATATTGCTGCAGGATAGTATCATATCTTTAAAACCTCTGTAAATCTGATATTATCAGGCTTATCCCGAAAATGGTGCAAGCCTGTATTTCACATTTTACCAAAAAACAGTCAAAAAGAAAAGAGAAAAGATTGACAAAAAAATATTTATATTGTATAATCTCTTTGATTATTTTGAAGGAGATATATCAGTTATGGAAAAAGAAATATCAACTGCGGTCATACGCCGCCTGCCGAGATACTACAGGTATCTGGGAAGTCTTATGGACAATGGTATAACGAGGATCTCTTCAAGGGATCTGAGCAGAAGGATGGGGCTTACGGCGTCTCAGATCCGTCAGGATCTTAACAATTTCGGAGCTTTTGGCCAGCAGGGATATGGCTATAATGTAGAAAAGCTGTATTATGAAATAAGAAAAATACTGGGTCTTGACAAAACATATAATATGATAATAATCGGAGCGGGAAACATAGGACAGGCGCTTCTGAACTATATAAACTATCAGAGACGAGGTTATAACTTTGTGGGGGTTTTTGACAAAAATCCAAAGCTCATAGGTCTTAACATAAGGGGTACCGTAATAAGGGATATAGACACATTGGAGAATTTTCTTGACAATACGAAGGTCGATATCGCCGTTTTGACCCTGCCGGGAAACGACGCCGAGGAGGTTATAAAAATCATCATAGACAAGGGCGTAAGGGGAATATGGAATTTCTCCCATATGACGATAAAAACCCCTCCCGGAGTGGTTATGGAAAACGTACATCTGACCGACAGCCTTATGACCCTCAGCTATAAACTTAAAGAAGAAAGCAAAGAATAACAGTCAATCATTGACTATAAAAAGGCTCCCATACGCCGATTTGGATCTGCTAACCGTATCGGCACAGCGTGGGAGTCTTTTTTGATGAATTTCAAAATATTGCAGAAAAAAAGAGAGGCTTGAAACCTCTCCAACTCTTTAAAAGCTAGGCTAGCAGGATTCGAACCTGCGAATGACGGAATCAGAAAAATAGATTTTTGTTATTTTGTTAGTGTTGATTTTTGGCTGAGATATCAAATTTTTTTGTTGGTGTGTCTAATATTTTTTGTGGTTAATAAAATCTGAGTGGTTAAAAAATGGTTAAAGTGGTTAAATGAATGGTTAAAGAAAGTGGTGTATTTTTAACTTTTTACCGTAAATGTAAACATATCATTCAGCCGTTCAACCGCTTTTTGTTTATCGTCTTCCAGTATGTGAGTATATATGCGGGTAATATCTGTGGAACTGTGACCTAACAGCTCTGCTATTACTTCTATGGATATTCCACGCCTGATAAGCTGCGTAGCGTAGGTGTGTCGGAGGCTATGAAAATCCCGCTCCCTAATTCCGTTACGTTTTAACATACGCTTATATGACCGCAGGAGAGCTCTTGCATCGAGGTAAGATAAATTACTGTTGGTAAATACAAATGTCTCGGGTGTGAACGGTAAGCCAAGAGAAAGGGCTTTTATTTGTGTTTCCTGCTCTTGCTGCTTGAAGATATGCATAAGATTTTTGGGAATGGGTACCGTTCTGATGCTATGTCTGCTCTTTGGGGTCTGCAATTCTGTTATAAGCTCCCTTGAACTATCTGCTTTTATCTTGCTGTAGGTCTTTAAGGTTTGGTTTATGGTTATTGTCTTTTGGGTAAAGTCTATATGTTTCCACTGAAGCCCTAGAAGCTCACCCTGGCGTATTCCTGTACCGATGGCAATGAGTATAAGGTTACGATGTACATAGTCCTGTATGGCTGTCTGAAGCTGCTCTATTTCTGTATCCGTATATACATCAAGTTTTCTGTCTTTAGTTATTTCACCTGTGTTAGATGGTATTGTAGTGCCTCGCAGAGGGCTCTTAACAATATAGTCCTGTTCTATGGCAAAATTAAAAAAGCTGCGCAGCAAACTGTTAAGATAGCGAATAGAGGCGGTTGTATGTCCTTCTTCGAAAAGGGTATTATAAAATCTCTGTATAACAACTGTCTTAACGTCTGCGAGTTTCAGAGAGGCTATAGGGTAGGGTTTTATATATTTTCTGTATACACCTTCATATCTGCTGAAGGTTGCCGGCTTTATATTCTCTGAGATCCTTTTGAAGTCAAACAGCCAAGTATACATGACTTCTCCCAGGGTGGCTTTATCAAAATCCACATTCAAGCCAAGCCGAAGCTGATTCAGATATTCATCTCTTTTTCGTTCGGCGTCCTTTTTGCTTTTGCCATAAAAAGCTTTTATTATTGGCGTTCCGTCCGATTGTTTTCCGACAGTAACCCTTATTCGGAAGTAATTTACTCCATGTGTTGTGTAGTTGGTTTTGGTTGGCATTTAATCACCTGTCTTTTTTCACTTAGTTATATTCGTCTTCAAACTCTCGCATACTATACTCGAAGATTAATTTTTCAACAACTGCCATAAATATATCTTTACTAATTAGTCTATGTCTATATAAATGAAATACCTCATTATATTGAAACATTACTTTAATAAAGGTTTCGTCTGTAAACTCAATTGAAATGCTATAACTATCTACTGAAATTTCAGCCTCTAATTCTTTACATTTAGTCAGGGCGACTATATGCATAAGTGCTTCTCCATAAGTTTTTATGTCTTTAATCGTAAGATTTTCGTTTATTCCTAGTAGCCAGTCAGTTGATACATTATATTTATTTGCTATTTCTTTAAGAACAGATATAGAAGGATTAGCCCCGCCCTTTTCATATAAAGAAAGAGCAGAAGGGGTAATACTTAAATCTTTTACAAATTCTTTTTGTGTTAATTTGAGCTTTTGCCTTAATTCTTTTAAGCGTTCTCCAAAAGTGAGCATATTCATAAATAATCACCTCTAACTTGATTTTAACAATTATTTAATGCACAGTCAATAAAAACATTGAAAAACAATTAAATAATAATTTTTAAATTATACTTGACAAATTCAAGTAATATTGTTATAATCAAGTTTAGGAGGTGATAAGAATGCGAATTAAGACACGTAAGGTTTTAATGTTGATGTATGACAAGGGCTTAAAAACCGGTGATGTTGCAAAGGTTAGCGGATTATCAAAGCAGACAATCTGTGCTATAAGAAGCGGAAAAGGCTGCACATATGAAACAGCAGATAAGCTGGCAAAGGCATTAGATGTATCTTTAGCAGATATAGCCGAAGGGTAAAAGGAGGTTTGAAAAATGCAAATAGTACAGAATATGACAACAAAGCAGTATGCTGAATATTACAGAAAAATTACAGGGCTTTATATTAGCCCGTCAAGCGTGGGTCACTTGTGCAGGAAAGGCGAACTTGATGCTTTCAAGGAACCTGAAGGGAAACAGTGGATTATTAAGGTCAAAAATCCTGCTGTATATCCTGAGGATTATGAAGCCCTCAACAACAAGTGTATATCCTTGCAAACAACTATTATGAATATCAACAAGCTTTTAGGAGGAGCAGTATAAATGGCGAGCAGACGTTGTTTTGCAAACAACATCATAGACGATGTGTACCAAGACGAAAAAAGCAGTCTGGATAATATAAATAATGCTTTATGCTCTGAGCCTTTCTTGAAGAATACATATAAGGATCGTGATGAATATGGCTCGTAAGAGAATGATCGATCCTAATATATGGGTGTCAGAGGACTTTGGAAAGCTGTCAATGCTTGAAAAGCTTATTTTCATAGGAATGTTCTCACTTGCCGATGATTATGGCTATGGAAAGGCTCACCCTGCCTATATTAAGTCTGTATTGTTCCCTTATGACGATGATAAAAGAATTGCCGATATTGAAAAGTCGCTTGATAACATAGCCGCTAACATGTCCGTAATTTTTTACACGCATGACGGAAAAGAATACTACAGCCTTACAAATTGGGATAAATGGCAGAAGGTTGAAAAGCCGTCAAAATTCAGAAACATACCCGAGTTAGGAGAAGATTCGAAGATAACTCGTGAAGCAGTCGGGAAGTATTCGGGGAATAGTCGGGGAGTATTCCCGCCTAACAAGAATAAGAATAAGAATACGAATATAAATAAGAATACTTCTTTATGCTCCGAGCCTTACGCCGAGGGCGAAAGCTCTGAGCCGCAGGCAGAGGAAAAGCCGGTTCTTCTTTTGCCTTTAAACACGAAAGAGGAATACCCGGTTTATCAAGCAGACGTAGACGAGTGGTCAGAGCTTTATCCTGCTGTAGATGTTATGCAGGCGCTTAGAAGTATGAAGGGCTGGCTTGATGCAAATCCTACAAGGAGAAAAACAAAGAGCGGTATAATGCGTTTTATAGTCGGGTGGCTTAGCAGAGAGCAGAATAGTGGAGGTGAGCGAAGGGTAAAATCAGAGAGCAAGCCGAAGGAATTCAAGTATGGTACGATATTATAAGAGGGCGCATTTATTATGACAATTGAGGAAAGACAACGAAAAAAAATTGAAGCCCAAGCCAAAGCAAACTGGGTCAATAGTCAGGAATGGGAGATATATAACAAAGATTTGTATGATTGTTCTATATGTCGTAATAAGGGAGGCAGTCTTGTAGTACACTGGGTAGATGAATACGAGGATTATTGTCTGTTCTGGCGAGACTGCAGTTGTATGAGCATAAGGAGAGAAAGAGGGCTTTTAGATGACAGCGGTCTTTATACTATGCAGGAGCGATACAAGTTTAATAACTATCAAACTTTTAACAAATTACAGGAAAAGATAAAGACGGCCGCAGAAAGGTATATAAAAGAGGCTGAGGCGTGGTTTTATATAGGCGGTCAGTCCGGAGCCGGAAAAACTCATATATGTACAGCTATAGCTACAGAACATCTTAAAAAAGGAAACAGCGTACTTTATATGTTGTGGAGAGATGCAGGAACACGTCTTAAAAGGCTTATCACTTCAAAAGGAGATGAGTACGACAAGGAAATAAATCGATATAAAAATGTTGATGTACTGTTTATTGATGACATTTTTAAAGCAAGACGAAAAAACAACGAATTGTCTGTGACTGATGGCGATGTTAATCTTGCTTTTGAGATACTTAACTACAGATATATCAGCAGGCGCAAAACTATTATTTCAAGTGAATTGTCCGGAGATGAACTTGAAGAAATAGACGAAGCTATTTTCGGTAGAATATTTGAAATGACTAAGCATAGTGAATATTTTATATATATTAATAAGGACGCTGGGAAAAATTACCGAACGAAAGGAGAAAAGCAGAATGATGTTATCCAAAAGTGAAGGACCTGCAAAGGGTAAAAAAAAGAAAGTACCAATACTTGGCTGGGCTAATTTACATGAAGAAGAGAGGATAAGGGAAGCTATTGAAAAAGATCCCATTCAATATCTGAAAGAATATATATGGAGATGTGAACATTTCCCACAAGACCCTTACAACTGGGAGGATTACAAGGAAAGATTCTCATACCTTACAGAACCGAAAAGGCTTGAAGAATACATAGAGCAGAGAGGTATATACTTCCACGATCTTGACAACTTGATATCTATAGCCAAAGAATATGGGGTAGATATACAGATAGTTGAAAAAGCTGTTTGCGACTATGTAGATAATAAAGAAAAAGCCCCCTCAGATGCGCCAACATCGTAAGAAGGGGGCAAGGTTTGGCAACACCAAAACCCAAAAAACCAACACATAATTAGTTTAACATTATGGTTTTGGTGTTGTCAAGACCTTAATTTAATTTTTTTGGCGTGAGTTTTAAAGAAGTGTAATATAACAGATATTATAACAACCAATGCACAACAAAATAATAAAAGTTTGGAGGGGTAATATGATAAAGCTGCAATGTATAGCAAACAAAGATTCGGAGCTGACAAGGCTTATTTGTGCTTTGAAGCAAGCCGGAGCTGAATGCAGAATAAGGCCGTCTCTTGGTAAAGAACCTAAAGCAATAACAGGGGGAAGGGTACTCAGATGGGTAGAAGTAAAGAGTATATAATTTGTACAAATTAAGGGCATAATATAGCGTTTTTAGTGCAAAATACGGACTTGAAAATTATGTGTTTTGACTGAAATATCAAGTTTTTCTTGCATATACCCCCTATATATGGTACAATATAGGCAAGCAAATAAATTTCAGTACCCCCTGTAATAAGGGAGCTTACAAAGGATAAGCGAGGGAATATATACACTGTGACAGTATATATTTCCTCTTTTTTATTTGTTGATTAATAAAAAAGCAAAAAAAGAAAGGTTGGTGAAACCCGCCACCTTATACTTACCTCGCTTTTTGGTAATTTTGTATTTTTTATGTTTCAAGTTTTTGCTTTCTTATTTGCACCCGAGCAAGTGCCTAAACTGCTCAAATACTCAAAATATGGAGGGTCTGATAATGGACAAAACAAATATTAACGCTAATGTTGATACTGACTTGCAGGAGCAAGGAAACGGCGAAAATACCGCTGAAAATACTGATGTAAGAACTTTTACACAGGAGCAAGTAGACAATATAGTCGAAAAAAGACTTGCTAAGGAACGCAGGAGATTAATGGGAATGATCTCCGATGACGAAAATATAAAAGCAGAACTGACAAAAAGCAAGCTGGAGCTTGAAGTAACAAAAAAACTCAATGATAGTAAATACCCCTCATGTCTTAGTGGCTTGATGGATTATACAAGTGCGGAAGCATGCGTTGAATCGTATGAAAAAATTACAAAGGTATTTGACGAGGCAATTAAACAAGCTATAGAAGAAAAATTCAAGGCTGCCGGAAGGAACCCTAACGCTGGAAGAGGTTGGGCAGATAATCCGGGAGCATATAGAGCATATGAATCTACGAATGAATTACGTTCTGCTTTTGGATTAAATAAAGATAATTAATAATATAATATATGGAGGTGAATATATGGCGCATTCAGTAAATTTGGCAGCAGATTTCAAGCCATATGTTGATGAAATGTTTGCTACTGAAAGCAAAATAAAATTATTGACTAATTCTGATTTCAGTTGGACAGGCGCACATACTATATTTGTATATAAAATAAATACCGCACCTATGCAGGACTATAATAGAGCAGGAGACTTTGAAGGCTATAGCAGATACGGTAAAATACAGGGGTTAAATGCAACAACTCAGGAAATGACACTGGGCAAAGACCGTTCATTTACGTTTGAAACTGATTTACTGGATACAGACGAAACAAAAGGACAGCTTGACGCTGCATCTGCACTTGCAAGACAGGTCAGAGAGGTCGTTATACCTGAGATAGACAAATATGTGTATGGTGTAATGTGTGAAAAAGCAGGGCACAAGCCCGAGGCAATAGAGCTTACACCGGATAACATATATACAGAGATCATAAAAGGCAGTGCCGCACTTGATAATGCGGAAGTACCCGATACAAAACGTATATTGCTTGTAACACCTAATACATTCCTTATGATGAAGCAATGCCCTGATATAACTATGACAGATGAGCTTGATGCGGATTTAAAGCTTTTAGGTGTTGTTACAAATCTTGACGGCTGTGCTGTTATCAAAGTACCGGCAAGCAGATTGCCCGAGAATTTCGGCTTTTTAATTGCGCACCCTATGGCAACGGTCGCGCCGGTGAAGTTGGAGGATTATGTTACACATAACAGACCGCCCGGAATTAACGGCAGCTTAGTCGAGGGGCGTTTATGTTATGATGCATTTGTACTTGATAACAAGGCAAAGGCAATATATTATCAGGCTGTAACGGCTTAATATTTGTTTATTGTCCCTTGCATTAACTTGTGAGGGACTTTTTTAACATATAGGAGGATATAAAAATGAAAAAGAATAATAATATCTCAATAAATGACTATATGGCAACTTCATTGCCTCAAGCTCCCGCAGACTCAAGAAGAACATCAAGGGTAAGGAAAAGTATTACTGATGATGAATTTGTGGGAGTTAGAAATGACCAAGAACATGGAGACGGATTCAATCCGTTTGACTTTGGAAACAATGACGGCGGACTTGTAATACATCCTTGTATAGACGAATTAAAAAGATATTATGGGAATGACGATGAGTAATAAAAGGAAACGAAACTACAAGAAGGAATACAGACAGTACCATTCAAAGCCTATACAAAAGAAAAGGCGTGCGGCGCGCAATAAGGCAAGGCGCATTATGGGACTTAAAAAAGGCGATCCCAGAGAGGTAGACCATATAAAGCCATTGAGTAAGGGCGGCAGCAATAAGAAAAGTAATCTTCGTGTAGTATCAAGGCGCATAAACCGAAAAAAAGGCAATAAGTGATGATAGTAAGAGGGTATGTATATGACCGCAAAGACAAGAGGAAAGATAAAAACTATTTAGAACAAATACACAGATCAGAGGTATTAATAAAACATATGCAAAACAAAATAGATCGGTTGAGAGATAAGGCAAGGAATACACCTACTTCCCATATATCATATACATTGGTAAAAAGCAGCGGTAATATACATGCGGTTGCATTAGAGGAATACTATAATGTAAATTTAAAGGAAGTGAGTACATAATGGGTATAAAAAAATTACTTAAGAGAGTTGAAGCATTGAAAAAGGAACATATGGAGTATTTGGTTGCACAAATTATTCCTAATAATAACGTAAGATGTTCAGTAAGTTATCGTGTTTACGGTCATAATCAAAATACTATTGATGAAGGGACTATGCTTAAAAGCACAAGAGAAGCTGCAAAAGAATATTGCAGAAAAAAGGCAATGGAACACAATATAGCAGATGTACATACATTCATTCTAAATATTGTGGCAGCAGGTCAAAAATATGGCTAAGATATGTTTAAGATTTAAAACTCCGAAGGATATACGCAACAGCATAGCAAGGATCAATAACATGGTCGCCAATGGTGAGATAGATACAAAGAAAGCTAACAGTATTATACTTGGCTGCAATACTCTTTTGGGGAGTATTAGACTTGATGAACAGCAAAAGCAGATCAATGAGTTAGAGAACTTCATAGACAGTTTAGAACTTAACAGAAGGCTGAATAAGTGAACACTGAAAACAGAGATTAAAATCTAAGTGGTTAAAAAATGGTTAAAACAGCAAAAAAGAGAGGCTTGAAACCTCTCCAACTCTTTAAAAGCTAGGCTAGCAGGATTCGAACCTGCGAATGACGGAATCAGAATCCGTTGCCTTACCGCTTGGCGATAGCCCATTATTATGCCGATAAAACTAAGGGATACAGATTGTTTTTCAGCAGCAGGGCTAGCAGGATTCGAACCTGCGAATGTAGGAATCAAAATCCTATGCCTTACCGCTTGGCTATAGCCCTATATATCGGAACTAAGGTTTTGACTGCCGAAACAGCGTTATTTTCAGCCGCCAATGGCTGCCTGCCGACCAAAGCCGCATGGACTTTTGTTCTGACAGGATCAGTCAAGAGCGCGAAACGGGATTCGAACCCGCGGCCCTCGCCTTGGCAAGGCGATGCTCTACCACTGAGCCATTCGCGCATATAAGCACACCGTGATGCTTTAGATTTTATCGCAAGAAACAGTATTTCCTGACGACGATATATATATTATCACAAATCGGATGTTATGTCAAGCAAAAAAATTATTTTTTTCGGGACGCAGGTTTTAGGGTGAAATTTTCGATATATGATAGGCTGGCGCTTTTTAAAAAATTTTAAAAAAAGGTGTTGACAAGGAGAAAAAATTATGATATTATAATTGAGCTGTCGCAGTAAAAGGCAGCGAAGCCCGA
>CANRIS010000011.1 GCA_947630725.1 uncultured Clostridia bacterium
ATTATAACCATTTTATGCCAAAATCGCTTTAGTCCCCTAAAGTCATAGGCAAAAATGCAAAGCATACTTTTTAGGACACATATTTTTCCAAAAATGGAAGTAGTAAAATTTTGCCGAAATATAATAGAATTTTTATTTAAAAAGATATTATTAGGATAATTTTGCGATACTTAATTTTATTTTCAGATTAATTTATTTTTAGAAAGAAAATTTAAGATTAAATTAATTAAATATTTGTCAATATTTATTACTTTATTAGATTTATTGAAATATCATAGATTTATTTATGAATACTAAAAGATATAAAAAAATATATATAATGAGCAGTATGGAAATAAAATACACTAAAGTTTTGAGAGTATAAATAAAAGGACTGTTTTACTTGCCGTTGTCAGTCCAAAAAACAACAATTTCAACAATTTTGCCATAAAATCGGTTTTACGACTTATAAAAAAGAACCTCCATGCCTTATTGAAAGGCGAGGAGGTCTTTTAGGGGTTGTCTTGTTTTAGGTTTTTATGATTTATCAGTTTTCACGTCTGGGTTTTCTGGGGCGAGGTTTGAAACCATCGGGACGGCCTGTTTTTGGCGGACGTTCCTTATAGCCTTCGGGCTTGGGGAGGCACGCCTTTCTGGAAAGGTTGATTCTTCCCTGGTCGTCTATTTCAAGTACCATAACATTCACGATGTCGCCGGGTTTCACTACATCTTCAGCTTTTTCAACGAACTTATAGTCCAGATCCTTCATTCTGATAAGACCCTCTTTGTCGGGAGCGATCTCAACAAATACGCCGAAGCTCATTATTTTTGTTACCTTACCTTCAAAGAATACGCCCGGCTCGGGATCCGTTACTATGGCGAGAATCATGCTGATAGCCTTACCGATAGCCTCCGAGCTTTTTGAGGAAACATAGATTTTTCCGTCGTCCTCGGTGTCGATTTTGTCAACGCCCGATTCTTCGATAATGCGGTTGATAGTTTTGCCCTTTGAGCCGACAACTTCGCCGATCTTGGATGGGTCGATCTGAACAAATTCAATCTTCGGAGCATACTCGGAAATATGATCTCTGACCTCGGGAATAGCCTTAAGCATAACCTCGTCAAGAATATAAAGTCTTGCCTCGTGACATCTTTTGAGAGCGCCCATTATAATATCGGGAGTAAGTCCGTGGATCTTTATATCCATTTGAATTGCCGTGATTCCCTTATGTGTTCCGGCAACCTTAAAGTCCATATCGCCGAAAAAGTCCTCAAGACCCTGAATATCGGTAAGCAGAACGAAGTCGTCATCTGTTTCGCCGGTAACAAGTCCGCACGAAATACCCGCAACAGGCCTCTTTATGGGAACGCCGGCTGCCATAAGCGAAAGTGTGGAGCCGCATACAGAGCCTTGTGACGTAGAACCGTTTGAGCTGACTACCTCCGAAACGAGCCTTATAGCATACGGAAATTCGTCCTCACTCGGTATAACCGGCAGAAGCGCTCTTTCAGCGAGGGCGCCGTGACCTATTTCACGTCTTCCGGGGCTTCTTGACGGGCGTGTCTCGCCTACCGAGTAGCTCGGGAAGTTGTAGTGGTGCATATATCTTTTGGAAACTTCTTTTTCGTCAAGGCCGTCTATTTTCTGAGCCTCTCCGACAGTGCCGAGGGTTGTTATTGTAAGCACCTGTGTCTGGCCTCTCTTGAAAAGTCCCGAGCCGTGAACTCTCGGCACAACGTCAACCTCAGCCGAAAGCTCTCTGATCTCATTGAGTTTTCTTCCGTCAGGGCGCTTGTGATCCCTGAGAATCATTCTTCTCACAGTTTCCTTTTCATATTTATATATGGCCTCATCAATGTCTGCGCTGTACTTTGCCTCGTCGTCTCCGCAGAATCTTTCCTTAAGAGCCTCCACAGTCTCGCTTGTAATAATCGAGATCTGCTCGTCTCTGTCCTGCTTAAGCTCCGCAAAAACAGCCTTTTCCATACGCTCATCGGTGATAAACTCCTTTATGGCCTCATAAAGATCGTGATCCACCGAATGTTCTTCATATGCGTGCTTTGGCTTGCCTATTTCGTCCTGAACGGATTTTATAAATTCGGCTATCTTTACGTTTTCCTTATGTCCGAACATAATGGCGTCAAACATTTCCTCGTCTGTGATTTCGTTTGCGCCTGCCTCAATCATCATTACCCTGTCGGCTGTCGATGCCACCGTAAGGTTAAGTCTCGACTTTTCTCTCTGTTCGCAGTTGGGGTTGATTATATATTCTCCGTCTACATAGCCAACGCTTACTGCTCCGGTAGGGCCTTGAAATGGTATGTCAGAAATCGAAAGAGCCATAGAAGCGCCCACCATAGCGCATATTTCAGGACTGTTTTCCTGATCTACAGAGAGGACAGTGGCGTTTATGCATACATCGTTTCTGTAGTCTTTGGGGAAAAGCGGCCTTATGGGTCTGTCGATAACTCTCGATGTGAGTATAGCGTGTTCGGACGGACGTCCTTCACGTTTTGTAAATCCACCGGGGATTTTGCCTGCGGCATACATTTTTTCTTCATAGTCGATACTTAAAGGGAAAAAGTCAATGCCCTCCCTCGGTTTTTCGGACGCTGTTGCTGTGACAAGTACGGTTGTGTCGCCATAACGCACAATAACGGCTCCTCCGGCGAGCTCTGCCACTCTGCCGATTTCAAAAACCATATCTCTTCCGCCGATTTCCAGCTTATAGGTTTTGTACATATCAGAAAATTCTCCTTTCGTTTTGTATCAAGAGAATTTTTCGTTTTGAGTATTTACTCGTTTCAACCCGGGATTTCTCACAACCTGAAACGAATAAATAGAAAACGCAAAATCCTCTTAATCTATGGGGCGAAGCCGTATGACTCCGCCCCGAAAAAAATTACTTTCTCAGTCCAAGCTCTGAAATAAGGTTTCTGTACTTAAGAATATCCTTTCTCTTGATATAGTTAAGCAGACCTTTTCTCTGTCCTACCATCTTGAGCAGACCTCTTCTCGAGTGGTGATCCTTCTTGTGTGTCTTGAGATGTTCGGTAAGGTGGTTGATCCTTGCCGTAAGAAGTGCAACCTGAACCTCGGGTGAGCCTGTGTCGGCCTCGTTTCTTCCGAATTTAGCTGCGATAGCTTTTTTGTCAATTGCCATTTTATTTTCCTCCTAAAAAATTAATTATCCCCCAATACAACGCAGCGGTCGGAGATTCCATCGGCGTAGTACGGGTTTTATGCCGACCTCATATACAGTCAGCCTATTTAGTATATCACACAAAAAATCAAATTACAAGCATTTTTTTAATTATTTTTCCCTGTTTTATCAATTTTTGCTTTTGATCCGTATGCCGACTTAAAAAGCTCCGCTCTCATTTTATAATAACGAAAGCGGAGCTGTTTTATTTATAAGACAACAATAGTTTTGAAATTAACTATATATTGGAAATTATATTTATTTATTATTCTGCAACAGGAACTAATACAGAAGTAATAGCTTTAACAAGAATATCAGCACCAACGCCTGTGGCTCCTTCAATCTTTGACGCATATACATAGTCGCTTGATTTGCCGCCGAAATCTACGGCAGTTTTTTCGCCGTCAATGTCAACCTTTGTATATACCGTGTCAGATGATGCGACTTCTTGCTGATATCCGGATTTCTGTTTTACCTGTGAATATTTTTCAATATCATTACCGGGAATTACAGAAACAGCATAATAGTTGCCCTCACCTGCATAATAAACACCAACATTTGAAGATGGCATTGTTTTTTCAATATTTTGTCCAAGATCATTTGTTTTCTGAATTATGCCTGTTTCAGGTTCAGTAACAGTTGCTACTTCTTCTACAAACTGAAGTGCTGCAAGATGGAATCCATTTGAACCCCCCTGTACTCTGTATGTTTCGTTTTTCTTTAATGATACAATTTGTGTATAATAATTAAATTCTCCGGTACTTGTGTAAGGCTGACCTTCTTCGCTATTATTTATTTTAAGTGTTCTTGCGCCTTCTTTTGAAACCTCGGGATGCTGGTCGTCTTTAGTAATTCCCGAATTTATTATGGAATAAACAAGGGTACCATTTCCGGGAGCTGTATATTCAAAATAACAGCTTCCTGAGGTTCCTAAATTCAGACGTCCATCGTCTGTTGTATTTATTATTTTATTTGTTGCAGCCTTATCTACAAAGCCTACTGTTAAATCATCGTTTACTGTAGATGCGGGTGAATTTGGATCTCCGGCGAGACTGAAACCTTGCCAGCTTACATCTGAAAAATCCCATGTCTTATTTATTGCATCTCTTACAGTTATGGTTGCTGTATCGGAATAAGCGCCTGCCGTAGCCTTAATTGTAGCCGTTTGTTCTGCTGTTGCGGTACTCTTTACCTTTACTGTACACTTGTTGCCGCTCGGAGTTATATCTACAACATTATTTCCACTTTCCACAGTCCATGTTGCGCTTTCAACATCCGGAATGTTAGCAACAGTTGCTTCAAGGTCAATCGAATCATTTATTGCAATTGTTTCAGCATTTGTATTGAGCTTTACTGAAGGTTCAGAACTGATATAATCTAATGTAATACTATATATGTTAGCCTGATTACCTGTAGCGGTTCCTGCTCCTACAGTAATATAAATATTTTCTGCTGTAAGTCCGGTAAAAGTTACCTGTCCGGGAATGGATTCTTGTCTATTTAAATTTTCAGTAGTTTCGATAATTACATTGTTTTTATCATATTGGGTTCCATTACACAATGTGATTTTCAAATTCTCATTATCGGCTTTTGCATTGGAGTTTATTGTCAATATTAGATTATATGATGAAAACCCTTTTCCGGCTGCATATGCATTGGAAATAGCTATTCCTTTTGCAGAGGCATTTGATGTTTTTATAGCTGTATTTGTGTCAGTTGTAGTATATGTTTTATGAGGCGCCGTTACGCTTGTGTCTTTATTACCGCCAGAGTTCTTTTGTGTGTAACCTACAAAACTTAAAGTCGGCACACTTTCAAGGTTTGTTTCTACCTTTCCACCGATGTCCGGTTCACCAGCGCTAATATCAGAAGTACCGACATTCCACTGAGTCCATTCGACATAATCTTCTACAGTTGATTTTGCAGCGGTTGGTGAACTGCTTGCTTTAACATCTTCTGCAAATACATTGACAACATTCATTACAGTAACTATAGAAATAACCATAACAAATGCAAGAACCGAGCTTAATGCTCTCTTAAATTTTCTCATTTTTGTTTTTCCTCCTTGATATGATATATAATTACAATATAATTGGAATGGGTTTGAATCCATCCAAATCATTCTGCCAAGTTATGCCTTATTACTATCAGTATTTAATTTCGTTAAAACTCTTAGTGGGAATATTTGACTGTAAATTTTCGACACCACTTAATGCAATAATATTTGAGGTCATAACAGAAACTACCTCTAAGCAAGGTTTTTCATAACTTTTCTTAGTTACATCTTTTAACATTTTGCTTATTCCTCCTTTTTTTGAACTGCCTTATTTATTGGCAGAAGTTACAGTTGATTGTCCTGAAAAATTGACAGCCACGGCTCGGACAAAAGCCAAAAAACGCTGCCACCTCGCCTTTCCCCAAAACGGAGAAAATAAATTAAAAAAATGAAAGCCCGCTCCATTGTCAAAACTTCTCACCATGGCTCTCCATTCTCCAACCTTTTAAACAGCCAAAGTCAAAATCCCAACATATGCAGCCATCATTTTAAAGAGGCAAAATTAAAAAAATCCAAACAATATCTCTTTGTCTACATTTCAAAGTACCATAGACCACTCCGCAGTAATTTTTGCGGAATTATAATCTATAATCGACACTCCGAAAATTTTACAACTATAAGACTTTTTAATATGTATATCAGAGTTTGTTATATCTCACTTTCGAGGCATTTTTGCCTTTGAAAACACAAAAAAGCTTGATTTTGCAAATTTGTCAATAAAATTTACAACTATAAGACTTTCTAATATATGTATTAGAGTTTGTTATACATTGTTTTCGGAGCATTTTTTGTCCTTGAAAACATAAAAAATCTTGATTTTGCAAGTTTATCAATAAATATTTCTTATTATTTTATAAAAATAAGCTGTCAATACCGCAACAATACAAAAATTGACTAAAATATTTATCACAAACAGTCACGTTTTCTGTAAATTTTCTTCAATTTTAACCATTTTATGCCAAAATCGCTTTAGTCTCCTAAAGTCATAGGCAAAAATGCAAAGCATACTTTTTAGGACACATATTTTTCCAAAAATGGAAGTGAAAAAAATTTGGTGAAAAAATGAGATATGTTATATAAAATGTTGGTTTTGATATGAATTTTGCGAAAATAAAAAATAATTAAGGTGAATATTAATCAAATTATGATAAAATAATATTTTGATAAGAAAATTTCAGTAAAACTTAATAATATTTTTGTGTTATTTTAAATATAAATGTTGATATAACAGATATTTTATTAAAATAAATTAATACTATAAGTAGTTGAATTTAATATATGAATAGTATTTTGGCAATTGTTTACCTATATATTGGCTTAGACAGTATGAATTGTATGGAGAATAACAAAATGCATCATATTTTGGCGAGGGGGATGGTATACGTTTTAAACAGTGAAATTGACTGTTTATAGGGAGATTCGGTGATCGTTGAGGACGGGCATATGAAAAAAACGGCAGATGCAGAATAAAGGCGTGGTGTACGGAATATAAATAGTTAAAAGATTTTAAGAGGACGGAATATATATGGGAGAGGACATTACTCTTGAAAGGTTGTCAAAGCTTGCTGATATTATGAATGGCTCGGCAAAGAAAAGCGGCGGAATCGCCGAAAATAAATTGGATTTTGATATGCAGTTTGAAACTCCTGCGATACGGACTATAAAGGCTGCAATTCCCTACATAGACAGAAGATACAGGCGTGAGCTGGGAGTGATGGTAAAGCTTATTGAGATTGACAAATTTCTGAACGAGTACAAGGGAGTTGAGATAATGACGGATCGAGGCAGAGGGGTAAATATGGAGATGCTGAGGGCGGTCGTGCCTAACTTGCCTGCGGAAAACAGAAACATAGGAGAAATGGTGATTAAAATATTGGAAATAAGGGATATTATGCAGACAATAGGGGCAGTATGATGGGCGATGCACATAAGGAGGAAGAAAAGTTTAAAAAACAGGATGTGATTGCTGTCTGAAATACGAATGGTAAAGTATGGTTATGCGGTGAGGCGCAGGAGCGAATATTGAAGGCAGTATTCAGCTTGCCTGCGGATAGGAGAAACGGTGATTTAAAATATCGGAAATAAGGGATATTATTCAGACGATAGGGGCAGTATGAGGGGCGGCGTGGATAAGGGCGGCAGAATGGTTTTATATTGTAATGTCGTATGTATATGAAAATATCAAATAAATATATTTTGGGAGGATTATATGAATATAGCTGAAATATCCGAAAGTGATGCGTTCAGGAATGCAGGAGAAAACAGGCTGAAAATGCTTAAGGAATTTCTGGGCAGCGGAAAGCCCACCGTTGAGGGGGCAGTAAGATTTTTTTGTGAAATGAAAAAGGAAGGGGAGCTTTCGCAGGAACAGAAGAATGAGCTTATGAGGGCTTTTATTGACGGTCTTGACGCAGGGGAGAAAAAGAAGGTGGGGCAGCTTATAAGCGTTATTGAGGCTGCGGCGGGTTTTTAGTTATATATGGCGGATTTTTCGGGTCTGCGGCTTTTGTGTAGGGTCAGAATATGGCTGAGGGCGTGAGTTTTGTCTTAAATCTTTGTTTTTGTCATAAATTTTAAAAAATTACTTGAATTTTTCAGAATGCGTGATAAAATTGTAGTAAGGAAATGTATAGTCTATTACATTATCTACTATAGTATTTAAAAACAGAGGTGCATTATGGCTGATGAAAATATCCGGGACAAGATTCCGAACGAACCTGTCGGCTCAGAGGTGGGAGCGGCGGACTTCGGCAATAAAAATATATCCCCGGATGGAATGAACAGACCTGTAAGGAAAAAAGCCGACACTGTCGGCAAAGACGGAAAGCCTGTTAAAAGAAAGCGGCCGATCGATGAAAACGGCAATCCTGTAAAAAGAAAACGACCTGTTGACGAAAACGGCAATCCTATAAAACGGAAACGACCCGTAGACGAGAATGGCAATCCTATAAAACGGAAAAGAGCTGTCGATGAGAATGGCAATCCTATAAAACGGAAACGACCTGTCGATGAAAACGGCAATCCGATAAAACAGGAACGACCCATAGACGAAAACGGCAGTTCCGTAAAGAGGAAACGACCTGTCGATGAAAACGGCAATCCTATAAAACGGAAAAGAGCTGTCGATGAGGACGGAAATCCGATAAAACGGGAACGGCCCGTAGACGAGGACGGAAATCCGATAAAAAGAAAACGGCCTGTTGACGAAAACGGCAATCCGATAAATAGAAAGCGGCCGGTTGATGAGGACGTAAATCCTATAAAAAGAAAGCGACCGGTCGATGAGAACGGCAATCCTATAAAACGGAAGCGTCCGGTCGATGAGAATGGCAATCCTATAAAACGGAAACGACCCGTAGACGAGAACGGTAATCCTATAAAAAGAAAGCGGCCTGTTGACGAAAACGGCAATCCAATAAAGAGAAAACGACCTGTCGATGAGAACGGCAATCCCATAAAAAGGAAAAGGCAGTCCGCAGGCGAGAGCGGCAGCCCGACAGACGGCGCAAGGCCACGCCCGATCGCTGAACAGGATATAACAAGAAAGAAAAGACCGCCGGAGAACCCGCCCGATACATATGCAAGACTTCGACCCACAGGAAAACACAGGAAAAAACATCCACAGGGAGAAAAAACAATGAGCGGCAATAATAATTCCGTAAATCCCAAAAAACAGAATAACGACAAGAAGGAAGATTCAAGGGGTTGTATGTTTCCTATTTTTCTTATGCTTATTTGTATAGTTATTTTTGTGGTTTCTTTTACTGTGCTTGTGGGATTTATGCAGAACCACTCATTTAACGACCTTGTCAGCATAGCAAAGGGCGAGGGAATAAGCGAGGAGGCTACCGAGGAGGTCTCTGAGGACTCCAACTTTATCGACACCGACAATCTTCTCAGCAGAGAGACGGAACAGTTGTTCAACACTGAGAGAAGGGGAGTTATTTCGCAGATAAGCCTTGGCTCCAACACAATGAAAATATATGATATCGAAAGCGAAACGTCTGTGCTGCTTTCGTTCAACAACAGTACCGAATTTACAAACGAAAACGATATAGGAATAACAGTAAACAAAATTGACGAAGGCGATCTCGTTGTTTTTGTGTATGACGAAAACAGAGTCCTTCAGTCCGTAAAGCTTGATCCTGACGCCGAGGAGTATACCTCCTTGGCTGTCACGGTCAACAGCGGCAGAAAAATGATTAAAATAGGCGACAATGCCTTTAAATACAACGAAAACACGGTTTTCAGATATAAGGACAAGATACTCAGTCCTTCCGACATAACAGAGTTTGATATAATGACCGTTAAGGTAATTGATTATAATGCGTGGTCGGTAGTTATGGAAAGATCCCACGGCACGCTTAAATTTGTCAACATCGAAAACATTCCCGGAGTCACCTATTCGGTTGACGAAGGCGATTTTAATACAATACCCGAAAACAGAGAAATTTTGCTCCCAGAGGGACTGCACAATATAATGGTTCAGGGGCCGTCTATATCGGACTACAGCAGCCAGTTTATAATAAAAGAAGGGACGGTTTCGGAGCTGAATCTGTCGGGAGTTCAGGTTCTCAGAGGCTCTCTTATAATTGATACCTATGCTACGGGAGCGGCGCTTTATGTGGACGGCGTTCAAAGAGATATAGGAAACCCTATGTTTCTGAATTATGGCTCTCACAGAGTGACGCTTACACGGCCTGACAATTCCGTAACGAAAAACATAGACATAAACAAAGAGCAGACGTACCTCAGTATAAATTTTGAATAAAGCACGCTTGGCAGACAGACCGAGAGTGCTTATTTTTTTGTTCTCTTTTTTTCTGCTATAAATAAAAATGTAAAATTAACTTGACATTTATTTCGACGTATGATATTATGATGATGTAAAGTATATTTTACATTTTCGTTTTGAGTTATGAAAGGAGGGATAGATTGAAAAACCGCATAAGACAGTTCAGAAAAATGAAAGGTATAAAGCAGGAGGAGCTTGCGGAGGCTGTGGGCGTGACCCGACAGACAATTATTTCACTGGAAAACGGCAGATATAACGCCTCGCTGAATCTGGCGTTCAGGCTGTCCGAATATTTTGACACAACCATTGAGGAGCTTTTTATATTTGAGGAGGAATAAAATGGATTATAAGAAAAAATTCAGAAAAAGAATATATTTGATGGCTGCCTATGTAGTGATAGGGGTTTTGATAGTGTTATCGGGATTTATGAACATATGCAGATCGGATGTTTTTATTACCATAGGGTTTGCGCTGGCTTTTTCGGGAGCGTTCAATATGATACGCCTTTTGAAAATTTATAAGGACGAAGAAAAGCTGAAGGCTCTTGGCATAAAAGAAACAGACGAAAGAAATATTATGATTGCCGAAAAATCAAGAAGCTGGGCTTTGGCAACATATATTGTCATGTGTTCGGTGGCTATGTATTTTATGTATGCGACAGGCAGAGACGATGTGGGTTATATTTTGGCTATGAATGTATGCGGATTGTTAGTAATATATCTTATTTGTTATTTTATTGTTAAAAGAAAATACTGATATATATGGACATTTATTGCTATTAGCGCAGCCGCCCCGATTTGCCTTGATTTTTACGCAAAAAAACGAATTATACTATGTGACGGCAGGAAAAGCCACATATGCAGAATATCTAAAGGAAAATTTATATGCCTACAGGGATAGGCAAAGGTGTTTTTTATGTGGAAAAATGAATTATCCCATGGTACGGCAGGAAAAGCCGTATATGCAGAATATCTAAAGGAAAATTTATATGCCGACAGGGATGTGCAAAGGTGTTTTTTATGTGGGAAAAATGAATTATCCCATGGTACGGCAGAAAAAGCCACATATACAGAATATCCGAGGGAAAATCTATGTACCGACAAGGATAGGCAAAGAGGGCTTTCTTGCGGAAAATCTGATTATACTATGAGACATCAGGAAAAGCCGTATGCAGAATATACAAGGGAAAATCCATATAACGATGAGGATAAGCAAAAGTATTTTTCTTGCGGAAAATCTGATTATACTATGAGACATCAGGAAAAGCCACATATACAGAATATTCGAGAGAAAATCTATGTACCGACAAGGATAGGCAAAGAGGGCTTTCTTGCGGAAAATCTGATTATACTATGTGATGGCAGAAAAAGCCGTATGCAGAATATCCGAGGGAAAATTTATATACCGACAGAAAGGGCGGAAGAAAGATATAAACAGGCTGCTGTAATTTTTATATATTACGGCAGCCTGTTGTATTTTATGTATTTATGTATTTATAAATTTATGTATTTTGTGTATAATAGCCTGCTTGTTATTCTGCTCCGTGCTTTACGGCATCTGCGTGTTCAGCCTGTATGTCGGGAAATGCTGAAAGCATGGGCTCTATATCTTTGCCTTTTATCTTTCTGTCAACATAATTCTTTGTGATTGCCGCAACTAAGGGCGAAAGGGCAAGTACGCCGATAAGGTTGGGGATAGCCATAAGGCCGTTCAGTGTGTCGGCGATATCCCAAGCAAGGTTCGGGCTCATTACTGCTCCGCCGAATATGGCGAGAACGAATATGACCCTATATACCATAACGGCTTTTTCCTTGAAAAGGAACTCGCAGGCCTTTGAACCGTAGTGGCTCCAGCCGAGAACCGTTGAAAAAGCGAAAAGAGCTATGGCAACGGCAACAAAGGCAGAGCCGAGCTTTCCGAACTGATTGCTGAAAGCGAGACTGACAAGGTTTGATTCTGTAACTTTAATTCCGTTGAAAACCTCATTGGCAACGCCTGTTTCGAGATCGATAAGACCCGATGCAAGAACGGTAAACGCCGTAAGGGTGCAGACAATGATTGTGTCGGCAAAAACCTCAAATATACCCCACATACCCTGTCTTACGGGTTCCTTTACGTTTGAGTTTGAGTGTACCATAACCGAGGAGCCGAGACCTGCCTCGTTTGAGAAAACGCCTCTCTTCATTCCGAGTACGACAGCCTGCTTTATTCCAAAGCCGACAATACCGCCGCCGACTGCCTTCATACCGAAGGCTCCCTTGAAAATAGATAAAAATACGGCGGGAACGTATGTAATATGAGTAATAAATATGATTATGCTGCCCACTATATAGATGACTACCATAAAGGGAACGATTTTTTCGGTTACCGAGGCGATTCTTTTAAGTCCGCCGACAATAACGAGACCGGCAAGTATAAGAACGACAACGCCTGTTACCCATGTGGGAAGTCCGAAGGCTGTGTGCATATTTCCTGCGATTGAATTGACCTGAGTCATATTTCCTATTCCGAAAGATGCAAGGAAACAGAAAATCGAGAAAAGAACGGCAAGAACTCCGCCGATAAGCTTGCAGCCTTTTTTAGAGCCCAGACCGTCACGAAGATAATACATTGCTCCGCCCGACCATTCGTCATTTGCGTTTTTGCGGCGGTAGAAAATACCGAGGACATTTTCGGAAAAGTTTGTCATCATTGAAAAAATGGCAATTGCCCACATCCAGAAAACTGCTCCGGGGCCGCCTGCAACGATAGCGCCTGCAACGCCTACTATGTTGCCCGTGCCTACCGTAGCGGCAAGAGCCGTACACAGACTCTGAAATTGTGAGATCGACTTGTCCTTTGTGTGTCCCAATACCTCTTTGTCGCTGAAAATAGCGCCTATGGTGTTTTTGATCCAATGACCTAACCTCGTGAACTGAAATACGCCTGTCAGTACAGTCATTAGAATACCCGTTACTCCCATAAGAACCAGCATGGGAGGTCCCCATACAAAGCTGTTTATGGCGGAGTTGACAGCGGTAACAATCTGAATCATAATAACCTCTTCTCCTCTCGTGTTTTGTATATTAATATCATAGGCAAAAAAAATGGAACTCCTTGACCGGAATCCCACATCTTTGTGGCTTGACTTGTTAATTATAGCACAGAATTTTTTTAAACGCAACAGTTTTTTGAGTATTTTCCGTAAAAATATGCAAAAATTAATATATATATGCAGTATTCATAAGCTTTGTGACAGTTTGCATATGACGAATAAAGTCGATTTATTTTTTATCAGTTGTCAATGATATTCGCACTCCGCTTACGCTGCGCGCTCATAACCGACAGCTTCTGACGAAGCCTTTGTATTCGGATGGGAGCTTGCATCTCCCACCGAATACAATAGTAAGTACCCGCCGCCTAAAGAGGCGGGTACTTACTTGTCGGTTAAATATACTCCTGTTTTTTATTTTGCTGTGACAGGCTGTTTGTTTATGAAAGGGAAAATTTCAGAAGCCTGTATTTTCCGAAGGTGTATTTTGATACGGATATTTTGGATTTTCCCATGTATGAACGTCTTTGGAATATTTCTGCAAGAGAGGCGTCTCCCTGAGAGGTGTCGAAAAGAATTTCTCCCGAAGAGGAGCTTTCGGAAAGTCTTGAAAATACCTGCTCCAAAGCGTAGGGAGAATCGGCAAAAAGCTCATAGTGCATATAATAGCTGTTTGAATCAAGCTCCTCGGCAGGTGTAAAGGGCAGCTTGTCGAAGGTGTGATTTATTGATATTACGGAATAGGGGACGTTGAAGTAAAAAAGACCGTAGCCCCTGTCTTTGTCGTCTATTCCATCGTCAAACGTGCAGTCCGTAAAGTAGTGGACGTTGTTTATGACAATATAGTTGAGACTATGCTCCTCGCCGTTTGCTGTGCAGGTCAGCCTTCCGCTTTCAAAGCCCGAAAGACCGCAGAGCAGGTTGAATGCATCGGTGTATGCCTGACAGTTGCCTCTGCCGAGAACCAGACCTCCATAGCAGTTTATTATATCCTCCATGGAAGAGTCCTTTGTGTAGGTTATGGAGCCGCAGACGTAGTTGTGTATGGCAAGCTCCTTTTCGTAGTCGGAAATATCCTTTGGCAGAGTGGCAAGAAATCCCCTTGCGCATTCAAGAGCCAATCTTTGTTTTTCATTGAGGGAGTTTTCGTTTCCGTCTCTTACGGCTTCGAGTATATCGTGAGAATAGGTGTAGGTAAAGCCATAGCCCGTCAGAACGGTATCGTCATTGAAATCAGGCATAGTATAGATAATTGCAGAGGTAATGTCGTTTGTGCTCATCAGGGTATCGGGCTCAAAAACAAGCTCCTTTGGAGCCTCAAAAAAGACAAAGCGATAGCCCCTTTTGATACATATATCCATATATTCCTTCCACTGCAAGGCGGTTTCTATCCTTTTAACTCCGTTAAAGCTAAGGTCATTGGGGGAAAGATTTTTGTCGGTGAGATCATATCTGGCCTCAAAATCGGACAGAAATTTTTCGCCGCCGTCTGTTGTGTCGGAGGAAATGTCCGCATTGTTCATATTATCCGTATTGTCCGTGTCGTTTGTATTGTCCGTATTGTCCGTTTCGGCTTCGGTTTTGGACAGAGAAACATCATCGGAGGGATAAGAGGGATAATTGTGCGTCTCCTTCAGTGGGATCATCGTATTTTCGACCGCAAAAACTGCGGTAAGCACTATAAGTAAAAAAACAATAAGCTTTAATATTTTCATAATACAGTATAAGCGGCATAATGGGCTTTTATGCGGATTCAGCTTCTTTTTCTTTTAAGGATCCTTATATCCTCGCCGAAAAATGGTATTATTTTGTATTCTCCCATAATGCGGGAAAATATCCTTTCGGAGTAGGTCTGTTTTATATCCGTCATTGATAGATTTGTGGATATTATTGTGGGCTTTCGGCTTGTGAGACGATAGTTGAGCAGATTGAAAAATTCCGCATTGGCGGCTGAATTTATGTTTTCTGCGCCGAGATCGTCAATTATGAGCAGGGAGCAGCCTAATACGCTGTTTTTGTATTCGTCATCGGTTTCTCTGCCAAATCGCCTGTTCAGCAGTCTGTCAAAAAGCATAAATGCCGAGTCACATACAACATCGGTGTTTTTGTCAAGCAGCTCCTTTGCTATGGAGTGGCAGAGAAAGGACTTTCCCAGACCGGTATGTCCCGTAAAAAGGAGATTGCCGATTGGATTTTCGGCAAAGCTTTTGCATATGTTCAGCACATTTTCCATATATTTGCGCACGGACGTCTTAAGCCTTGGGTCAGGGTCGTCAGAATAATATTCAAGTGAAAAGGACGAAAATGACTCACTGTCGTTTTCGCTTTTCAGAGAGGAGTCGCTATAGAGCTTTTGTCTCATGGCAGACTTAAAGCAGGAGCAAGGCTCATTTTCTATGAATCCTGTGTCACGGCAGAGAGGGCATTCGTATACGTCTTCAATATAATTTTCGGGATAGCCGTTTCGGAGCAGGAGGGAATTTTTTTTCGACAGCATATCGGAAATGCGATTCTTAAGCTTTTCGGTTTCGGATTTTCTTTTTTGTGTATCGGGATCCTGCATTATTTTAACAAGGCTTATATTAAAGCTCATAAGGCTTTCGTCTATGCTCTGTATTTCGGGTATGCGCGAATATATTTCTTCTCTGCGCATATCGGAGAGCCTGAGCGCTCTTGACTGCTTGTCACTGTATGTACGCATAATTTCACGATATAATTCAGGCGTCATTTTTATGCTCCTCTCCGTCTTTAAGCAGCTCTAAGGCTAAGCTGTCCAGTTCGTCCCTGTTGTATTCTCTTTCTTCAAAATTGGAAAACCTGTTTGAAACCCTGACGGGCTTTTTGGCTGTCGTTGGCTTTGAAACATCCTTATTTTTCTTTACGGAATGTTCCTGCATATGCTTTTTGGCCTGTTCAACGGTGGTTATACCGTCCTTGTGCCAGTCTGTCAGAGTTGTATCGGCATACTTCCAACTGACTTTTCCCGTGTTTATTGTAGCCTGTTCGCAGGCCTCGACAACAAGCTCCAATGGCAGCTTGTACTGCACGAGCCATTTTTCCATATATTTTTTTTCTTTGCTGTTTGCCATACGCCCTGTTATGCCGAACGCTTTAAGCACCTTTGAGAAATCTCCGTAATAGAGCTTTAAATAATCCTCAGCCTCTTCGGAGGTTTTTATGCCTTTTTCGGACCAGTCCAGAGCGATTTTTTCGATATAGCTAAGGGAGGTGTGATTTGTTTCGGCACAGTGTCCCAAAAGTATCGTTATGACCTCCACAGGCAGCTTGTACCAGTCATAGAGGCTTAGTACCGTGCTTTGTTCCTTCTGTCCGAGGGCTTTTCCCAAAATAGCGCCCGCAGTGGAAATAAGCCCCGATATTTCGCTGTTGTATTTCTGCATTCCTGCAATCTCGGAAGGGGAGTAGGAGGGCTTGTGAGGCTTGTCGAAAAGTCCCTTGCTGTCCCAGAAGGATATTATTTCAGCAGCCGTATCGGGACTGAGCGAAAACCTGTCGGCGATCTTCTCCGCGCGGGGCAGCCTGCCTTTTATGGCGTGCCTTGCAATATACATATAAACAACGATATAAGTGCTTTCTATGTTGCCTGCATATTTGTCTATAAAGTCATTGGGTATCGGCGTAAAGCCGAATAATTTTTCGGTATCAATATAATACATATCAGATTTTTGCAACTCCTGTTTTTATTGCCGCATCAGCGACAGCTTTGGCAATGTCGGCGGCGATGCTTTTGTTGAACGGAGAGGGTATGATTATGCCTTTTTCGAGGTCATCGGCGCTTACAAGATCCGCTATGGCTCCTGCTGCGGCAAGCTTCATTTCTTCGTTTATATCCCTTGCCCTTACATCGAGAGTACCTCTGAATATACCCGGAAAGGCAAGAACGTTGTTGATCTGGTTCGGATAGTCGGAACGTCCCGTGGCGACTATCTTTGCGCCTGCTGCCATTGCCGCATCGGGCATTATTTCGGGAACGGGGTTTGCCATAGCAAAAATAATGGGGTCGGTGTTCATGGTTTTTATCATTTCTTCGGTGAGAACGCCCGGAGCCGAAACGCCTATGAATATGTCGGCTCCCTTTATGCTGTCTCTGAGGCCGCCTTTAACCCCTCTTGGGTTTGTGACCTCCGCAAGAGCCTGCAGATAGGGGTCGGCATAGTTGTTTTCTTTGTTGACTATGCCGTTGATGTCGCAGAGAGTAATGTCCTTAAAGCCCGCTTTGAGGAGCAGCTTTGCTATGGCTGTTCCGGCTGCGCCTGCTCCCGACATGGCGACCCTACATTCTTCGGGTTTTTTGTCCGTTATTTTAAGGGCGTTTTTAATTCCCGCAAGTACGACTACTGCCGTGCCGTGCTGGTCATCGTGAAAGATAGGTATGTCTGTGACTTTTTTTAGCTTTTCTTCTATTTCAAAGCAGCGCGGAGCGCCTATGTCTTCAAGGTTTATGCCTCCGAAGCTTTTTGAAAACATAGATATGGCCTTCACCACCTCATCGGGGGAGAGGGAGTCTACACACAGAGGAATCGCATCCACATCGCCAAATTCCTTAAAAAGAACGCATTTTCCCTCCATTACGGGCATACCTGCCTCGGGGCCTATGTTTCCCAGACCGAGGACTGCTGTGCCGTCTGTGATGACAGCCACCGTGTTGTGGCGGCGTGTAAGTTCATATGAGAGAGAGGGGGCGTTTTTTATTGCGAGACACGGCTCTGCAACGCCCGGAGTGTAGGCTATGGATAAATCGTCTTTTGTCTCCAACGGGCAGCGCAGCTTTATTTCTATTTTTCCCTTCCATTCGCTGTGCTTTTCCATTGCAATTTTTTTGTAGTCCATTTCAAGGGTCTTCCTTCCTGTTTTTTAAATTTTGTGTTTTAAACTATTATTTTGTACTGTTCGGCTTTTTGGGGATAATGTCTGCTCGCACCTTTGCTCCCGAAGTACCTTCGGTACTTCTTACGCAAAGGCGGAGCCGTAAGGGGGCGGCGCTCCGAGCCGATAAAATCGGCTCGGAGCTGCTCCTGCCGCCTGCGGCGGCAGGAGCGTACTTTTGTCCGAAGGACAAAAGTACGCCGCCCGATAGTTGGATAGTTGATGTGATTATTATAGTTATTATAGCATTATTTAACCGACAAGTAAATCCCGGATCTCTTCAGACGGCGGGATGGGAACAGAGACAAAATCCCCGTTTCTTTGCTTCGTTTATTAAATGTGGTTGGATATCGGGATATGTAACAGAATATACACAAGATTGTTATGGTTATTATAGCATTATTTAACCGACAAGTAAATCCCAGATCTCTTCAGACGGCGGGATGGGAACAGAGGCAAAACCCCCGTTTCTTTGCCTCGTTTATTAAATGTGGTTGGATATCGGGCTCTGTAACAGAATATACACAAACAGGCTTTATTTCAAATTTTATGGAGCCGGTTTCTTCATAGAGTTCCCGCTTCGCCGTATCAATAATATTTTCTCCCGATTCTCTATGACCTCCGGGGATTTCCCATGTATCTCTGTTTTTATGTCTGCAGAAAACATATACCGCAGCTTATAAAGAAAATTCATAAAAGCGTCTGCGTTTTTGTATCAGCGATCCTCAAATCCGTTGGGATGATTTTTGTGCCATGCCCACGCAGTTCCTATTATTTCATCAAGCTCATTGTGTACGGGTTTCCAGCCGAGAATGCTTTTTGCCTTTTCGCTTGAGGCTATGAGGACAGCGGGATCACCGGCTCTCCTATCTCCGAGGACGGTTTTTATAGGGAATCCCGTTACGGCTTTTGCCGTTTCGATAACCTGTCTTACAGAATGTCCCACGCCGTTGCCGAGGTTGAAAACATCGCTTTTTCCGCCGTTCATAAGATATTCGGCGGCAAGGATATGAGCCTGAGCCAGATCCATAACGTGTATGTAGTCTCTTATGCAGGTGCCGTCAGGCGTGTCATAGTCCGTGCCGAAAATGCTTATGGAGTCTCTTTTTCCGCCGGGAACCTGCAAAATAAGTGGTATAAGGTGGGTTTCGGGGCTGTGATCCTCTCCGATCATGCCGTTTGTATGCGCTCCGCAGGCATTGAAGTATCTAAGGGATACATAGCGAATGTTGTGAGCGGCTCCTGTCCACTTGAACATTTTTTCCATTGAAAGCTTTGTTTCGCCGTAAGTGTTTGTGGGAACGGTTCTGTCGGTTTCGAGAATAGGGGTCTTTTCGGGCTCTCCGTATGTGGCGGCGGTGGAAGAAAATACTATCTTGTCTATGCCGTGTCTTACCATAGCTTCAAGAAGAACCATTGTACCGTACATATTGTTTCTGTAATATTTAAGCGGATTTGTCATTGATTCGCCCACAAGAGAATATGCGGCAAAGTGTATGACGGTATCTATGTCCTTTTCATTTTCAAAAACCGTATCCAGAAAGTCCGCATCTCTGATGTCGCCCTTATAAAATTTTGCTTTTGGGTGAACGGCGCTCATGTGTCCTGTTTCAAGGCTGTCTATAATGACTGTTTCGCAGCCCTTTTCAATAAGCTCATAAACCGTATGGGAGCCTATATAGCCGGCTCCGCCCAGAACGAGTGTTTTCATTTTTATATGCCTCCTTGTATGTGTTTTGTGTTTTTGACTGATATGCGGTGTAAGCGGAATACAAATATCATTGACTCAGTACATTTTTAAGTCTTTTGTATGTTATTTTGCAGCCTATGCCCGTGAAAAGTCCGCAGACAACTCCCCCCAGAGCCAGAAAAGGAAAATAAAGCAGTATGGCAGTATTTTCCAAAAGCAGAACCGCAGCCAAGAGCTGACCCATGTTGTGGAACAATGCTCCCACAATGCTCGTAAACTCCATATATTCCTCCGAGAAAAGCTTTTTTGCCGCAGTCATTGATATAAGACAAAATATTCCTCCTGCGAGACTGTACCAGAGCGATACGGCCTGACCTGCGAAAATTGCCGCAAGAAGTATCCTCAGTATGGAAACGGCGGCAGCATCGCGAGGCGAAAGAGCATAGAGAGCATAAAGCGTCACAATGTTGGCGAGGCCGAGCTTTATGCCCGGAATAGGCGTCAGGGGCGGCAGCAGGCCCTCTATTGTGAATATTATTAGCCCAACGGCTGTGAGAAGACCGAGGACGGCGGTATGCCGTATGTTGTTTTTCTTCATTTTTATCACCTATCCCACCGCAGCGTCTGCGGCATTTGCGGCGTTTGCAGCATTGTCGGAGCCTTCGACTTTTATAACGACCTCGTTGGGAAGGCACACGATAGGCACGGACCCGCCGGAAATATAGCCGCGGTTTACACAGATTTTGTCGGGACAGCTTGCGGAAATTATGCAGACCTTTCCTTTTTCGGCGTGGACTATGTTTTCCTCTCCTTCGGAACCCGTCACGACAAACTCGTATGGCTCCGATATGGATGAAAGGTCGATCTTTTTTATAAGCTCGCCGTCCTTGTATATTAATGCCATGGGGTTTTCGGTCTTTATATTTTTTATCGCAAATGCAGCAAAAAGCATTATCAGAACAAAAATTATGAGCGATATATATAAAATTTTTCTTTTCATTATCATTACCTTTTACTTAAGGGTTTGGCGAGATCGGTTCGCAGCAGCGGCATCGAACAAATACCCCTGACTAAAATCTTACCAGTATAAATTATGATTGTCAATAAAATTCGGGAAATTATAAAAAAGTTATTGACAAGATAATTTAATTGTTGTATTATATTAATTGTCGCCGAAAGTGCAATATGCAGAGATTTCCGAGTGGTTTAAGGAGCCGGTCTTGAAAACCGGTGTTGTCGCAAGGCACCGTGGGTTCGAATCCCACTCTCTGCGCTATTTTTATCTCTTATTATTTTTATGTATACGAGAGCATTTGGAGAAGTACCCAAGTGGTTGAAGGGGCTCCCCTGGAAAGGGAGTAGGTCGTTAATAGCGGCGCGAGGGTTCAAATCCCTCTTTCTCCGTTTCTGAACAGTTCAGCAGGTTTTTTATAAAATAATAAAATATTGTTTCTTTCTGCAATATCTAATGCAAACGGGTTATCCGCCTGTCTGCATTTTTTTATTGCCCGAAAAAATGAAAAAACGAATAAAAAACGCAAAAAATGGGTCTGTAAAAGTACATAATTGCTTAATTATACAAAAATAACAAAAATACAGTGACAAATCCCAAATTTTATGTTAATATGTATAGTATAAACATATGGGCGGCGTATTTTTGTCCGCAGGACAAAAATACGCATCTGCTGCCGCAGGCAGCAGATGCAGCTCCGAGCCGATTTTATCGGCTCGGAGCGTCGCCCCCTTACGGCTCCGCCTTTGCGTAAGAAGTACCGAAGGTACTTCGGGAGCAAAGGTGCGAGCAAACGCAGAAAATCAAAACGAGGAGGTAACTTATGAAAAAAGTTTGGGAAAAATACTGCGGTATCAATCTTGTTATCAGAATTCTGATCGGCCTTATTATAGGCGCTGTGCTTGGGCTTACCGTTCCGGGCATAGGCATAGGGGTTCTGGGTAATGTGTTTGTCGGAGCTCTTAAAGCCATCGCTCCGATACTTGTGTTTGTGCTTGTCATAAGCTCTCTTGCAAATGCGGGATCGGGCATAGGCAAACGGTTCAGAACGGTTATTGCGCTTTATATGATAAGCACGTTTATGGCGGCTTTTGTTGCGGTCATATTCAGCAAGGCGTTTCCTATTACGCTCAATCTGACGGACGCTGCCGAAGGTACTGCTCCGAGCGGAATAGGAGAGGTGCTGAATAATCTTGTTATGAATATGGTATCAAACCCCGTATCGGCTCTTGCAGAGGCAAATTATGTAGGCATACTCACATGGGCGGTTATTTTAGGTATGGCTGTCAAGGTGCTTGCGAGTGACAGCACAAAATCCACTCTTCAGGATCTTTCCGCCGCAGTCACAAAGACGGTTCAGTGGGTAATAAACTTTGCCCCCTTCGGCATTATGGGTCTTGTATTTACATCTGTTTCCGAAAACGGCCTCGGCATTTTCACACAATACGGAAGACTTCTGGCTGTGCTTGTAGGCTGTATGCTGACGATAGCTCTTATTGTGGATCCTCTTATTGCAGGCATCGCTCTCAGAAAAAATCCTTATCCGCTTGTTTTCAGATGCTTCAGAGACAGCGGACTTACAGCCTTTTTCACAAGAAGCTCTGCGGCAAATATCCCCGTCAATCTTGCTCTTTGTGAAAAGCTGGGGCTTGACAAGGATATGTATTCCGTTTCCATTCCGCTCGGAGCCACAATAAATATGGACGGCGCAGCCATAACAATCACAATAATGTCCCTTGCGGTAGCAAATACACTGGGACAGACAGTAGACATTCCCACTGCCTTTATACTGAGCGTTATAGCCACCCTTGGAGCCTGTGGCTCTTCGGGAGTTGCGGGAGGCTCGCTGCTTCTCATACCTATGGCTTGTTCGCTTTTGGGCATTTCAAACGACATAGCTATGCAGGCTGTAGCCATAGGCTTTATAATCGGCGTTGTTCAGGACTCTCTGGAAACAGCCATAAATTCATCGGGAGACGTTCTCTTTGCGGCAACGGCAGAATTTATGGAGTGGAAAAAACAGGGCAGAGAAATAAAATTCTGACGTTCTGAGGTATTCGCATTCCAATTTATACATTGTTTTGGCAACAGTGTACCGACATATTTACTCAAGTCCCTTTGTCCTTAAGACGTGGGGACTTGATTTTTTGATTTTATATATATTATCTATACGACAAAACCCCGACCGGGCTGTCGGGGTTCTTGGATTTATATTATTTATGTATTTATGTTTGCTTATATTTTCAAGGCATTGTCGGGGCTTTAGCGGTTCATTTCCGACTGAGGGCCTGTTGACTTGTGGTTCTTGATTACGCCGTTGATTTCTTCAAGAGACGAACGGGGCATATCGCCATAAACTGTGTTCTTTACAGCGGACATAGCATCGCCGTATTCAACTGCGGCCTGAATGTCGCCCTTCATAAGTATGGCATAGAGAGCGCCGCCTACGAAAGCATCGCCCGAACCTATACGGTCAACGACCTCGATTTCCTTATAATGCTCCTCCTCATAGAATTTGCCGTCAAAGTATATCTTGCAGCCGAAGTTGTGCCTTGTGGGGCTTATGGCTATACGGCGTGTCGTTGCAACTATCTTGCAGCCGTATTCCTCCGAATAACTCTTCATTATTTCTTCCAGAGTGCCGGTTTTCTGCATCATTCTTCTTGAAGTCTCTTCCGATACAAAAAGCACGTCAACATATGGAAGTATCTTAACTATGGTTTCTCTTGCTTCTTCCTCCGACCAGAGAGTCGCTCTGTAGTTGAAGTCAAATGAAACAGCGGCGCCGTTTTTCTTAAACTCCTGTATCATTTTGAGAGTTGTCTCACGAAGACTGGGCGCAAGCGCAAGAGTTATGCCGCTTACATGAAAAAGCCTTGTATTGTGATAAACCTCTTTGTCGATCTCGTCAAAGGTTATTTTTGTGAAGGACGAATTTGCTCTGTCATATACAACGGATGATTTGCGGGGATATGCTCCCGATTCATAATAATAAACTCCGAGTCGCTTTTCGGGAGAGTCGTCAAATACGACATACCTGTCGGTAACTGCTCCGTATCTTACGTTATACTGTATGAAGCGGCCGATCTTATTGTCGGGGAGCTTTGTGATGATGGCGGTCTTTGCGCCGAGATATGCTGCGCCCGAAGCCACATTGAGCTCTGAGCCGCCTGCGTTTTTGTCGAAGATCTCGCCGTAAGAAATTTTTTCTTTATCGGGAGCCGAAAGTCTGAGCATAACCTCACCGAAGCTCACAAGGTCAAACCTTCTGCCCTCCCCGCCCGGTATAAAATCTTTGATCTGCATAAAAATACCTCCTTTTTATTTTCATATCATAATGGCGTTGTATATAAGTATAACATTTTTTTAAAATAATTACAAGCTTTTTTGGCAAAAATAGCTGTAAAACAGTTGTAAAATTTTTTGTGAGAGGGTAAAATTGTATAAATTTCAAAAAAATCAAATTTTGCTTGCATTTGGGATTTTCTTGTGATATAATTCTTTTGTTTGGTTATTACGGATATTCCTCTGGGGCAGAAACCGATGAGAGTTTTTTGGGACGTTTGTTTATCCCGTGTAAGACCTTTAAGAATATCTATGACGAAAGGATGGTAAAAACCTATGAACGCAACTATTATCAGAGAAATCGAAAATGCTCAGATGAAGCAGAACGTCACCGACTTTAATGTAGGCGACACAGTAAGAGTGTACGCAAAGGTTGTCGAGGGAAACAGAGAAAGACTTCAGATGTTTGAGGGTACTGTTCTCAAAAGACAGGGCGGCGGAGCTAAAGAAACCTTTACCGTCAGAAGAATTGCCTCGGGTGTAGGCGTTGAGAGAACATGGCCTGTACATTCTCCCCGTATCGACCGTATTGAGGTTGTTCGCTACGGTATCGTAAGAAGAGCCAAGCTCAACTATCTGCGTCAGAGAGTGGGAAAGGCTGCCAAGGTCAAGGAAAACATCCACAAGAGAACAGCAAAATAATTTTTTCGGGACGAGGCTTTTCTCTCGTCCCTTTTTCTTATACCGATCTTTGGCATAAGGCTCCTTTAAGGGCAATAAAACACTGAAATAAGCATCGGTATCAAACAGTTTGTTATGACAAAGAGGTGAGACATACTATGGACATACAGTGGTATCCGGGGCATATGGCTAAGGCAAAACGAATGATGCAGGAGAATATAGGGCTTGTGGATATAGTGGCTGAGCTTCTTGACGCAAGGATCCCTCTTTCGTCAAGAAATCCCGATATAGACAAGCTTGCGGCAAACAAAAAAAGACTTATTATTCTCAACAAATCCGATCTGGCGGACAGTGAAAGGACAAAGCTCTGGACTGAATATTTCAGCCGAAAGGGTTTTGTTGTTATCTGCGCAGACAGCAAAAACGGCAGGGGAATAAAGGACTTTTATCCTATGTGCAGAGAGCTTATGAGGGAGAAGATAGAAAGACAGAGACAAAGAGGAAGGATACTGGTGCCGTCAAGGGTTATGATAGCGGGTATACCCAACGTGGGAAAGTCCACCCTTATAAACAGGCTTTTTGGAAAGAATATGACAAAAACAGGCGACAGACCCGGCGTCACAAAAAACAAGCAGTGGGTCAGAATAAGAAAGGATCTGGAGCTTCTGGATACCCCCGGTATTCTGTGGCCAAAATTTGACGACCCCGAAGCAGGAGTAAAGCTTGCCGTTACGGGAGCCATAAATGACGAGATCGTTGACAAGCGTGAGCTTGCCTTCAGTCTTATAGGCTATCTGAAAGAAAATTATCCCGGCAGCCTTGAAAAAAGATACGACATTTCAATAGAGACAGATGACGGAGATGCCGACATTCTCGATAAAATATGCCGAAAAAGAGGCTTTTTTTCAAAGGGCGGAGAGCTGGATCTGCAAAGGACGGCCATTGTGCTACTTGATGAATTCAGAGGGGGAAAGCTGGGCAGCATAACCTTGGAGGAGCCTGACAGGTGAAAAATTTTCCGAAAGACGTTAAAGATATTTGACCGCAGACAGGTTTTAAGGGCTTTAAAGGTATTTTTCATACAAATAAAAAAATTTTTTTTGAATAAAAATCATTTTTTGTGAGACAATAGATAGTGTAAAGCAATCGAACGAATTTAAGGACTGTATTGCATTATGGTTTTTAAATCTGTATATTGCTTACTTACATTTTATTGGAGGTACAAAAAATGGACAAGAAGAGTAACAGAGACAACCAGACAGGCAAGACAAATAACAAGCAGAGCAACAGAGTCGAGCTTGCTAACGAGATCGACACAACAAACAGCAACAGCACAAGCAAGAATTCAGGCAAGAATTCAAACAGAAGCTCAAACAAGAACGACGAAGAGTGATTTTTTTGACGGCGGCTCTGCCGCCATACATAAGCGGTGAGAAAAAATGAATATTGTTTTATTGGAACCCGAGATACCCTCCAACACAGGCAACATAGGCCGAACCTGCGCAGCTACGGACACTTCTCTCCATCTCATAAGACCTCTTGGCTTTTCTACGGACGACAAGTCTCTGAAACGTGCGGGACTTGACTATTGGAAATATCTTGACGTAAAATATTATGATTCCTATGCGGATTATATAGAAAAAAATCCCAATGTGCAGCTTTATTTTGCCACCACAAAGGCCGAAAAAACCTATGCGGACGTAAGCTATGAGCCTGACTGCCACATTATGTTCGGCAAGGAGAGCGCAGGCATACCCGAAGAGATACTTGTCGAAAACAAAAGCAGATGTATAAGAATACCTATGCTTGAAGATAAAAGATCCTTAAATCTTTCAAATTCGGCGGCTATAATACTCTATGAGGCTCTGAGGCAGAACGATTTTTGCGGACTTTTGAAAAAGGGCAGACTTCACAGACTGCAATGGAAATAGAAGATAAAAAGAGGGGAGTACATATGGAAAATTTTCTGAATATAATGGATAAGCTGCTTTCGGACGAGGGCTGCCCGTGGGACAGGGTGCAGACTCACGAAAGTCTGCGCAGATACCTGATAGAAGAAAGCTATGAGGTTGTTGACGCAATAAACAAAAAGAACTCCGAGGGTCTCTGCGAGGAGCTTGGAGACGTTCTTCTTCAGGTGGTATTTCACGCAAAGCTGGCCGAAAAGGAAGGGCTTTTTACATTTGACGATGTTGTGAAAACAGTTTCGGACAAAATGATAAACCGACATCCTCACGTTTTCGGCAGCGCAAGCGCTGAAACCCCGTCGGAGGTTCTCGAAACGTGGGAGGAAATAAAGAAAAAAGAAAAGCACTATGAAAGCGGAGCCGATGTTCTGGAGAGCATTCCCGATTGTCTGCCTGCTCTTATGAGAGCCGAAAAGCTCATAAACAAAGCCGCTAAATTCGGAGGAGAAGCTCCGAGCGCCGAAAAAGCGTCAAGGGCTGCGGCGGAAAAAATCGCAGAGCTTGAAAATGCCGAAATATCGAAAAATGTTGACATAAATGATATTTCGGAGCTGATTGGCGAAATTCTTTTCGAGATTGTGAAAATTTCATGTTTTTTTAAAATAAATCCCGAATTTGTCTTGACAAATCAGTCAGAAAAGTTTATAACTATTTTTAGACGTTTCGGCAATGCAGACCGAACGTAAATATGACAGTATATTTCAAAAAAATGATTGGAGGAAACTTAAATGAATAAGACAGAACTTGTAGCAGCTATTGCTGATAAGGCAGGACTTAGCAAGAAGGACTCAGAAAAGGCAGTTAAGGCTTTTGAGGAGATAGTTACATCTGAGCTTGTAGCAGGCGGAGAAGTCAGACTTGTCGGTTTTGGTACATTCAGCGTAAAGGAAAGAGCAGCTCACGAGGGAAGAAATCCTCAGACAAAGGAGCCCATGCAGATTCCTGCATCAAAATCCCCCAGATTTGCCGTAGGCAAGGCTTTAAAGGACGCAGTAAACGGTAGATAACAAAACAAAAAGTCCGATAAAAACACAGGCCATATAAAAGCCGAAACAGGCTTATTTATAGGGCGGTGCATTTTGGTTTCGGACAGTATTATATTGACTGATAAGGGGCGCCCCAAGCACCCCTTTTTATATTTGAATAAATTGCAGGAGGGGCATTTTATGAGACTTGACAAGTACCTTAAGGTATCGAGAATAATAAAAAGGCGTACCGTTGCGAATGAAGCCTGCGGGGCAGGCAGAGTAACGGTGAACGGAAAGGCCGCCAAAGCAGGGCTTGACATAAAGGAAGGCGACATTATCGAAATAAGGTTCGGAAACAACACCACAAAGGTACAGGTTTTGAAAACGTCCGAAAATGTCCGAAAGGACGATGCGGCAGGTATGTACAAAAGCATAGAATAAACATAAGGTTGTCTGAGTATACTTTAGTGAAATGATTTTTTGCGGAGGTATACATATGGCAGACGAAAACAGACTTTTAAAAAATGTAGTCATACTTGAAAACAGAGAAAAGCTTACCGTAACGGGAGTTTTGGACGTTGTGAGCTTTGACGAAAACGAAATACTCTGCGAGTGTCAGAAGGGCGTACTGTATATAAGGGGCGAAAATCTCCATGTGGGCAGGCTTGATCTCGACAAGGGAGACATTGACGTTGACGGACTTATATCAAGCCTTGTGTATGAGGACGGAGCCTCGGGCAAGGGGTCGTTTTTGGGGAGGCTGTTCAAATGATACTGCCTATGAAGGAGCAGGGGCTTGTGTTTCTGCTCATATGTGCGGCAGGCTTTGTTTTCGGCGGCATATATGATCTTTTCAGAGTGTTCCGCAGAGTATTCGGAGGTTTTTTTATTCTGGATCTGGCGGAGGATTTTCTTTATTGGGCATTTGCTGCATTTTTTTTGTTTTATGTGCTTTTGGGGATAAATTTCGGAGAGGTAAGGCTCTATATGATACTTGGCTTTATCGGCGGAATGATACTCTATTATAACACCCTCAGCGGCATACTTCTGGACTGTTTCGTGAAGGCTCTGCTTTTTCTGACAAGGGCGGCGGCTTTTGTGGGGAAGCTTATAATGCTGCCTGTGGCTGTGCTTAAAAAACCTTTATCCCTATTTATAAAAAAATTTCGTATGCTATTGAAAAAATTCGGAAAGTGTGTCATAATTATATCAACTAAGATATGCTGCTTTGTCAGGGGGCGTTTTTTGTGGCAGAAGCGAAAAAAGAAAAAAGAAAAAAAGAAACCCAAAAAATCGAAAAAAAACAAAAAAAGAGTATGACATCGGGTTTTGGTATAATATATGCCATTGTCGTTATTACTATGCTGACGGTTTTCGCCGTGGGAATGACTACGACATTTTCGGACACGAGAGAGCTTACTTCAAAAAAGAGCGAGCTTGAAGAAGAAATCGAAAATGAAGAAAAGAAAAATTCCGAGCTTTCGATGGAGGGGGACTATTATAAATCGGACGAATACTATGAAAAAATCGCAAGAGAAAAGCTCGGCCTTGTTATGCCGAACGAAATAATTTTCATAGATCAGAACAAATAAATTATATATATACAAAAGAAAGGGTGTTTTATTATGGGATTTGGAATGAGAGGACACGACCTGTGTTCAAAGAGAAGCTTTGAGGAGTTTTGTATTGCCGTGAAGGAGCTGGGTGTGACCGATGTTCAGCTTGCTTTCAAAAAGTCGATAACAGATATTAAATTTGATCAGGGAATGTATTCGCCCGGTCTGGGAAACTACCTTAAAAGAACCATGGACAGATACGGCGTTCACGTTGCCGTATTGGGCTGTTATATAAACCCCACCAATCCTATCGAGTCAAAAAGACAGGCCGAGGTGGCAAGGTTTATCGAACATCTTAAGTATGCGAGACAAATAGGAGCCGATATGGTAGGCACCGAGACGGGACGCTTTGATCCAAAGCTTAAGCACAATCCTGCTACATATACTGAGGCAGGCTATCAGCTTTTGTTAAAGTCTATGAGAGAGATAGTATCCGCCGCAGAAAAGCTTGGGGTCATAGTGGGCGTAGAGGGCGTTGCGACCCACACGCTGTATTGCCCCGAAATGATGCTCAGATTCTTAAGAGACATAGATTCGCCGAATGTTGAGGTCATTATGGACCCCGTAAATCTTCTTGACGAGAAAAATTATAAGAATCAGGATAAAATAATAGACAGAGCCTTTGAGCTTTATGGAGACAGAATATCCGTAATGCACATAAAGGACTTCAAGCTTGAGGACGGACAGCTTAAATTTGAGCATATAGGAGACGGACTCCTCAATTTCAACACCGTTCTCAGAAACATAAAATTCGGAAAGCCTCACATAACAATGCTTCTTGAATGTTCAACGCCGCAGAGATACCACTCGGACTGCGACTATCTGCAAAAAATATACGACAGTATCACAGAAGAATAAATACAGAAATAAAAACAAAAATAATAACAATAACAGGGCTGCGGAAAAGGTATTCGCAGCCCTTTGCGTTGATATATATTTACTGTAAATATTGTTGTAAATTTGGGCTTATTCCTCGAAAAGAGCCTTTGCAAATTCCGTAGGATCGAAGGGGCGCAGATCGTCTATTCCCTCGCCAACGCCTATAAAGCGTATGGGTATTTTAAGCTCGTTTTTGATGGCTATTATGATTCCGCCCTTGGCTGTTCCGTCAAGCTTGGTGAGGATTATTCCCGTTATGTCTGTGGCTTCGCCGAAAAGCTTTGCCTGTTGGAGGGCATTCTGACCCGTAGATGCGTCAAGAACGAGAAATACCTCCTTGTGAGCGTCCTTGTTTTCTCTGGTGATTACTCCCGAAATTTTCTTAAGCTCCTCCATAAGATTCTTTTTGTTGTGGAGACGGCCTGCGGTGTCGCATATAAGCAGATCGGTGTTCTTGTTTTTTGCCGCTGCCACAGCATCGAACACAACTGCGGCAGGATCGGAGTTTTCGCTGTGCTTTATAACCCTGACGTTGTTTCGCTCTCCCCATACCGAAAGCTGGTCTATGGCAGCAGCTCTGAAGGTGTCCGCCGCTGCAAGCATAACGGACCTGCCCTCGGATCTGTAATAGCTTGTAAGCTTGCCTATGGTGGTGGTTTTGCCTACTCCGTTGACGCCTATAACCAATATGACCGAAGGCGAGGGGAGTTCGAGGGGCTTGTCGTTTTCGGAGAGCATATCCGAAATGACCCTTATTATAACGCTTTTGACCTGAGATACCTCTTTTATTTTTTCTTCCCTGACAGCCTTTTTTGTTTTGGCGATAATATCCAGAGAGGTGTCAACGCCTATGTCGGCCATTATAAGAGCTTCTTCAAGCTCGTCATAGAGGTCGTCGTCGATTTCGGAAAAACCTCCCAATACCTGTTCTATGCCCGACATAATGCTTTCTCTTGTTTTTTGAAGTCCCGATTTTATGCGTGAAAAAAAGCCTTCCTTCTTTTTATGCTCCGTATGCTCCGTATGCTCCGTATTCTCATCGGGGGCAGGCTCCTCTGCCTCGGGGGTCTCGTTCCCGTCTGCCAACGGTATGTCGGACGGCTCATCCGTGTTGTCATCGGATATATCGGAGTCTACGTCAGCGTCTTTGTCCCCGTCCTTTTTCTGCCCGGAGAGAGCTATATCCTCAAAGCTTGAGGCCTCCTCATAGTCGGGCAGCTCCTGCTCATCTTCCGAGGGAGAGCCCTCCTCACGGGACGGCTCGTTATCGTCTTCGGCGCTTAAGCGGGCTTTTTCGTCCTCCTCCGCAGGCGCATCGTCCGTATCTTCGGCAGATATATTTTCTTCGGTGTTCTCGTTATTCCGTTTGTTATCATATTCGTTATTCTCTTCGTTTTCATACTTCTTTTTTTTGAAAAAGTTAAAAAATGCCATGCTTATCCTCCTGTTATTCAGTAAATGAATCGGCTTCTTTAAGGCTTACCGAGACTATTTTTGATATTCCCTGCTCCTGCATTGTTATTCCGTAGAGATAGTCTGCGTCCTCCATTGTACCCTTTCTGTGAGTGATAATTACAAACTGCGTGGTATCCGAAAGCCCCTTTATGTATTTTGCATATCTTGTTACGTTTGCATCGTCAAGAGCGGCATCTATCTCGTCCAAAAGGCAGAATGGAGAGGGCTTCATTTTGAGAATGGCAAACAGCAGCGCCATCGCCGTAAGCGAACGCTCTCCCCCCGAAAGCAGAAGCATATTTTGCAGCTTTTTCCCCGGAGGTTCGGCTATGATCTCTATGCCCGAATTAAGCACGTCCTCCTCATCGGAAAGACGGATCTCGGCTCTGCCGCCGCCGAACATCTCTTTGAAAACCACCTTGAAGTTTTTGTTTATTTCGGCAAAGCTTGCGGTGAACTGCTTTTTCATAAGATCCTCCTGAATGTCTATCATTTCAAGGAGATCTTTTTCGGCTTTTTCTATGTCGGCTCTCTGACCCGTGAGAAAATCATATTTTTCTTTTGCCTCGGCATATTCTTCGGGCGCGGAGGCGTTTATGCTGCCGAGAGCCTTTATTTTTGCCCGCAGCTCTCTGCCCAGTCTTCCAAGCTCCTGATAGCTCATATCAAGCTTTTGTTCTCTGAGAGCCTGCGGATAGGTTATTTCATAGCTCTCCCATATGCTGTTGTCGAGAGCCTTGTGCTTTTCTCTTAAGTTTGAGAGACTTTCTTCGTCCTTTGTCTTTGCCTTTCCGAGATTTAACAGTATGTCGTTAAGATCCTTTATTTCGTTGTCGGCCTCGGAGATGGCGCTTTCAAGCTCATAGCGTTTTTTGCGCTTTTCCTTATGCTCATTTTCAAGAGCAGCCGACTTTTCGTCAAGCTCTGCGGCCTCGCCGCGTTTTTGAGAAATAAGCTCCTTTTTCTGCTCCTTTTCTTCTCTGAGCTTGGCGGCGGACATACTGCTTTTTATATTTCCCTCCAGAATATCCTTTATTTCGGCTTCAAGTCTTTCTCTGTCCCTTGTGTCGGCTTCGAGGTCGGCGTCAATACGCTCGCATTTAAGCTGCAACTCCGTAAGGGCGTTGTTCTTTTCTTCAAGAACGGCCTTTGAATCTGTGTTTTCACTTCTTGAAAGCTTAAGCTTTTCGTTAAGCTCCTCTATGGAGTCCTCGCTGTGGGCAAGGCTCATCGCAAGAGCCGAAAGATCGGCTTTGGCCTTTTCTTCGTCATTTTTAAGCCCTGAAAGCCGTATGTCGCTGTCGGAGAGCCTTGTCGAAAGCTCCTCTTTAAGCTCGTTTTCGGCTTTAAGCCTTGTTCTGAGAGAGGAAAGGTTTATGTTTTCGCTTTCGCAGCTTTTTCTGATTTCCTCGGCCTCTGTTTCGGTCTTTTCTATTTGAGAGAGGAGGCTTTTAAGCTCCCCCGACATATTTTCACGTTTTGTTTCGAGAGCGGGCAGACCGCCTTTGAGCTCGTCTATGCGGTTGCTTACCGACAGAACGCCTGTTGTTTTTCTGTTTGACGAACCTCCCGTTATGGAGCCGCCTATGTTGAAAACCTCTCCCGTGAGAGTGACTATTCTCGTGCGGTAGCGGCACTTTATTGCGAGAGCGGTACCGTTGTCCATATTATCTACCACTGCCGTCCTTGAAAGCAGAGAGGATATTACATTGTCGTATTTTGGGTCGCACTCCACAAGCTGTCTCGCCGAGCTTATATAGCCCTTGGCGGACGTTATATCCTTTTCAAAGGGCTTTGGCAGGCTCCTGTCGGCTGAAAGAGGAAGAAATGTGGCTCTGCCGCTTTTGGTGCGTTTAAGAAAGCCAACCGCCTCCTTTGCGGCGTTTTCGTCCTCGGTAATTATGCTCTGAAAGCTGCTGCCGAGAGCTGTTTCGACAGCAAGCTCATATTTTTTCGGCACCTTTATAAGCTCTCCGACCGCTCCGCATATGCCCTTTAGGGCGGTTCTGTTTTTAAGCACCGATCTCGCCCCCGAGCCGTAAAGCTCATAGGATGCTTTTCTGTCGGAAAGATATTTGATCTCCCACTTGTTTTTCTCTGCCTCTGCGGAAACGTCCCCAATTTTTTCTTCAAGATATGCTCTTTTTTTATAAAGCTCTTCCTTTTCTTTTTTAAGAAGGTCGGCTCTTTCAAGGAGAGCGCCTATTCTTTTTTCTCCCTCCGAAATATCCTTTTCGAGAGATGCCGCAAGCACCTTTTTTTCGTTCAGAAGCCCCTCGTTTGTGGCGGTTTCGTCATAAAGGCTCTTTATGGCTTCTCTTATGCTCTCTATGCGGCTTGAAAGCGCCGCCATTTCTTCTCTGCTTTTTGCCGACTGAGACAGCTTGTCCCTTATGCTTTTGTTATAGCCGTCTATGGTTTCTTCGGTGGCAAAAAGACTGAGCCGCAGCTCTTCATACTCCTGTGCTGCCTCTTTAAGACGGCTGCGCAGAATCTCCAGCTCTTTTTTCTTAAGCTCTATGGCTGTTCCCTTTGAGGCGGATTCCTTTCTTTTTTCCTCCGCCATTTTTTCGGCAAGCTCTCTGTCGGCTCCCATACCCGCTATTGTTTTTTCGAGATTGTTTATTTCTACGCCCAGAACCTCAGCCTCGTGGAGCTTGTCGGCGTGAAGAACCTTAAGCTCAGTTATCCTGCCGTTGAGAGCCTCAATCTCATCGTTAAGGGCGCTGCTTTCGCTCTTTTTTGTGTTTTTTCTTTCCTCTGCGGCCTCAAGAGCCATACGGTTCTGTCTGGTCTGCTCCTCAAGACCCTCTATGGAGCTTTTGAGCCTTTCGGTCTGTTCTTCAAATCTTTTGGCTTCAAGAACAAAAAGGTTTATTTCGGCAAGTCTAAGCCTTTCGGCAAGCTCTATATATTTTTTGGCTTTTTCGGCGGCTTTTTCAAGAGGACCCATATTATCTTCGAGGACGGATATTATGTCGTTTGCCCGAAGGAGATTGGCTCTTTCGTTTTCGAGCCGCTTTTTGGCTCTGTCCCTGTTGTCCTTGTATTGGACTATGCCTGCGGCTTCCTCAAAAAGCATACGCCTGTCCTCTGAGTTTTTTGACAGGATTTCATCTATTCTGCCCTGACCTATGATAGAATAGCCCTCTTTGCCTATGCCCGTATCCATAAAAAGCTTTCGTATGTCGCCCCTGCGGCAGAATGCTCCGTTGATGAGATAGTCACTGTCGCCCGAACGGTTGAGCCGCCTTGTGACTGTCACCTCCGCCGCATCTATCCTGAGCTTTTTGTCCTCGTTGTCGAGTATGAGCGAAACCTCTGCAAAGCTGAGCTGCTTTCTGTTTTGTGTACCCGAAAAAATAACGTCCTCCATTTTTTGCGAGCGCAGATTTTTAGGCCCGCCCTCTCCGAGTACCCAACGTATGGCATCCACGATGTTGCTTTTTCCGCTGCCGTTGGGGCCAACCACGGCCGTTATGCCGCTGTCGAACTTTATTCTTATCTTTTCGGGAAAGGATTTGAATCCCTGCATTTCAAGCTGTTTTAAATACATATTATATCATACCTTTGAATAGTTGTTTTCTATCTTTTTAATTTCGTTATACAGATATTCGTTTGCAGGAGTGGGTATGCCGTGCTTTTTGCCAAGCCTGTTTATTGTACCTGCGAAAAGGTTCACCTCGGTGGGTCTTTTTGCAAGGGTGTCCTGTCTCATGGAGGGCATACCTTCGGGATTAAGTCCGTCCAGAACCTTTATCCAATATGCGAGATCCTCCTCGTCAAGACCGATTCCCTCGGCTTGTGATACAAGCATAACCTCTTTCATGGCATCTGTCATTATCTGCCTTTCTTTTCCCTCACGCTGAAGAACATTAAAGCAGCAGTCAAAAACGGCTGCGGTCTGGTTGCAGCCCGTATTCAGCATAAGCTTGCCCCAGAGGGCTTTTCCCATATTTTCGGGAATCATATACGGAAAGTCAATGCTGTCGAAAAATTCTCTTAGGGCGTTTATATTTTCTTCTCTGCCGATGTTTCCCACTCTGCCGAAGTTGAGACGACCCATATCTCTGTAGGTTATACGGTTGGCAGATCTGAGGGAGTCCATAGACTGAGAGGTCGAATATATTACGTTTTCGCTGCCGTATTTTTCGGCTATGTCGGCTTCGCTCTGTATGCCGTTAAGAAGAGATATAAAAATGGTGTGCGAGTCAACAAAGCTCTCCGACAGACTGAGAGCCTCCTGCATAGCCGTATATTTTACTCCGAAAAAAAGAAGATCAAGAGGCGGCACGCCGTCATCGGGAGACACATAGTTCATATCGCACAGAACGCCGTTTTTATAGAACTTGTCCCTTTTATATCTTTTGCATCTTTCACTGTCCGCAATGACAAAAAAGTTTTCCTTTCCGATTTTGTCGCTTATATAGGAGCCGAAAAGAATGCCGAGAGCGCCGAAGCCGATTATTCCAACCTTTTTTATCATAATTTTTTCCCTCCAAAAATTGCACTGTGTTTTCGATATGGGTGCTTTACTCGTTATTATATCATAGTTTTGTATATTTTCAAATATTTATTTTTGTCCCCGACATCACAGCGGTCACAATTCACAATACTTAGCTTTTTTCATATTATAAAAATATGTTTAAGTGCGGCGGTGCTTTTTATGGCTGAAATGATAATAAAGGGAGGAAACAGACTGTTCGGAGAGGTGAATATATCGGGGGCAAAAAATGCGGTGCTGCCCATTTTAGGGGCTATGGCGGGTATGAGGGGCAGAGCCGTTCTGTACAACTGTCCCCACATAACGGACGTATATGTGTCTATGGAAATAATCCGCTTTTTGGGAGGAGAAATAAGCCTTAAGGAGGGAGTTGCAGAGGTGCTGCCCGAAAATATACACATTTGTTCGATCCCCGAGGATCCCGGCTCAAAAATGCGCTCATCGATCACATTTTGCGGAGGACTTCTCGGAAGATTCGGAAAGGTGAGCTTTTATCCTCCCGGCGGCTGCGTTTTGGGAAAAAGACCCATCGACCTGCATATCAAGGGCTTTAAGGCTCTCGGAGCCGAAATAAGCGAGGAGAATAATATGATAACAGCAAAGGGAGAGCTTAAGGGAGCCGAAATAGCTCTGGGCTTTCCCAGTGTGGGGGCTACTCAGAATATAATGATAGCTGCCTGCTTTGCGCAGGGGACTACCGTCATAGAAAATCCTTCGTTGGAGCCCGAGACCGAGGAGCTTATGAAATATCTCAATATCTGCGGAGGAGATATAAAAAAGGATGAGGGCAGATTCATAATAAAAGGAGTCTCCGAGCTAAGGGCAAAGCCTTATTCCATAATGTCCGACAGAATAGAGGCAGGCACGTTTATGCTGGGAGCCGCAATGACAGGCGGAAAGCTGAGCCTGAGAGGAATAAGGAGAGATGAGGTTGGTTCGGTCTGTGACATTCTTATGAGGGCAGGCTGCGATATAAAGGAGGATAGGGAAGGAGTGGTTATAAAGGCTGTGGAAAGACCTCGCGCCATAGGGGAGATAACAACGGGGCCTTATCCTGCGTTTCCTACGGATCTTCAGCCCCAGCTCACGGCTATGCTTTCGGTGGCTGCGGGAAAAAGCGTTGTGCGTGAGACGGTTTTTGAAAACAGAGACAGACACATTGGCGAGCTTATAAAGCTTGGAGCGGATATAAAAGAGGAGGGCGGCTACTTTGTGATAAACGGAATAAAGGCTCTTCGGTCGGGCTGCGTTGTATGTCACGACTTAAGGGGAGGAGCCGCAATGCTCATGGCGGCTCTTGCGGCAAAGGGTGAGAGCCGGCTTAAAAATGCGGAATATATATTCAGGGGATATGAAAATATAGACAAAAAAATAAGGGATATAGGGGGCATAGCGGAAATAACAGACAAAGACTGAGAGCCGCCCCGTAACTGAGCGGCTCAGATTTCAAGTCCTGTTTTTATAGTATTTGCAAAAATTTATTTAAGAGCCATGACAGCGGCCTTTTCTATTTCAAGACCTGCCTTGTAGCGTTTTGCAAATGCGTCAAAGCTTTTTACAACGGTTTTGTCGGGGGCGAGAGTTTCTCCCTCGGAGCCTGCAAAAACACTGTCTCTCAGATAGTCGCCGAGAGATTCGTTTTCTTTTTTGTGTATCATATACGATGCAAGAAGCGCCATGCCCCATGCGCCGCCCTCTCCTGCGGTTTCCATTACCGATACGGGCGCATTTATGGCTCCTGCCAATATTTTCTGTCCCACACCCTTTGTTTTGAAAAGACCTCCGTGACCCGTTATGCTGTCTATGGCCGTGTTTTCTTCCTTCATAAGAATGTCAAGACCTATTTTGAGGGTCGCAAGGGAGGAATACAAAAGGGTGCGCATAAGGTTCGGCAGAGACATTTTGCTGTCGGGCATACGCACAAGAAGGGGTCTGCCCTCGGCCGTGTCGGTGATAGGCTCTCCCGAAAAATAATTGTATGCAACAAGTCCGCCGCAGTCGTCATCCGCATCAAGAGCCTTGTTATAAAGCAGCTCAAAAAGTCTGTCCGTTGATATGTCGGCTCCGAGACTTTCGGCAAATTCCGCGAAAAGCTTTACCCATACGTTGAGATCAGAGGTACAGTTGTTGCAGTGTACCATAGCAACATCGTCTCCCGATGGGGTAGTTACCATATCAATTTCGGTATGTACATTTTTAAGGGGCTTTTCGAGAACGATCATAGCAAATACCGATGTGCCTGCGGATACGTTGCCCGTGCGGGGCGCTACGCTGTTTGTGGCAGCCATACCCGTTCCTGCGTCTCCTTCGGGAGGGCAGAGGGAACAGCCTGCCTCGAGATCTCCCTCGGGGTCAAGCATAAGACTGCCTTCGGCGGTCAGCGTGCCTGCGTTTTCTCCTGCTGTAAGAACCTTTGGCAGCAGCTCCCAAAGATCTGTTGGGTGACCCTTTGAGGCTGCAAGCTCATTGAATTTTTTTATCATTGAGGCGTTATAGTTTCCCGTTTTGGAGTCTATGGGGAACATACCCGATGCGCTGCCCACTCCCAGAACCTTTTCGCCTGTCATAAGTCCGTGGATATAGCCGTCAAGAGTGGTAAAATATGCCACTCTGTCAATGTGTTCTTCTTCGTTAAGCATAGCCTGATAAAAATGGGCGATGCTCCATCTCTGAGGTATGTTGAAGTCAAAAAGCCTCGTCAGCTCCTCGGCGGCCTCCTGCGTCATGGTGTTTCGCCATGTGCGGAACGGCACAAGCAGTCTGCCGTCCTTGTCGAAGGGGAGATAGCCGTGCATCATGGCGCTGAAGCCTATGGCTCCCAACTTTTTCGGCACAATGCCGTATTTTTCTTTTACGTCCTTTTTAAGACTGCTGTAGCAGCCCTGAAGTCCCTTGTGAATATCCTCGAGAGAATATGTCCATATGCCGTTTTCAAGGCGGTTTTCCCAATCGTAGGAGCCCGAGGCGATGGGCTTTTGGTCTGTGTCGATAAGCACAGCCTTTATTCTTGTGGAGCCGAACTCTATGCCAAGCACAGCCCTTCCGTTTTCAATGGTTGTCGCTGCATCGATCATTGGCCGTCATTCCTTTCTGTTATAAAATTTTGTACTTTTTTACCTTCGTACTATTGGCCATAATAGGCGTTTGCGCCGTGTTTTCTGAAATAGTGCTTGTCCTGAAGCTCCGAGGGGGCAGGCATTATGCGCGGATTTATTATTTCGGCACGATATGCCATTTTTGCCACTTCTTCAAGTACGACAGCATTGTGGACAGCCTCGTCTGCGTCCTTTCCCCATGCAAAGGGCCCGTGATTTTTGCAGAGCACGGCAGGAACAGCCATAGGGTCTTTGTTTCTTTCTTTAAATAGGCTCACGATGAGCCGTCCCGTGTTTTCTTCATATGCCGATTCTATTTCATCTCGGTCGAGACACCTTGCGCAGGGAACCTCTCCGTATATATAGTCGGCGTGGGTCGTGCCGTAGCAGGGTATGTCACGGCCTGCCTGAGCCCAGCTTGTAGCGTAGGATGAGTGGGTGTGAACGATGCCGCCTATGGACGAAAACGCCTTATAAAGCTCCAGATGCGTAGGAGTATCGGACGAAGGCTTGCAGCGACCCTCGACCCTGTTTCCCTCCATATCCATAACGACCATATCATCGGCAGTCATAGTCTCATACGGCACTCCGCTGGGCTTTATTACAAAAAGGCCTTTTTCTCTGTCTATTGCGCTGACATTTCCCCATGTGAAAGTCACAAGCCCATATTTGGGCAGCAGCATATTGGCCTCATAAACCTTTTTTTTAAGTTCTTCAAGCATAAAAACAGTCTCCTTATCATATACTTATGGGGCTGCGCTTTAAGTACAGCCCCGTTGTCATCAAAATGCAGCCGCATTTTGATGAAGCCCAAATGTGCGTGCCGGACAAGGCCGGCGACTTCATTTGGGTGTAGGAATATAAATTTCAATTTATCGTCAAAAACTGCGTTTTTGCTCAAATTGAAATTTATTCCTCGGACGGGCAAAGCTTACGCTCAGTGCTTTTCCTTACGGAAAAGTTGCCCTTTGGGCAATCCGACATCTTTCGGACACTACCTGCGGATTAAAATCTGCGATGCAATATGTGATTTATTTTATCATATATTTTTTGTTGTAATTGGATTTATTTTTTGACAGTCTGTGGGGCTGCGTTGTAAGCACAGCCCCGTTAAAAGCAGCGTTTATTATTCCGACCCTAAAGGGATCATGTGCTTTTCTTTCGTGCAAGCACTATACTCTGGATAACGAGGAAGAGACAGAGCATTGCGGCTATGGTTATACCTGTCCACCAAGCCTCGTCAAGACCTACCGATGAAACTATGTTCTGTATGGTGTTGAGAGAAAGAACGCCGAAGAATGTGCCTATTATGTTGCCTACGCCTCCCGTAAGGAGCGTACCGCCTATGATGGACGAGGCTATGGCGTTCATTTCCATTCCGCTTGCGTGAGAGGCTGAGCCGCTGCCTACGTGGAGGAAGTATACATATCCGCCTATTCCTGCCAGAAGTCCGCAAATGAGGTGAGCAATAAATTTTGTCCTCTTTACGTTTATTCCCAGCATAAGAGCGCTCTGTCTGTTTCCGCCGACTGCATAGAAGCTGCGGCCGAGCTTTGTCCACCTGAGTATAAAGAACAGTATCAGCACTATCAGAAGCGCCACAATCACGCCTATTTCAACATAGGCGCTGACATATTCGCCAAGCTTGTTGACTGAGCCTAAGCCGGGTACGTTTATACGGACATTTTTGAGAGCGACAAATGCCTCGTTCGCCACGTTGAATGGGTTTGTGTTAACTATGGTCGTCATACCTCTTGCAAAGAACATACCCGCAAGGGTAACTATAAACGGCTGTATATCGAGATATGCCACCAAAAAGCCCTGAACGGCTCCGAAGGCCAGACCTATGAGCAGGGCGAGAATTATTGACATAGCTATGTTTCCGTCGTGATAGTCCAGATATACGGCACAGCTCATACTCACGAGAGCAACAACGCCGCCCACGGAGATGTCAATTCCGCCCGTTATCATAACAAGGCTCATTCCGCAGGAGGTAATGAGGAGCGCAGCGTTTGCGTTCAGTATGTTGAAAAATGTCTGCGGTTTGAGAAAGCCCGAACCGAGAATAAGCATTGCGCCAAGGTACATTATGAAGAAGATCACTATTGTAATCATCAAAAGCAAATTTGTATCGGAAAGATTTTTGATTTTGTTTTTCATTACATACTGACCTCCTTTGCGCCTGATTTTTTGGTTTTCATTTTATTCATAAAGGACGAAAGCTTTTCTCTGACAGCAGGAGCGCTCATAACTACCAGCACTATTACAACGACTGCCTTATATGCAGGGAGAGCGTCTGACTGTACGTTGAATTTATAGAGGGTCGTTGTCAGAAATTGTATTACATACGCTCCAAGAATGGAGGATGCCATATTGAACTTTCCTCCCGAGAGGGCGTTTCCTCCGAGGGCTACTGCCAGAATTGCGTCCATTTCTATATCCTTTGCAATAACCGAATAGTTGATGGTCGAAAGGCGGCTTACTTTAATAAGTCCCGCAACGGCTACGCAGAGTCCCAGAAGAACAAAGCTGAAGAATTTTATGAATGTGGGATTCAGACCGTTGAGCCGTGAGGAGCTTTCGTTTATGCCTACCGCCTGTGTATACAGTCCCAGTGTTGTAAACTTAAGCACAAGGAACGTGACTATCATACAGCCTACCGCTATGAAGAACGGCGTGGGAATGGGTACCCCCGGTATAAATCCTCCGAAATATCCGAAGGACGGTTCGCTTATTATAGGAAGCTCGTTGTTGTTTATCCATGCGGCGATAGAACGGCCTGCGGTATACAATATCAGCGTGGCGACCATAGGCTGTACCCTGAAATACGCCACGAGAATACCGTTGAAAGCTCCGAAAAGCATAGCCACAATGCAGCCCACCAGAAAAGCCACTATAATGGGAGCCTGGAGCGTTTCGGGTCTTGAATTTGTGCCGCAGAGAACACGGAGCATCACCGAGCCCGCTATCGCTATTGCGGCGCCGACACTTATGTCCTGTCCGCCCGAGGCAGCCGTCACGAGGGTCATACCTATGGCGAGTATGGCAAGCTCTGAGCCGTAGTCAAGTATCGTTATAAGATAGCCCGACAAAACGGGGTTGCCCACGCTGTTATATCCGAAGGTTATCTTAAAGAAGGACGGATCCATTATAAAATTGAAAAGCGCCAGTATTAAAAGGGCTGCCAGCGGTATAAAGATCTGATTTCTGAATATACCCATAAAAGAGCCTGTTTTGTTTTTGTTTTTTCCCATTATCCTTCACCTCCGGCAATAGTGCTCATTATTTTGTTCTGAGTGAGGTCGTCTCCCGAAAGCTCTCCTACGACCTTTCGGTCACGCATAACCACGAGCCTTGAACAGGTGCGCAGCATTTCGTCTGTTTCGGAGGATATGAAAGTCACGCTTATGCCCTCCGAGGCAAGCTTAAGCACGAGCTTCTGAATCTCTATCTTTGTGCCTATGTCGATACCTCTTGTAGGCTCGTCAAGTATGAGATATTCGGGATTCATAAGCAGCCAGCGCGCCAGAATGACCTTCTGCTGATTTCCTCCCGAAAGAGATTTTATGGGAGTGTCGGCGGAGGCCGTCTTTATTTCAAGAAGCTTTATATACTCATCGGCAAATTTGTACGCCTCTGCCTTTGAGAAGGGCTTGAAGAATCCCTTCATAACCTGAAGGGCAAGCACTATGTTTTCACGCACAGAGAGATCGCCGACTATGCCGTCTATCTTTCTGTCCTCGGGCAGATAGGCTATGCCGTTTTTCATTGCGTCTATGGGCTTTGAGATTTTTATTTCTTTGCCGTTTTTCTTCACCTTGCCTGCGATAACTCTGTCTGCGCCGAAAATGGCTCTCACGCACTCGCTTCTTCCCGAACCGAGAAGTCCCGTAAAGCCGTTGACCTCTCCTTTTTTGATGTGGAAGTCAAAGGGCTTTATACCTGCGCTGCTTTGCAGACCCTCTGCTTCAAAAACGGTTATATCGGAGTCCTTTCCGCTGTATACGGCACTTTCGGACTTTATGTCGGACATATCGTCAAGCTCCTTGCCGAGCATTTTTGATACGAGCTTGACTCTGGGGAGATCCTTTATTTCATATTCTCCCACCAGCTGACCGTCTCTGAGGACGGTTATTTTGTCGCAGACCTCGTATACCTGATCCAGAAAGTGCGTAACGAATATTATGCCTACGCCCCTTGCTTTGAGATCACGCATAAGCCCGAAAAGCTTTTCGACCTCCTGTTCGTCCAGTGAGGAGGTAGGCTCGTCAAGTATAAGAACCTTGCAGTCCATATCGACCGCCCTCGCTATGGCTACCATCTGCTGAATGGCTATAGAGCAGCTTGAAAGCTGTTGGGTCGATTTTGCGGGTATGCCGAGGGAGCTGAGGATCGAGTCGGCGGCGGCGTTCATTTTTTTCCAGCTTTGGCAGAAGCCCTTGCTTCTTCCTATGTACATATTTTCGGCTACCGAAAGATTGGGACAGAGGGTTATCTCCTGATAAACCGTACTTATGCCAAGCTTCTGGGCGTCCTGCGGAGAACGTATCGACACGGCCTTATCCTTTCCCTTTATAAAAATGCTGCCGCCGTCCTTTTCGTATACGCCTGTCAGCACCTTTATGAGGGTGGACTTTCCTGCGCCGTTTTCGCCCATAAGAGCGTGGATCTCACCCTCGCAGAGAGTAAAGTCAACATTCTGAAGAGCCTTTACTCCGGGAAAATATTTGGATATATTTTTCATTTCCAATACTGCTTTTTCTTTCACCGATGTATTCACCCCTTTCGGTTTTTAAAAAGAGCGAAGAGCATATGCCGCCCAAAGCCGCACTGTTCTCCGCTCTTGTTTCTATCGGAAATTATTTAAGGTTATTGAATGTTGTCAAAGGTTTTGAAGCTCAGGATCAGATACCGTAGTTTTCAACATCGTCTGCAGTGATCGTAGCTGCGTCAAAGCCCTTCTCTTCCATAACGATAACCTTTTCTGCCGGCTCCTCGCCTGCTTTAAGAGTATCTATAACCTCATCGATATAAGCAGCCTGGAAAGGATTGCACTGTCCGTCATAGTTCCAGTTGCCTGCCTGAAGCTCCTGAAGAGCCCACTTGTTTGTATCGAAGCCCATGATGATAACGTCGCCGTCTACACCGTGAGTGATGCCCTTAGCGTCAAGAGCTGCAACTGCGCCCTTTGCCATATCATCGTTCTCTGCATAGATAACATTGAATTCTGTGCCTGCGTCAATAACTGACTGAACGATCTGCTGAGCCTTTTCTGCGTTCCACTCTGCTGTCTGCTGTGTAACGATGTTCCAGTTATCCTCTTCGGCTACCTTAGCGTCAAGAGCGCCTGTACGACCCTTCTGAGCTGCCGAACCCATAACACCCTGGATATGTATTATGTTGTATTCGTCAAGACCCTGACTTGCAAGCCAGTCAACAGCGGTCTGTCCCTCTGCGTCCATATCGGAAACGATCGATGCTGCATAGAGGCTTTCGTCTGCGTCAATAGTACGGTCAAAGAGAATAACTCTTATGCCTGCTGCCTGAGCGTCCTGAAGAACTGTGTCCCAGCCTGCCGTGTCAGCTGCCGAAATAAGAAGATAGTCTACCTCGTCCTGAATAAACTTCTGAGCTGCGGCGATCTGCTCGTCATTTTTAAGGCTGTATGCGAAGGATGCATCATATCCGTTTTCGGGAGTGAACATAGCATGCATATCGGCGTCATTAGCCGTACGATAGCCTGATTCGTTGGGATCGTTGTTGATGATGCCAACCTTGATGAGCTCGCCGTCAGAGGCATCGGCCTCGGCTGCGCTGCCCTCTGCATCAGCGTTGGGAGCCTCTTCTGCAGAACCGCCGCATCCTACTGCGCCTGCTGCCATTGCAAGTACAAGAACTGCACTTAAAAGTTTTTTCTTCATTTTTTCATTCCTCCTTGTTGTTTTGCGTAGGATAAAAGTAACGTGGGGCTGTGTGTGTCCGACAGATCCGCACATATCAACAAAATACCGCACAATGTACAGATAAATTTTGTAATTTGTATTGGCATATGTATCAATTTAACAAATATGTCGGCTTTTAACAACCTGTTTATGTTTAAATTATACCCTTTTACGGTGTAATTGTCAATCCATTAATATGTTAAAATTTTATTTTTTAAGATGTTGACAAATGACGCCCTGTGATGTACTATTCGGAGTATAGGAAACGGAGCTGAGATCATGAAAATTGCCATAATATCCGATACCCATAATTTTATGGGAGAAAAAGCGAAAGAAAAAGTGCGGGAGTGCGACTGTCTGCTCCACGCAGGGGATTTTTGCAGCGAAAAAATGTATAACGAAATAAAGAGCCTTGTCAAGCCCGATAAGCCCTTTTTTGCCGTAAGGGGAAACAACGACCTCTGGGCTTGCAAACTGCCCGAAAGCCTTGAATTTGAAATAGGGGGAGCAAGTTTTTTTATGACCCACAAAAGGGAGGATGTCCCTGTCGATGTAAAAGCCGATGTTATTGTTTTCGGACATTCCCACAGATTTTTCGCAGAGACAAAAAACGGCTCTCTGTGGCTTAACCCCGGGAGCTGCGGACGGAGAAGATTCGGGCTTTCCGCCACTATGGCTGTCATTGAATTGGGATGTGAAATATCGGTTGAAAAAATAGAGCATGAAGAAGAAAAAGCCCTAAGACTGCCCGAAAGGAATCTCCCCATAACCGTAAGAAAAATAATGCGCGGAATGGACAGGGGAGAGAGCATAGAGACTATGAGCCGAAGGCTCGGGCTTGACCTATCCTTTGTGGACGATGTGGCGAGGATAAAGGTCACTCACCCCCATGCGAATGAATACGACATAGTAAACAAAATGGAGGTCAACAGACTGAGGACAGTCACCACAGGGCAGACGAAAGCGCAGGACAGCGAAAAGAATTAATACAGCGAAAAACAACAAAATACGCCCCACAGTATATTTTTTATTTTATATCTGCGGGACGTATTTTTATGATTTTATGCTTTTTTGACTCTGTCCTCTCCGAGAAGAAGCACAAGCTCGTCAAAGGCATCGGAGCCGAGATCTATGCCGCAGCTCAGCGTCATAAGTCTTTTTGTATCCTCATAGTATATTTTTACGGCTGTTCTGCCGGGGCTTGACAGTATTATGCGCTTTATGTCGGCGGGAATGTCCTTCGACTGGGTTTTAAGCTTAAGCCATACGGAGGCAGCCTCGTTTTCAAGCCTTTCATAGGGTATGAGCCTGCTGCATATTATTTTGGTAGGCTGGTTTTCGGAGGTCTGAAGCGTACCTTCTATGAGAGCCACGCTGTTTTCCTTTATATCGTTATGGCATTTTTCATATACGTTGGGAAAGACTATGACCTCTGTCGTGCCGTAGAGATCCTCCAGCGTCAGAAATGACATTGTTTTATCGTTTTTAGTAAACTGTATCCTTGCCTTGTTTATCATTCCGCCTATCTTTATTCTGTCTCCGTCCTTAAGCAGACTGTCGGGGTTGTCCTCGGAGGGTATATCTCTTGAGGACATGGAGGTGAATTTTTTCAGCACGGATATATATTCAGCCAAAGGATGTCCGCTGACATATATGCCGAGTATCTCCTTTTCATAGTCGAGGAGCTGTTTTTTTGAAAACTCGGGAACCTTCGGAAGAATGTCCTCATATACATCCTCCTCGTCCGATACGTCAAAGAGGTTCAGTTGTCCCTCTATATTGTTTTTCTTTGCGTTTCCGAAGCCGTCCATAATATGTCGGTAGGCTTGGAGATATTGAGAACGATGTCCTCCCAGAGAGTCGAAAGCGCCGCATTTTATGAGATTTTCGACAGCCTTTGAATTTATGCTTCCCGTAAGGCGGTTTATAAACGCCGTAAGGCTTGAAAAGGGACCGTTTTTTCTTTCAGCCACTATTTCGTCAACAAGATTTTTTCCTACGGTTTTTACGGCGGAGAGGGCATAGCGTATTTTTTTGCCGTATACTCTGAAGCTGTTGTAGCTTTCGTTTATGTCGGGAGGGAGTATTTCTATGCCGAGACGCTTGCATTCTTCTATATATTCCACGACCTTGTTGGGGTTGTCTATAACGCTTGTGAGCAGGGCTGCCATAAATTCCACCGTGTAGTATTTTTTGAGCCATGCAGTCCTGTAGGCTACAACGGCATAGGCTGCTGCGTGGGATTTGTTGAAGGCGTATTTTGCAAAATCCGTCATTTCGTCAAATATCCTGCTTGCAACATCCTCGGGTATGCCTCTGTTTATGCAGCCGGGAACATCATCGCCCAGACCGAATATGAAGTTTTGTCGCTCCTTTGCCATTACATCGCCCTTTTTTTTGGACATGGCGCGGCGCACAAGGTCGCTTCTGCCCCACGAATAGCCTCCCAGTTCCCTTACTATCTGCATAACCTGTTCCTGATAGACTATGCAGCCGTAGGTGGTTCTGAGTATGGGTTCGAGAGAGGGGTGAAGATAGGATATATTGTCCTTGTTGTTTTTGCCTGCTATATATTTAGGTATAAAGTCCATAGGGCCGGGGCGATAGAGAGATATGCCTGCTGTTATGTCTTCAAGGCTTGTGGGGCGCAGCTCCTTCATAAAGGACTGCATACCCGCACTTTCAAGCTGAAACACCCCTGCGGTGTTCCCCGATGAGATAAGCTCAAAAACCTCCTTGTCGTCATAGTCTATATCTTCGGGAGTAAGGTTTATGCCGTATTCTCTGTTGGCCTCGTTCATTGCGTCCTGTATTACTGTAAGGGTGCGCAGCCCTAAAAAGTCCATTTTGAGAAGTCCCAGTTCCTCGAGGGTAGTCATGGGATATTGTGTGGTGATTACGCCCTGGTTGTTGTTTAGAGGCACATACTCTATTATGGGTCTGTCGCATATGACTATGCCTGCGGCGTGGGTGGAGGCGTGACGGGGCAGACCTTCGAGCTTCATAGACATATCTATGAGGTTTTTTACCGTTTCGTTTGTTTCGTATTCTTCGCGCAGCTCGTGATTTTTTGAAAGAGCCTGACTTATTGTTATTTTAAGCTCCATAGGCACCATTTTGGCTATTCTGTCCACCTCGTTGTATGGAATGGCCAAGGCTCTGCCTACGTCACGAATGGCATTTCTGGCAGCCATTGTGCCAAAGGTTATTATCTGGGCAACATGGTCGGTTCCGTATTTTTCGTTTACATAGTCGATGACCTCCTGCCGTCTTTCGTAGCAGAAGTCTATATCTATATCGGGCATACTTACTCTTTCGGGATTCAGAAATCTCTCAAAAATAAGGTTATATCTGAAGGGGTCTATATCTGTGATTTTAAGGGCGTACGAAACCACACTGCCTGCGGCCGAGCCTCTGCCGGGGCCTACGCTTATGCCGTTGTCCTTTGCGTAGCGTATGAAATCCCACGTTATCAGAAAATAGTCCACAAAGCCCATCTGATGAATTGTTTCAAGCTCATAGAAAAATCTGTCGTTTATTTCCTGTGTTATTTCACCGTAGCGCTCCTTAAGTCCTTTGAGACCAAGCTCCTTAAGATATTCATAGGCGGTTTTTCCCTCGGGAACATCAAAAACGGGCAGCTTGTATTTGTTGAATTCAAATGTCACATTACACTTTTCGGCAATTAAATTTGTGTTTTCGCAGGCCTCCTCCGCATAGGGAAAGAGAGAATACATCTCCTCAGCCGATTTAAGATAATAATTGCCTCCCTCATAGCGCATTCTGTTTTCATCGAGTATGTTTGTGTTTGTCTGAATGCAGAGCAGAAGATCGTGAGCCGAGGCATCGTCTCTGTTTACATAGTGGAGGTCGTTTGTAGCCACGAGAGGTATGCCTGTTTCCTCATGGATACGCATAATGCTTTTGTTGACCGTTTTTTCATCGGGAATGCCGTGATCCTGAAGCTCGAGATAGAAATCCTCCCCGAAAATATCATAATAGCGGAGAGCCATAGCTTTTGCCTTTTCGTATGTCGAAGTGAGGATCGTCTTTGAGACGGGCCCCGACAGACAGGCGCTTAAGGCTATCAGACCTTTGCTGTATTTTTTGAGTATGTCAAGATCTATTCTCGGCTTATAATAAAAGCCCTCTATCTCTCCCAGTGAAACGAGACGGGAGAGGTTTTTATAACCCTCGTTATCCTTTGCAAGCAGTACAAGGTGATAATAAAAATTGTCGTCTGCTCTGAGCTTGTTGAAGCGTGAGCCGCTTGCGACATAGACCTCGCAGCCTATTATGGGCTTTATGCCGCAGGCCGTTGCCGCTTTATAGAAGTCTATGACGCCGTACATAACGCCATGGTCGGTGATGGCGATGGAGTCCATACCCAACTCCTTTGCGCGGGAAATAAGCTCTCCTATTTTTGAAGAGCCGTCAAGAAGGCTGTATTCGGTATGAACGTGAAGATGTGTAAATTTTTTTCCCATAAGAGTTTACCTTCCTAAAAAAATATAACATATGCGCCCGACTGCCTGCGGCGGCTATTTTCGGACAAGCTCTTTTCTTTCAAATAAGAAGAACACAAAAAACGACAGCGAGACTGTCAGTATGTCCGCCGCAAACTGCGACCATACTATTCCGTACATACCTATGATTTTGTTGAGAATAAAAAGCATGGGTATGTTGAACGCCATCCACCTTGCCACGCCGAGAAAAAGAGCTACGCCGCCCTTGCCGAAGGCATTGAAAAGATATACCATATGAAAGCTTAGAAACATAAGGGGCGTTGCAAGACATCTTATTCTGAGAAAACCCGTTCCGTATGCCGATGTCGCAGCATCGTCAATAAATATGCGCAGTATGAACGAGGCGCATACCTCATACATAAGCACCGAACAGAGAGCCGTCAGAAGTCCCCACAGACGGGAGGTTTTTATTATGCTTTTCATTCGGTCATAGTTTTTTGAAGCATAGCTGTAGGCTGCCAGAGGCATCATTCCCTGACATATGCCTATGCCTATGTTCAAGGGGAGTCTTTCGGCTTTTAGGACTATGCCTACTGCGGCGAGAGCGGTCTCTCCATATGCCGACATAAGCTTGTCTATGACGACATAGTCTATGTCAAAGAGAAATGTTGCGAGCGCCGAGGGAATGCCTACGCCGAAAACCGAAATAAGGCTCGATGTACGCAGAAGCCTTGCTTTGGGCGAGAAGGTGACGGGGTTTGAGCCTCTTTTTTTGTATATTACAGTGAAGAAATAAAGGCATGAAAGCACGTTTGACAAAAATGTGGCAGTACCTGCGCCGATTATTTCGTGCCCCGAAGGAAGAATCACAAACATAAGCAGGGGGTCGAGAGCCATATTGACAAGACCTCCCATAGATATGCCGAAGCCTGCCTCTCTCGAACAGCCAGTACTCCTCAGAAGCATTGACATTGTGTTTGAAAGCACTGTGGGTATGCCGCCCAGAACTATTACGCAGAAAGCATATTGACGGGCAAAGTCATAGGTGGCGTCACCTGCTCCCAGCGCCGTCAGTATGGGGCGCATAAAAATGAAAACGACCACCGAAAAGAATGCCGAGACAGCCGCCGCCATATACAGACAGAAAACGCTTGTTTTTTTTGCCTCGGATTCGTTTCCCGTTCCGAGAAGTCTTGATATGAGAGAGCTGCCTCCCGTGCCTGCAAGACCTGCCAGGGAGATTGAAATGTTGAATACGGGCAGTATGAGGGATACGCCTGCCACCATTGCGGGATTGTTGGTTCTTCCTATAAAAAACGTATCGGCAAGGTTGTATATCAGGACTATAAGCTGACTTATGACGGTAGGGACTGCCATAGCCGCAAGAGCCTTTCCGACAGGCATATTTTCAAATATTTCTTTTGTATCTCGTTTTTCTGAAGATATTGACGACATAGTATAAAAAACCTTCTTTCGGAAAAAACAGGAAGTTGTTTTATTAAGTATAGCACAGTTTGCACAAAACGACAATACGAACGGAGAAAAAAATAAAAAGGACAGGCAAAACGATTCGGCCTGTCCTTGAAAATTTGTTTTATTTTTGTCTGTCACGGTGTGCGGCTTTTGTTATAACCGCATCCGTCCCGGGCGAAATATACGGGTGAATTTACATCATACCCATTCCGCCGCCCTGGGGAGGCATAGGAGGCTCGGGCTCTTTGATGTCGGCAACAACCGCCTCTGTGGTGAGGATAGTCGAAGCTACGCTGTTTGCATTGAGAAGAGCCGATCTTGTTACCTTTGTGGGGTCGATGATGCCTGCCTCGACCATATCAACATATTTTGAGTTGAGAGCGTCAAAGCCGTATCCCGTCTCGCTTTCCTTAACCTTGTTTACAACAACTGCGCCCTCAAAGCCTGCGTTTTCAACGATCTGCTTAAGAGGAGCCTCAAGAGCCTTGAGAATGATGGCTGCGCCTGTCTTTTCGTCTCCCTCCAGAGCCTCGCACGCTTTTTCTACAGCGGGAATGGCGTGGATATAAGCCGAGCCGCCGCCTGCGATGATACCCTCTTCGACTGCTGCCTTTGTAGCTGCGAGAGCGTCCTCGAGACGAAGCTTCTTTTCCTTAAGCTCTGTTTCGGTAGCTGCGCCCACCTTTATAACGGCTACGCCGCCTGCAAGCTTTGCAAGTCTTTCCTGAAGCTTTTCGATATCAAACTCCGATGTTGTGTTTTTGATGGTTTCTTTTATCTGCTTAACTCTTGCTGCGATGTCGGAGGGGTCGCCTGCGCCGTCAACAATGGTTGTTGTGTCCTTTGTAACCTTTACGCTGCCTGCTCTGCCCAGCATTTCGATAGTCGTGTCCTTAAGATCGAGGGCAACGTCCTCCGAAATAACCGTACCGCCTGTGAGTATGGCTATATCCTGAAGCATTTCTTTTCTTCTGTCGCCGAATCCGGGAGCCTTTACGGCAACGCAGGTGAACGAACCTCTCAGCTTGTTGAGTACAAGTGTGCCGAGAGCCTCTCCCTCAACGTCCTCAGCGATTATGAGAAGCTTAGCTCCCTGCTGAACAATCTGTTCGAGAACGGGAAGAAGATCCTGTATGTTTACGATCTTTTTTGTTGTTATAAGAATGTAGGGATTGTCAAGCTCGGCGATCATCTTTTCCATATCCGTTGACATATAGGGTGAAAGATAGCCTCTGTCAAACTGCATACCCTCTACAAGATCAAGCTCCGTGAGCATAGTCTTGCTTTCTTCCACAGTGATAACGCCGTCATTTGAAACCTTTTCCATAGCGTCTGCCACAAGCTCGCCTATAACATCGTCCGATGCCGAAATCGATGCGACTCTGGCGATGTGGTTCTTTCCGTCAACCTTCTGGCTCATACCCTTTATAGCCTCTACTGCTGCGTCGGTAGCCTTTGCCATACCTTTTCTTAAAATAATGGCGTTTGCGCCTGCGGCAATATTCTTAAGACCTTCGTTTACCATAGCCTGAGCGAGAACGGTAGCCGTTGTGGTGCCGTCGCCTGCTATGTCGTTTGTCTTTGTGGCTACTTCCTTGACAAGCTGAGCGCCGATGTTTTCTGCCTCGTCCTCAAGCTCGATTTCCTTTGCGATAGTAACGCCGTCATTTGTGATAAGGGGTGTGCCGAATTTTTTGTCAAGCACTACGTTTCTTCCCTTGGGTCCCAATGTAACCTTTACCGTATCGGCAAGCTTGTTTATGCCTGCTTCAAGACCGCTTCTTGCATCTCTCGAAAAGAGAATCTGTTTTGCCATATTTATGACCTCCTGAAAAAATTTCTGTTTTCTGATTTTATTTGACCGTTGTATCCTCGGCCTTTGGATATTCGGTATAATGCAAAATTATTTTACGATTGCCAGAATATCCTCGGAGCGTACTATTATGAATTCCTCATCGTCAAGATCTACCTTTGTGCCTGCATACGAAGCATATATGACCTTGTCGCCGACCTTTACGTCCATAGGTACGAGCTTGCCGTCCTCTGTTCTTCCGGGGCCTACGGCTATGACTTCGGCCTCCTGGGGCTTTTTCTGCTGGGTCGATGTAAGGATAATACCGCCCTTTGTTTTTTCTTCTGCTTCAAATTCCTTTAAAACGATTCTGTCGCTGAGTGGAACTAATTTCATTATAAACAACCTCCTATAATATTTATTAGCACTCGTTGTCTTTGAGTGCTAAAACTCTGATTGTTATAATATTCCAAGTATTGAATATATGCAATATCCCATTTCGGTCAAAAACCAAACAAAACATAGGCTTAACTCACATATGCTCTTATTTTCTTAAATTTTTGCCAATTTTCAATATGTCACCTTTGCTTATTTCGTTTTGCCTATACCAAGTGATCTGGCATAATAGAAAAGATACTGCTGCGCAAAGCCTGCGTAAATTCCCCATTTTTCACGGGCAAAGCTTTGTATTTCCTTCATGGAGACGCACTCACTCGGCCAGAAATATTCCATAACTCTCTTTATCCATACGTCAGTGGGAAAAACCTCGCTTTTGCCGAGGGAAAACAAAAGCACGCAGTCGGCTACCTTTACGCCTACGCCCTTTATTTTCATAAGCTCCTCTTTTGCTCTGTTTGTCGGCAGCCCTTTAAGCTCTTCAAGACATATGCTTTTTTCGGCGATTTTTTCGAGACAGTCCGAAATATATTTGTGACGAAAGCCTGTTTTGCACTCCATAAGACTGTCACGATCCGAAGAAAGCAGAGCCTCGGGAGAGGGAAACAGATATTCTCCGTCACGCTGAGTTCCCCATTTTTCGGATATGTTTCTTACTGCCCTTTTTATCATAGGTATGCGGTTGTTCTGGGATATAATAAAGGATACAAGGCACTCGAAGGGCTCTTGGTTCAATATCCTTATGCCGCTGCCGAAATCGCAGGCGGCTCTCATAACCTCATCAACGGAGAGAAGCTCCTTTATATATGTATAATCTCTGCCGAGATCGAAATATTCATACCATATTTCTCTGAAATCCTTTTCGGAGCAGGGCGAAAAGCTTATGCTGTCTTTGTCCTGCTTTATTGTGAGAACTCTGCCCATGGCTACGATTCTGTATTCCTTTTCGGATAGCTTTTCAAACCTGAAACACTGACCGCATTCCAATATCTGTTCTATGTCAAAGCTGTCCTGATCGGTCATTATGACCGAGCCTTCCGATTCAAAATATTTCATAATTATTTCCTTTCCTTGTTGTAAAAAAATATATTTGTGTGTTATAATAATAATATTTATTGGGAAACGCATAATTGGGCGCTTCCCTCGCTCTTTGATCTCTCGGATATTGCATAAAAAAATATATACATATGACAGGAGGCATTATAAATGAAAGAAAAGCTGTATACCATTCCCGTAACGGAGGCCTTTCAGTCAGACTGCAGTTGTCCCTTGTGCGCCATAAGGGACAAGCTCGACAAGGACGGAGTAGACTATATGATGGGGCCCTCATATATGGAGGGAGACATACGAATGGAGACCAACAAGGTCGGTTTTTGCAGAGAACACTATGACAAGATGTATCATATGCAGAACCGACTGGGGCTTGCTCTTATGATAGACACTCATCTTCAGGAGATCGTAAAGCATCTTGAAAAGGACAAGGACACCCTTAAGGAGGGCAAAAAGGGTCTTTTTTCAAGAGGCTCAAAAGAAAAACCCGAGCTTCTGTCATTCCTTAATAATATATCAGAAAATTGTTATATTTGCAATAAAATTAACGCAAGCTTTGAAAGGTATCTCGACACGGTTTTCTTTCTGTGGAGAAAAGAACCTTCGTTCAGAGAGCTTGTGAAAAATTCAAAGGGATTTTGCTTTGAGCATTTTGCGCTGCTGCTTGACAAGGGCAAGGACGCTCTCTCCAAAGAGAATTATGACAGTCTCGTGGACACCATAGTGCCTAAGCAGATTGAAATAATGAGGGAGCTTGAAAAGGACGTAAACTGGTTTGTCGAAAAAAACAAGTATGAACACAGAAACGACCCGTGGAACAATGCAAGAGACTCGGTTGAAAGAGCCGTGGGACTTCTTGCGGGACTTGATATGAAAGACGAATAGAGGGAAAAAGTATGGAGTTTAAGGATCTTACCTTCAAAAAAAAGATAGAGCATATATGGGAGTATTATAAGGTTCATATTCTGGGTACGCTGCTATTTGCCGTTATTATAGGCTCATGGATCTACAATGCAAAATTCCGCCCCCAAAAGGAGCTTTTTGCGGGGCTTGCCATAATAGACTACAGGTTTCCCGACAATTATTATGACGACCCTCTCTACAACAGAATAAACGAGGCTCTGGGGCTTGAGGGAACAGACTCCGAAGTTCGCATAGAATATTTCTATGACGATCCTTCCCAGCCCGATTTTATGTCGAATATGATAGACAAGTTCGGCGCTATGCTCCTTACGGGGGACGTAAATATGATGATAATGAACGAGGCGAGTATGGTGGAGTACGCCGCCAACGACTATCTTCTCGACCTCAGTCTTGTCTATACCGATGAGGAGCTTGAAAATATGGAAAAAGAAGGTATGCTCATAAAAACAGCGTCGGAGCTTGACTCGGACGAAAAATACTATGCGGTCAGTCTTAAAAATTCAACCTCAATGACGGATATGCCGGGCTTTGATCCGGGCGAAAACTATATAGGCATATTCGGAGCCGTTGAAGAGTGGGACAATCAAAAGCAGGTTATGGACTATCTCATAAGGTGAAAATGACAATATGAAAAAGGCTGTTATTGATTTTGGGAAGAATATTATAAGAACGGCTCTTGTGGAGGACGAAAGGCTTGTGGAGCTTGTGCCTGCGTATTATGGCGGAGGCCCCGAAGCGGGGGACATATACACGGGGACTGTAAAAAGAATACTGAAAAGCGGCTTTGCCTTTGTGGATATAGGGGAGGAAAAAAACGCCTTTCTGTATTTTACCGACAAAAGAGAGGAAGGTCTGTGGAAAAACGGCAGGCTCGGCATAAAAGAGGGGGACAGCCTTACGGTTCAGATACTTAAAATATCGGAGGGAAAAAAGGGCGCTGCGGCAAGCTCGGCGCTTTCGCTCAAAGGCAGCCTGTGCGTTGTGGTTATGGGCAGGGGAGACGTGAGAGTATCGAGAAAAATAACCTCCGAAGAAAAGAGAAAAGAGCTGAGGGCAGTCTTTGAGGGAGACGGCGCTTTTTCGGATTTCGATATCGTCATAAGAACAAAGGCAGCCGATAGCGACCCATCGGAGGTAAGAAAAGAGGCTGCGGAGCTTATAGAGCGCATAAGAGCCATATCCCAAAAAGCCCTGTTCAGAAAGCCCCCCGCAAGGGTGTATAAAACCGAACCGACAGCGCTTCTGGCAATAAAGTCCTTTTCTCCCGAAAAAATAACGGTGAACGATATCCGGAAATACTATGAGTATATAGACAGAGAAAGGCTTTTTGAGCCTGAGCCGTATGAAGGTGACATACCCATTTTCAGAGAATTTCTCATAGAAAGCAAGGCAGAAAAAGCCCTCTCGCCGCGGGTATGGCTGAAAAGCGGGGGTCATATAGTGATAGAGCCTACCGAAGCCATGGTGGTCGTAGATGTAAACTCGGGAAAAAACAACACACGCTCTCACGAAAAAACGGCTTTCGCAACAAATATGGAGGCCGCAGCCGAAATACTTCATCAGCTCAGACTGAGAAACCTTTCGGGTACGGTTATAATAGATTTCATAAATATGAATGACGAAAAAAACAACAACGACCTTGTGAGTTTTCTGAGAGAAGAGGCAAAAAAGGACAGACTTTCCGTCACCATAATAGGTATGACGGCTTTGGGGCTTGTGATACTTACAAGAAAAAGAGAGGGACTTCCGATTGCGCGTTATCTGACCGCCCCGTGCAGTGCCTGCGGCGGCAGGGGATACAGAGAGATTTCTCCCGAATAACCATAAATTATATTACACATACGAAAAAAACAATACGGAGCTGAAAGCTATGAACAAAAAACTTAAAGAAAAGCTTATCGATATCGAACCGTATATTCCGGGGGAGCAGCCCAAGGGAGACGGTATAATAAAGCTGAATACAAATGAATGTCCATATCCGCCATCGCCAAGAGTGGCAGAGGCGCTTAAAAAAATAGAGTCGGGCAGGCTGAACCTCTACCCCGATTTTGTATGCAAAGAGCTTAAGGAGATAATTTCCGAAAACTATCCCATAAATCCGGAAGAAATTTTTCTCGGCAACGGCTCGGACGAGGTTCTGGCGCTGTGCTTCAGGGCATTTTTCAATTCAAAAAAGCCTGTGCTTTTTCCCGATATAACCTACTCATTTTATACCGTATGGGCGGAGCTTTTCGGCATACCCTACGGGACGGTTGCTCTGAGGGAGGATTTTACCCTTGACAAAGAGGGATTTTTTGAGGAAAACGGCGGGGTGGTCATACCTAACCCCAATGCGCCTACCTCCATAGCCGCCCCCAAAAGCGTCATTGAGGAGATAATCGAAAAAAACAGAGACAGTATAGTCATCATAGACGAGGCATACGTGGACTTTTCGGAGGAGGGCAGCATAGCGGCTCTTATACATAAATATGACAACCTTGTTGTGGTGCAGACATATTCAAAGTCAAGGGCTCTTGCAGGAATAAGGTTTGGCTATGCTTTTGCAGACAAAGAGCTTATAGCGGTGCTTGAAGCGGTCAGAAACTCTTTCAACTCCTACACGATAAACACCGTAACAAGGATACTTGCCGAAGAGAGCGGAAAGGACAGAGGTTATTTTGAGATTTGCGTTAACAGCATAAAAAGAACCAGACAGAGACTGACAGACGGCCTTTCGGATATGGGCTTTGTCACCTGCCCGTCGGGCTCAAACTTTGTTTTCACTTCAAAACCGGGAATAAGCGGAAAAGAACTTTTTGAATATCTCAAATCAAAAAATATATATGTAAGGCATTTTGACAAGCCAAAAATCAGCGATCACCTCAGAATAACCGTAGGAACCGACAAAGAAATTGACACTCTTCTGAACGAAATAGAAAAGTTTTTGCATAGATAAATTTTTCGCAAAAAAACTGAACGCTCAGCAGCCCTTAAGACGGCGGAGCTGTCTAAATATATGCGTATAGGGGCGCAGTCATCGGAGGATACAAAAATGAAACAGTATATAGTAGATGCGTTTACGGACAAGCCTTTTTCGGGAAATCCTGCTGCGGTGTGTTTGTCGGAAAAATGGCTGTCCGATGAGGCTATGATGAAGCTTGCGGCAGAAAACAATCTGTCCGAAACGGCTTTTATTGTAAAAGAAGAAAACGGCTATCACCTGCGATGGTTTACACCGAGCAAAGAGGTAGAGCTGTGCGGTCACGCAACATTGGCGTCGGCGTTCGTTATTCTTAATTTCTGCGAAACGGATACGCAGGAGGTCAGGTTCAACACTCTCAGCGGAGAGCTTATCGTCCGAAAAAACGGCGGCTTGTACGAAATGAATTTTCCCACATACGATCTCAGGGAAATACCCGTTACCGATGCCATGGAAAAGGCATTCGGCGTTCGCCCCGTAAAGGCTGTTCTTGGGCTTGATCTTGTGTGCGTCTTTGAGTCCGAAGAAATCATAAGAAGTATGGATCCCGATCGGTCGCTTTTGCTTGGGATTGAAGGCAGAATACAAAATGTCACCGCATTGGGAAAGGAAACCGACTGCGTATCCCGCAGCTTTTGCCCCAAGCTCGGCATTGACGAAGATCCCGTATGCGGCTCGGCGCACTGTCAGATCGCCGACTACTGGGCAAAAGAGCTTAACAAAAAAGAAATCTATGCATATCAGGCGTCGGAGCGAGGAGGATATTTACGCTGCCGAACAGAAGAAAACGGCCGCATCACCATAAGCGGCGAGGCAGCCCTTGTAGCCATTTCGGAAATCGTTGCAGAACTTTGACTCCCAACAATGCTGCCTATAGGTTTTTTTCGTCGATTTGGAATAAATCTCATGTAGGGAATTTGCTTATATTTATACCCATGTAAGACGCCTTATAGCTTATACCAAAACAAACTCAGATAATACATATCCATATAAATGCACTGTTTGTAATTATTATAATAATTCTATAAGTATATATTTATATATACAAATAAATATACTTTTGGCACTTTACGCCGCTATTAACAGTATTATAATATAAATAATGAAAAATTTTGCTGTATTTTTCTTATTATATAATACTATTTAATATTATCAAAATAATTCTGAAAGTGCACATATTGACCGAACTTTTTTATATTCCATAATTAAATAATGCTGACGATATAATTTATAACAAATCCAATAGTGTCGTTTACATAGTCAAAAAATTTTCAGAATTTAATGGAAATAATTTTATCATATCCCTTAACGAATGATACTATTTATATTATATAAAATAATTCTAAAAGTGTATATACAAACCAAAATTATTTTTGTTTTCATAATTAAATAATACTGTCGATAAAATTTATAACAATACTAATAGCATTATATGCATAGCCAAAAAATTTTAGAATTTAACCGACAAGTAAGTCCCCCGCCTATTTAGGCGGTGGGCAGACTGTCAAACAACCCCTGTTCCAAATCTCGGAACAGGGGTTGTTTTTTGATAAAACTTCACTTAAAACCGAAAGAATCGTATTTATGATAGAAATATATGAGGTGGAATTGTTGACTTTCCATAAATGAATTGCAAATTTTTTGAGATTCATGCATGCAAATTTAAGCTTGACCCATTTTGATACCTGAGTTAAACCTGTTAATGTTGTATACCTCATTGCATGCTTTTCTTTTGCGTCTGCAAATACTCTTTCTATTGTTTCCTTACGCATTTCATATATGACTTTATATTTCGGTGTATGTCTGTAGTCCTCTGCCAAGTCAAGATAATCTGACCATATATGCTTTGTTACCGTCTTTTGGTGATTTTTGCTATTTGTGCAATTTTTAATGTCAGGGCAGTTAACGCATTTGGCGGTGTTGCTTTTAAATTGCTTATATCCATCCCTATCTGTAGTCGCATATTTTAAAACTTCATTATTGGGACAGATGACACAATCATAGTATTCATCGTATACATATTCATGCGGTCTGAAAAATTCACGATTTCCCATTGGTCGTTTATAAGGCATAATCGGTATTCTTCCATCATCGATTATTCTTTTGCATATCCAAGGTGTTTTATAGGCAGCATCCGCAACAATTTCCTTTATTTCGAAAAATTTATCTGTAACAATATCATACAAAGGATCAAAAGCAATACTGTCGTGTACGTTCCCGGGCGTTACAATACAACCCAATATATAACCGTTCTTGTCGCAAGCTGTATGGGCTTCATAGGCAAACTGTTTCTTATGTTCGCCTTTGTGGAAAAGTCCACTGTCAGAATCTGATGTGGACACTATACTTTCTTTTTCTTCGTTGTCTTTTTTGCCTCCGTCAAATGGCTTTTTGCTATGGTCTTTTCTATCCTCGTTTATCTCTTCCATAAGCTGTTTTTCATATATCCTCGCAGCTTTGTGTATATTTTTCTTTATATATTTCTTTACATTTGCATCTGCCTTTATACGTGTGCAGTCTATGAATACTGCCTCCGGTGTCAGATAGCCTTTTTTATTAATCTCATTTAATATCCAACAAAATACTGCTTATATAATTTCTTCGTTGAATCTGTGTTTAAAATTATAACTTACAGTAGCAAAATGAGGTATTTTTTCATTCATTGAATACCCCAGAAACCAGCGATAGGCAACATTCATTGAAATTTCTTCCGCTGTTTTTCTTAACGACCTGATGCCATAAAGATGTTGAATCAGAACCATTTTGAAAAGTACAACAGGATCTATGCTTGTCTGCAATTGTCATGGCAATACAAGTCATCTACTATATTATAAATATACGAAAAGTCTACCGCTGATTCTATCTTTCTCAACAAATGATCCTTTTGTACAAAATCTTCCATGCTGAAAAATATAACTTGCTCCGTTTTGTTTTGCCCTTACTAAGCATAACTATCATCACCTCTATATAATTATACCATATAAATACAAAAGCCCAGTACTTCTGAGCTTTTTTGACAGTCTGATTTATTCGGTATACAAATAAATTTTATTAACCTAAATTCTGAAAGCTGAAAAAACATTATGACTGATTTATCGAAAAGCAACTTTCAAGCAAAGCAAGTGGGCTCTTGCTTTGCAAATTATGAAAATTGTATTTTGCAAATTTTGCAAAAATAAAATGAAATTTTGCGTAGTAAAGCCAACTATAACAAAAATTTATTATAGTTGCTTTATTAATGCATCTTATGAAATTATCATTCTGATAAATTTATACAGCAATTAGTCTTTTAAATTTATTACAAGATGTTTTATCTAACCATTTGCCTTATAATATTTTTTATATATCATGTAATATATATAATATTAATTATTTTATATAAAGTTTATATTTTTATTATATATGAACTATGATTTTTTATTAAAGGATTGTCAAGCTGTATATTATATGATATACTATATATAATATTATTTAATTATTAATAATTTAAATTTTGTTGTTATAAAATCATCTGCATAAAGATATGAAAATCTTTAATTAATATATTAAAGGTAAAGTGCATTTAAAGGAGGAGATAATAATGATAGTATTCACTACAAAAATTCCTATAAAAAGTACCGTAACAGAGCAAATGTTTGTTGATTTATGTGCTGAGTGGATTTATAGAAGTCCTCATTATCATAATTTAAAAATTGAATATGATATATCTAGCCATAATGATTATGAAATTGAATTAAATAATATTAAGTGTCAGATAGCTTGTTATAAAAAAGAAGACACAAGTATTGTTGCATTTCGCTTAAATAATAATGATAAAGGAACTTTATGGATTATTGATATACTTTTGATTGATGATAAAAATGGTAAATTTATTAGTGTCATAAATAATTGCAATTTAAAATTATTTGATCCGCGCTTTCCTAAAAACCACAAACCAAATTTTATAAAAATAATAATGAATAAAAACTATGGAATAGATGATAGGTATTTTCCTGTACATGACAGAAAATTAATATGTAATAAAGAAAATGCTAAAATATATGCAGCATATATGAATGGAGAAATAAAAAAACCTCTTCCTATGGTCTATATAAGTATATACTATGATTCCTATTGCGTAGATTGTGATACATTAGCAAAATGGCTTTCAGGCATGGCTTATGTAGTTGTTGAAGAAAATCGAGAAGTTTCATTTTTGATGAAAGAATTAACTAACTCAAAAAATGCCCATAATGGTTATGTCGGAATTTATTATCCTGGTTCAGCAAAACATCAACTTTATTGTTTATCTGATTTTATATCTACTGATAATTCATACAAATTTGAGACCGGCATATCACTTAATCTTCAACAGTCCCTAATAAATCATATGTCTTCAGAGGAATATAATTGGACAAATCTTCAAACATTAAAAGCAAAAGAAAAATTGATTGAGTCAGAAGGTACAAGTAAGGAATTAAGCGACCTTATTGATTTGGCCGACGAAAATGAGAGAGAATTAAAAGAAAAGATTGAATATTTGCAAAAAGAAAATGATTCTCTTTCAATACAAAATGAAATGCTCAAGAATAAAAAACGAAATGAGAATATATGTTTAAAAACAGGTTTAAATGATTTTTACATTGATGAACAGCATGACCTAATACTTTATTTATTGAAAGAAATTTTCGAACGAAAATTTAACTCTGAAACAAGTAAGTTTAGGCAGCATGAATTATTACAAAGTATTATATATAATAATGATATTACGGGAGAAAATGAAAAAATATTGGGAGGACTTAAAAAAATATTTAAACCCGGATTTAGATGGAATAATATCACAAAGTCAAAATTAAAATCCCTTGGATTCGAAATAACAGAAGGATCGCACAATAAAATTATGTTCCATGACAGCAAATATATGTATACGGTATCTTCAACTCCTAGCGATAACCGAGGAATAAGAAATCTTATGAGCGACATAGAAAAAGGAATTAGCATTAGCAGAAAGATATTGTGAATTTCTTCATTTTACTGTTATAATAAAATTTAATCAATTTTTGTGTAAATAGCATAGAACATGCGTTATTTCAAAAATCAAGTAAACCTCTAAACTTGTATACAATAGAAATATAGGTTTGGGGGTTTTTAAAATGTCAAGAAAAAATAGGAATAAATGGGTTAATACTAATATTCATTTAAAAGATAGACAAAATCTAATCCCTACCAGTAAGGCTTTTTATCATTTCGACAGAGATAGAGATATAACATCACATAATCTATCAATAACTTTTTCTAAAGTTGAAAATAATTCTTTTTTAAATCTGTGTTTTCTGATTCCTTTCTAAATTTGCTCTATTGGATTCATTTCAAGAGTATAAGGCGGTAAAAATATAAGATGTATATTAGATGGAATTTCAAGTGATTTGGCTTTATGCCAAACTGCTCCATATACATATCTATGCTCTCTAATATGATGACATGTCACTGATTGTCTTATGCCTTTAGTACACCAGCAATATTTGGGTTTATTTATTCGCCCAAAACCTGCTTAGTCTTGGAACATTAATTTTATAGTTTCGCACTTTAAATTGCTAAACTCTTATCTTCCGGTGTGGTTAATTTTTTTGAAGCTTTTATTGTCTCCTTGCTTGTCTTTTTAGGGTGTTTACTTCTTGATATTACCTTTCACCAACCATGACGTTTGAGAACACGATATATTTGACTATTGCCGATAGAATAATTTACTTTTTTCGCATATTCTTTATTTGTTTCATTTATATATACAATTTGTCCACTTTCAACTTCCTTGAAAAAAACTTTTAATAATTTGGCTTCTTCCTCATAGCTTAAATTTTTATGGTTTCCCATACGTTTCTTTTGGTATAATGCTTCTAATCCATCCTTTATATAAACACTAATTCAACTATGGACTATAGTCAAAAAAGTGGACAGCAAATAGGAAAACAAAACCTACCGGGTCAAGCGTTGCACGTTTGCCGGTATTTGGGGCAGTCAGCCCCCAAAAGACCCGAGCTTACTTGTTTAACATTTCGGTATATTGTTATTTCTTTTGGTTTGATGAGAGCATATTATTTGCGGAATGTGGTCTCTTTGAGTTGCAGAATCCTTCTATGTACTCAAAGAGTGAGTCTTCAAGCTCCTTTTTTGTATAATATGTTCTGCGGTTTATTTCCTCAAGTTTTAAAAATTTAAAAAATGACTCCGCTACGGCATTGTCATAAGGATGACCTTTTGCCGAAAAAGATTGTATAACATCCATTTCATCAAGCAGTCGCCGAAAAGTCTTTGATGTATACTTGATTTCCTCTATCTGAATGAAATATAAGATTTTTAGGCTGATTTCTCCTTTCATAAGCTTTTTTAAAGGTTTCTTCCACTAATGATGAGTCCTTTTTATTTTTACACAGTAAGCTATTACTTCTCGGGAGTATAAATCTATAATAACACATAAATACATAAAATGTCCATTCACTTTTATGTAGGTTATATCACTTACCCAAACAATAGCAGGCTTTTTTGTTGTAAAATTTTTCTTTACCTCATTTTTAAGCCTGCTTCGTTTTCTGTTTTCTGAGAGCGGTATTTTGGCTTTGTTTCGGCTGTTTTGGTCAGATCCATTGATTTCATAAGCCTATATACCCTCCCACGCTTATTTTTATGCCATATTCAACGTACAGAAGATAACATATCTTACCTGCTCCAAATCTCTTTTTTGAAACTGTATATATTGAAAGTATACATTTGCATATCTTTTGATTCATAACAGTTTTGTCAGAAACTTTATTTGAAAAATGCTTATAATATGTGCTTCTGTTTACTTCAAAAACTCTGCATAGCGTACTGATTTTGTGCCGAAATCTTAAAGCATGAACTGCATTTAACCGACAATTAAGTCCCCGCCTCTTTAGGCGGTGGGTACTTACTGTTGTATTCGGTGGGAGATGCAAGCTCCCATCCGAATAAAAAGACTTCGTAAGAAGCCATCGGATAGAGTTACGCAGCGTAAGCGGAGTACAAATATCATTGACTATTTCTTCTCGTGTGGCGTGAATATGGCAATCGTTTTTTTATATTATGTTCTCCTCCTCAAGGGCTGCGTTTCGTTTTTGCAGCTCTTTTATCTGTTTTGCAGTAAATACTGTATCCTCGTCCACTTTGACTTCAGAATACAGCTTTACCCATTTACTTACTGCGGAAAGCGAAACATTGTAGTCTTTACTGACCTGTGTTTTGCTTTTGTCGCTCTCTACCAACGATACTATACTCTTCTTGAATTCTTCATCATATTTTGGATTTGGCATATAAACTCCTCCTTTTTTTGTTTACTTTATTGTATTATACTTGCTTATTATTTGTCTGCTTTTTTAGATGTGATCCAAAATATAGAATTAAAGAAAGTATTTGTACATACTGAATATTAAGGAAAAGGTATTGGAAGTAAATTTGTTTCTTTGTTAATGTAGTGGGCTGTGAAAATGGGATGTAAAAAGATGATTATTGGAACAGGAGAGTTATTGAATGAATCTTGTAATGTATATAAAAAACTAGGATTTGAAATAATTCGCAATTGTGATCTATATGTAAATATACCAGAGTAATTATGTATCGCAAAAAATTTGAAAAATAAATAAATTCATATGTTGCGAGAAAGATGGAATAATGTTATTTTTCTTAATAGTGATTTGAACATGTTGTTATTATTATGTAAGTTAATGTATATAAGAAAAAATTATAATACAACGGTTTGCGTAGAAAAAGATTGCTATATTGTATTGAAAAATAGATATTTATATGGTATAATATAGAAGCAAAGATAAAAACACAACGCAAGGCAATCTTGTAGAACTGGTAGGTGCTCCAGTCGCACCGATTTGGTGTAAGTAGCCCTCACTCCTTAGGGTCGTCCGTTCTTTGTTCAGTACAATTATGCGAGTAGTGAGGAAAATGTCCTGTCCTGCTTGCAGGAACATTTGACGAATACTGCGACAGCTACAGGGCATTAAGGAGGAATTGTTATGGATAAAGTATCGGGAAAGTTGACAGTATTTTTTTGAAGAACTTTTTTGGATTGGATTGTTTGAACATGTATCAGGGCGAAAGCTATCTGTGTGTAAGGTTGTGTTTGGGGCAGGACCAAAAGATTAGGGTGTTTATGATTTTGTTCTGAAGAGTTACTATCGGCTTCGATTTAGTCTGGCTGTGGCAACTGATGTAAAAGAAGTTGGTTGCAATCCAAAACGTATCCAGAGAGAAGTGCGAAAACAGGTACAGAATATTGGGATTGGCACGAAGTCGCAACAGGCTTTGAAATTGCAGCAGGAGCAGTTGAAAACTGAACGCAAGACTATGAGTCGGGAACAGCGGGAATCGGATAAACAACGGCAGTATTAATTGAAACAGCATAAAAGGAAGGAGAAACATAGGGGTAAATAATACTTATTCAGGATTTTCGCAGTAAAATATGTTTATTTATTATTGTGTTTTATTTAGTGTATTTAAAACATTTGTCTTAAAAAAATTTGTAAATATAATAAGATAGAGATTATATATCTATTATCTTGTTGCATAATAGGAGTCGCTGCAATATTTGTTTGATATAATTACACAGTGTTAACACTATGTAATTATATTATTTAATTTATATATGGAGGGAAAAATGAATAAAATTATTGAAAGCTTTTTGAACACACATAGAAGTGAGTATTCTATTGAAGAATATGAACCAGAAATTGCATTTGAACATTTTGTTAATAGGTGTATAGTAAATAAGTATTCTGTGGATAGATTTGATCCAATGGATATTATGACAGATGAAGGTGAGAAAGGAATTGATGGTGTAGCTATAATAGTGAATGATCGTATAATAATGACGATGGATGAAATAGAATCTTTAATAAAAGAAAATACAGATTTAGAGGTAAAGTTTGTGTTTATTCAGGCTAAAACAAGTGATAAATTTAGCGGTGATGAGATTGGTACATTTATTTATGGGGTTAAGGCTTTCTTTGAAGAAGAGTCTATGAGACCGAAAACTAATGAAAAAATGGAAAGAATGATTGCAATAAAGGATTTAATTTATCAGAAAAGCGTGGATATGGTTAAAAATCCGGAGTTGGATTTATATTATGCGTGTTGTGGAAAATGGGATGATAATAATGGATTGCAGAATAGGATTGATATAGAGATAAGGCCTTTGATTGAATCTCAAAATTTTAGTAGTGTTGAGTTTTATAAATATGATACAGATAAAATTAGTACAGCATATAAAGAATTAAAAAAGAAGATTAGTAGAACATTTACTGTGGAAAGAAGAGTGTCTTTTCCAGATATTAGTGGCGCAAAACAGTCATTTTTGGGAATTGTAAGTTGTAAACAGTTTGTATCGATACTTACAGATAATGATGGAAAAATGTTGAATAATATTTTTGAGGATAATGTTCGAGACTTTCAGGGCTATAATCCAGTAAATAATGAAATCCGAGATACTATAAATGATGCAGAGGATCAAAAAAGATTCGCTCTTTTAAATAATGGGATAACTATTGTTGCAAAAAAAGTAAGTGTTACAGGTGATAGTGTCGAAATATACGATTATCAAATTGTAAATGGATGTCAGACAAGCTATGTTCTCTTTGACAATAGGGAAAAAATTAAAGAGGGAACATATATTATTATTAAAGTTATAGAGGTTTTGTCAGAGCAGTTGTCAGATAGAGTAATATATACTACCAATAGACAAACAGAAGTGAAATCAGAGGCGTTTACATCTACGAAGCATTTTCATAAAAAATTGCAAGATTATTATAATGCATTAGTTGGAGAATTTGGTCTGTACTATGAAAGAAGATCAAAGCAATATGAATTACAAGATAATATCAGAAAGTCGAATGTTGTGTCATTGGCAACACAAACGGCATCGTATGTTGCAGTTTTTTTAAATGAACCACAAAGTACGCATAGATATTATGGTGAGCTCTTAAATGCATATAAAAATAGATTGTATTTAGATACGGATACTTTTGAACCATATTATATAGCGGCGTATTTTAATTTTTTTCTTGATAAAATGTTTAAAGAAGGAAAAATTGAAAAGAAATATAGACGTTTTAAATTCCACATAATGCTAGGAATGAAAATACTTATTACTGACGCGAACATTTTGTATGGAAAAGCAAGGCAGCAAAAGAAAAAATGCAAAAAGATTTTTGATATAATTAGGAATGACAATGAAATTAATAAATATTTCCAAATCGCATTTATGTGTTTGAAAAATGTGACAGAAGAGTCTGAAATTAATTCGGCAGATCAGCATAGAAGTAAGGAATTTACTACAGACTATATTTTGTTACTTAATAAGCAGAAAAGTGCTGTTGATTCAACGGAATATTTAAAAATTGGGGATATAGTCCATTGTACAGTTTGTTATATAAAAGGATATTTTGTTCATGTAGAAATAAAAACACAAGATACTAGAAACAAAGGGGAAATTCATATTTCACGGTTAGGTAAAAAATGGATTGAAAAATGTGAGGATGCTGTAAAAATAGGAGATATTTTTCAGGCAAAAATTATAAGTGACGATTATTTTAAAACACAATATGGTTGGTCATTAACTAGAATATTTTAAAATAATAAACTTTCTAGTTAATATATTCAATTAAAAGGATATACATTGAGAAAAATTAGAAATTTCAAATAATTGATATTGTCAATATTGGTTGGCATATTTTTCTCAAAGTTTTAACTACTATGCCGGTATATCTAAAGAATCATAATAATATTGTCTTTTGATCATAGGAGGAAGACCAGCATTAGCTGAGCAGATCCTTCTATTATTCCAATAGCTCATGAAATAGCGCCAAATTATGACCTTAAGTTGTTCTGTTGTCATCCGTTCGGTATCATAGCGACCATAAAGAAGTTTAGTCTTCATTCTTGCCCACATGCTTTTGCACCGAGCGTGTCGTGACATCTGCTGCTGTCGCTGTTCATGCTCTGAACAATATTAAATCTATGCAATTCACGCCGATATTCTTCACTTGTATACTGTGTGCCTTTGTCCGAATGTATAACTGCGCCCTTAAGCGTCGGATAAGCGAGTCTGAATATTTAACCGTGTAAATGTCAATAATAACCAAAAAGAATTAACGAAGGTCATAGACATAAAAACAGCAAAACATGGTTTAAGCGAAAAGGAAATGGAGTTAGTGCGGTTTCTTATGGCAGACTGTAAAAGCACCGGAGATATTCAGAACAAATTAAAAAAATGTTTGCGGGAACAATCGAACAAATGCTTGAAGCTGAGATGGAGGAACATCTTGGCTATGAAAAGCATTCTATAGACGGAAACAATACCGGCAATATCAGAAATGGATATGGAAAAAAACAATATCCAGCGATTATGGTGAATGTGAAATTGCTGTTCCACGTGACTGCAACGGAGAATTTGAACCTTAAATTATAACTAACAGACAAACTGCGAGTAAGGCGAAACAACATTGTATTTTAGAGTAGTTTCGCCTTCTCCGTGTACGAAATCAAACAGAAAATTATGACTATGTATGCCAAAAAAATGTCACAATGTGACATAGCAGACTGTCAAAAAAGCTCAGAAGTACTGGGCTTTTTTGTATTTATATGGTATAATTATATAGAGGTGATAATTATGCTTGGCAAGGACAAAAACAAAACGGAGCAAGTTATATTTTTTAGTATAGAAGATTTTGTACCAAAGGATCATTTGTTGAGAAAGATAGAATCAGCGGTAGACTTTTCGTATATTTACAATATAGTAGATGACTTGTATTGTCA
>CANRIS010000012.1 GCA_947630725.1 uncultured Clostridia bacterium
TTTGCCGATGTAGCTCAACGGTAGAGCAACTGATTTGTAATCAGTAGGTTGGGGGTTCGATTCCCTTCATCGGCTCTAAGGTTCTTTAGCTCAGTTGGTTAGAGCATCCGGCTCATAACCGGACGGTCCTGGGTTCGAGTCCCAGAGGAACCACTTATCCTTATAATAAATTTTAAATAAGTGGAGCTTTTGCTCTGCTTATTTAAAATTATACCTTTTTGCCGATGTGGCTCAATGGTAGAGCATCTGAATCGTAATCAGACGGTTGGGGGTTCGATTCCCTTCATCGGCTGGACAAAAAAACCGCAGTTTTATGCGGTTTTTTTGATGCTTTTGACAGAATAAAGCGTTTTTAAATTCTTGTTTTAAGAGCAGTTGGGGTTTATTTGGGGTTTTATTTGATTTTTTTTGCTTGCTGTGATGCTTGGGGTTTATCTAATATACTTCCTAATGTATCTGAAGCTATTTCGTCTACTTTCTTGTATGAGTGGGCATAGATGTTCATTGTGGTAGATGTCTGAGAATGTCCAAGTCTTGCGGAAACTGTTTTTATATCAGTGTTGGCTGCTATCAGTAAGGTTGCTGATGTGTGGCGCAGATCATGAAAACGTATTGACGGGAGCTTGTCTGTTTCGTTATCAACAGTAGCATTGTATTTTTCTATTATGTCTTTGAATGTATGATACGGAGTAGATTGATTCATTAATCGACCATTCCATTGTATGAATAAGTGTCCGTCACCTTCCCAAGCATCACCAAGCATAACCTGTAATCTGTGCTGCTCAAGCTTGTAAAACATTATAAGATCCATGACAGATTTGTATAAGCGGATTACTCTTATTGAGGTTTTATTTTTCGGCTCTTTTACTATTGTCTTTCCGTTAACTCTTGCTGTGGACTTATTTATGTTTGTCATAGGTCGGGATGTGCAATTTTGCAGATAATATCCTTATTTTAAAAATAAATTTTTGTGAAAAATTGCCTTTGATATTTTTTTGAAAATCCGTATAATAAATTATGAACGTGTTGCATTGACTGCGTAAGTCCGGTTGCTTGCAGCACGTTTTTTATTTTGGAGATTTATTTCCGTATTCCGATTATTGACGTCCGAAATTGCGCTGAAAGCTGATTTTTGGCAGAAAAAGATCCGAAGGTCTGGTTAGGCAAATACGCAGGCGGCGCACACATAATTTTTCCACAAAATAATCGGCGGCGATTGTCGGAGTATGGATATTATGTATGAAAGGGGACAGAAACCGTGGAAACAAAATCAAATTCTTTTCTTGCGCAGGAGCCCGTAGGCAGGCTGATGAGAAAATATGCCGTTCCCTGCGTTATTTCGCTTCTTGTAGGAGCCTTGTATAACATAGTGGATCAGATATTTATTGCAAACGCATCATATCTCGGTTCATACGGAAATGCCGCAAATACAGTGGTCTTTCCGCTGACTGTTATCGCTCTTGCGATCGCCGTAATGATTGGTGACGGCTGCTGCGCCTTTGTGAGCCTTTGTCTTGGCAAAAAAAATAATGCGGATGCAGAAAAAAGCGTTGGAAACTCCGTTGCGCTGGTTATTTTTCTGAGCCTTATATTGTGCGTCGTATACCTTGTATTTGATGATATGATAATAGCGATGTTCGGCGGTACGGTGAATCAGCAGACATTCAGTCTTTCTAAGGAATACTTCTTTTATATTTCGTTGGGCATTCCTTTTTATATGTTCGGTCAGGCTATGAATCCTGTCATAAGAGCTGACGGAAGTCCTAAATTTGCTATGGTATCCACTCTTGCGGGAGCGCTGACGAACGTGATACTCGACCCTGTTTTTATATTTGGACTTAAATGGGGAATGACGGGTGCGGCGGTCGCAACTGTCATTGGACAGGGCGTGACTGCGTTCCTTGCAATATGGTACTTGTTCCATACAAGGGTCGTGTCTCTCTCAAAAAAAGCTTTCATACCAAACGCCTCAATAATAAAAAGTACGCTTACACTGGGTATATGCAGCTTTTTGTCTCAGATATCCCTTGTGGCGGCTATGGCTGCGATCAACAATATGATAAGAAAATATGGCGCTATGGATCCTGTTTTCGGACAGGAGCAGTATGCTCAGATACCTATGGCTGTCGTGGGAATAGTTATGAAATTCTTTCAGATAGTCATTTCGATAGTCGTGGGTATGGCTGCGGGCTGCATACCGATCGTGGGTTATAATATGGGCGCAAGGCTCAACGACAGGGTAAGGCGGTTATTTTCGAGGCTTCTTGCGGCTGAGACTATTGCAGGACTTATTGCTTTTGTGACGGCTGAATTTCTGCCCATGCAGCTTACGGGAATTTTCGGCGCGGCAAACGAAAGCGTATACTATACCGAATTTGCCGTAAAAGCCTTCAGGGTTTATCTCTGTATGGTGGTATTTGCCTGCATAAACAAAGCTGCCTTTATATTTCTGCAGGCAATGGGAAAGGCAGCCGCTTCAACGATGCTCTCTATGGTGAGGGAAATTGTTTTCGGCGTAGGCTTTGCTCTGCTGCTGCCCTTATTTTTCGGGCTTGACGGAGTGCTTTATTCTATGCCCGTGTCGGATATTCTTACATTTATAATATCCGCAGCAGTAATTTTCTCGACATACAGACAGTTAAAAGCCGATAAAATATCCTCGGTTTTAATATAACGGTCAAATACTCGGAGCATAAAAAGAATTAATTTGCAGCAAAAAAATGTACCCTTTACCTTTTTAGGCGCAGGATACATTTTTTGCGTTCAATGTTTGTTTTACGGGATTTTATGCAGGTTTATGCAAGTCTTGCGACTGCGGTGAATATCTGAGATATCTGATACCATGTGGCATAGTCCACCGAGCCTGTGGGGTTGAGATTGAATATCTCCTGAAAGGTTCTTACCGCAGCGGCTGTGCGTGAGCCGTATATGCCGTCCACATCCAGACTTCCTATTGCCGAATAGGTTCTGTTTATTGTGTTGAGCTGTTCCTGTACCGTCATTACTGCCTGACCCGAGGATCCTATCGAAAGAGCCTCTCCGGGAAAGGAGTATGGCACCCCCGTTACCTTTTCGGCGGTAGTCAGATAAATGTCATCGCCGTAGAAAAATCTGAGTATTTCTATTGCCGAATATCCCTGCTGAGCGAGATATTGAGAGCCCCACTGTGTCATCCAACCGGGGCAGCTCACGGTTCTTCCGTCACAATATTGCGCAAGGAGGGGCTGTCGCTGTCCGTCCCTCACGATGTAGGTGGAAAAAAGCTCGTCTACTATCTGAGAGATCTCCTGAAAAATATTTCTTCCGTAGACAAAATAATGATCCACCGCAGTTGACGAGGTTATGGTAAAGCTCTTGCCCTTGTTTCTGTACCACTCGGTGAATACTCTGTTCAGCGTAAAGGAAATTATAGCCAGAACATTTGCTCTTATGGCCTCTATCTCCCATGTGGAATATACCTCGCTGGATGCCACATTCTTTATATAATCCTTATAGGGAATATAATAATCGGGAGCCGACTCATCATCGGGGGCTCCGTCATGCACCACTATATATTCGGGAATAACGGGTCTGTCCAAAACTGCAAAACCTGTTTCGTTTTTAAGGGGCTTTATCTCCTCCTCGGATATTTTGGGTTCTCTGGGAATATAAAGCTTTGAGGGGGATATGTCGATCCGTCTTGTCTCGTTTCCTCTCTGCAAAAATACTCTCAGTATAGCTATGCTTGCAGGCAGTATCTGAACCCCCGTCACTATCTCGGTGCCGAGACCCTCCTTTGTGACTGTAACATCTGCGGTAGAATATGGCCTTATGTCTCCCGGATATTCCGACAGATATTCGGGCGGTGTTGCCAGATAAACTATTGCCGTTTGTCCCGAGCTGTCTGTTTCGAGAGAAAAGCTCTCTCCGTTTTCACCTATTACCGAAACAAGCGCCCCCTCTACGGGAGTGCCTACGGTTTCAAAATAAACCTCCACCTGAAGGCCTCCCGTTCCCGAGGACTCTATTTCGGTTCTGAACGCTCTTATGTCCATAAAAACGCCTCCAAAAGCCTATAATAAATATTATACTTTTGGATAAAGCCATTTGTTACATAGCCGGGGACGCTGCGCAAGGCAAAAACCGAACGTCTATTCTGCGATCTTAAGCTGATCCTGTTCGGGAGGGGTATATCCCCTGAGCTTTTTTTTGATACGATAAAAGGAGCTTCGTGAGATCCCCATACGCTTCATAGCCTCTTCACGCTCGATTTTTCCCAATTTGAACTGTTTGAGAACTCTGTGATATTCTTCATCGGTCATCTTGCTTGGGCGGCCAAACTTTACGCCCTTTTTCTTAGCTTCGACTATTCCCTCCTTTTGTCTCTGGTGTATGGCCTCTCTTTCGTTCTGAGCTACATAGGACAAAAGCTGAAGTACAATATCGCTTATAAGCGTACCCAAAAGATCCTTTGCCTGTGTAGTATCTAAAAGCGGCATATCCAGTACAATAATGTCCGCTCCTATTGTCTGTGTGATATACCGCCACTGTTCAATGATCTCACGATAATTTCTTCCGAGCCTGTCTATGCTCTTTATAATCATAATATCGCCCTTTAGAAGAACATCTATAAGATTCATATAATTTTCTCTGTTGAAATCCTTTCCGCTCTGTTTGTCCACAAAGACATTTTCGGGCGGTACGTTTCTTTCCTTCATTGCGCTCAACTGTCTGTCCTCGTTCTGGTCTCTTGAGGACACTCTGACATATCCGTAAATCATTTTCTTTTTCCTCCCGGTTTGCAGAAAAAACACCGATCGATCAGTTTTTTGTCTGTATGCGGCAGGATCCTTCGTGAAAAGAATAAAAGATCAAAAAGATCAAAAAGATCACAAGTCGGCATAATGCGTCAATGCGGGCATATGCCGCCGAATAGCTGCTGTCGATCAGTTTTTTCTTAATATTATAATTCCCATAATAATTAAAACCACCGAGACGGCCATTGAAATCGGAAGTCCGAAAAGCTTTAGCTGATCCGTCCTTAAAGCCTCTATCCAGAATCTTCCGAGGCCATAGCCGACAGAATAAACAGCTGTAAGCCTCCCTTTGGAATTGCACCCCCTTCCGAGCATAACAGTCAATATTATAAAAAGCCCAATGTTCCACAAGCTTTCATACAGAAAGGTCGGATGCACCTGTATATAATCGGTGCTGTTGAAGCTTATTATAGGATAGACCGAACCGTTATATATAAACTCTCTCGCCCCGTCTGCGATACTGCCTGTGGCCTTGACCTGACTGAGCTTCATACGCATGGCAAAAAGACCTTCGCAAGCTTTGCCGAAAGCCTCTCTGTTAAAAAAATTTCCCCATCTGCCGATAGCCTGACCCAAAGCAAGTCCTCTTACGCAGGTATCCGTAAACGTAAGAAGGCTTATTTTTTTTATTTTGGTAAAAACAAAAACCGCCGCAAGTCCTGCCGCAATTCCTCCGTAGATCTGAAGTCCTCCGTCCCTGAAACGGAAGAAATCCAAAACGGTGCCATAATCGTCAAAAATAAGATAACCCAGTCTGGCTCCGCAAACGGCAAAAAGAATGCCCGGCAGCACAAAATCGCTGTAAAGCTCCTTGTTTTGTCCCGTCCTTTTGGCCTGATCGAGAGTGACAAAATAGCCTGCGAGCATTGCCAGAGCTATGCACAGGCCATAACAGTATACATCAAAGCCAAAGACAGAAAAAGCGACTTTTCTTACGCTTTCAAGCTTTATTCCCAAATTATAAAACCATATGTCGGGTGTTGTGTTCGTCATAATTCTCCTTTTATGTAGAGGGAAAAACTTCCCTCCTGCCTTATGCAGGCTCTATAACGCTGAGAGCGCTGTCGTCCCTGTCGAAAATGTCAAGGCGGTTCATAACCTCTTTTTTTGTTATGCCGATATATTTGTTATAAATATCCTCGTAGCTTGTTTTTTTGAATGCAAAATCGGTCTGACCCGCAACGACCTTTTCCATTATGTCAAGTCCAAGAAAAAAGCTGCGCAAAAGCTGTTTTCGGCTGCCCTCGATTTCATAGTCGGATATGCCGTTTTTTCTGATATAGGCTATTCTGTCATATACAGCCTGCGCCACGTTGTCGGGGCTGTCGGAGGCTCCCGAAAGTATGCCTGCGCCGAATCCCTCACCAAGAAGATATTCCATAGAAAAATCCTTGTCTATGGCTCCGCTCAGATACATTTTTTCATAAAAATCGGAGGATTTTCCGAACATTATATTCAGCAGGATATTTGTGGCGCACACTCTTTCGGCAGGGGAGGTATCAAAGTCGCTTTCTCTGAACCCGAGATTGAATATGGGGCGTGAGACAGCCATTTTCTTGACTGTTCTGTGACTTTCGATGCCGTCCGAAAATTTCTTTTTTTCGTATTTTTCGCCCTGTTCGGGCAATATGAGCCTTTCCGCCATATCAAAGGTCTTGTCTGCGTCCAAGTCTCCGCAGATAACAAGAGCGGAGTTTTCTCCGCAATAATATTTTTTATAGCATTCTGTGAGTATGCTGCGGTCGATCCTGTTTATGTCGCCGATACTTCCCGCGATGTTGTTTCTGACAGGATTTTGGGAATACAGAGCGCCTATAAGGTTAAAATAGACCTGCCACCAAGGATCGTCCTCATACATTTTTATTTCTTCGCTTATTATGGATTTTTCTCTTTCGATGCTCTCGTCCGTAAAGAACGGCTCCGCCGTAAATTTGAGGAGGGTTTTGAGGTTTTCTTCAAAAAAATCGCTGCATATAAAATAATAAGCCGTTGTGTTGAAGTTTGTAAAGGCGTTGACCGAGGCGTTTTTGGACGAAAATTCTTTGAATACGTCCATATCCTTCTGCTCAAACACCTTATGTTCGAGAAAGTGCGCCGTCCCGGGGATAACGCTGTCGTCAGCCGAACCGAAGTTTACCGAAAACATAGCCTCCTTCATTTTCCAATCCTTTTTATAGATTATATAACATTTCGTTCCGTTTTGCAACTGTCTTGCGGATATTTTCATTTTATCAGTCCCTCTCCCTCAGAAAATAAATTGTATCGGGAAACGTATCCTTAAAAACATTTCTGACGTCCGCCGCAGCCGTGTTTTTTATTTTTTCGGCTCCGTCCTTCGGCAGATATACCTCTCCGCCCAGAATACCGCCCATACAGAAGTCTGAAATGCTGCCGAGGACGTCCTCCGAGGCTGTGTAATGCTTTATGATGTTTCTTTTTGCCCCTTCGATCTCCTCATCGGATACATTATAAAACTCCCTCAGCTCCCTGCATATTATTTCAATAACTCTGTCGAGATCCTTTTTTGAAATGCCTGCCTGTATGATTATGCTTTTGCAGCACCTCACAACGCTTGATGTAATATAATAACATAGACCCTCTTTTTCACGGACATTCATAAAAAGCCTGCTGTCGGAGCCGCCGCCCAATATCTCGTTGGCGGCAAGCAGGGGATAATAGTCGGCGCAGGTGCGGACTCCCATACAGAGCTTGCCCTGTGTGATGTCCATATCCTCGGTTATTCTCCTTGTCTCTGTGACCTTATTGGCAGAGACGCTTTCTTCGGGAAAATATCTTTCGCCCTTGTCAAATTCGGCGAGATACCTGCATACATTTTCAACACACATATTTCCTACCAAAATAATATCAATTTCGGCAGTCTTTATTATGTCCCTATAACCGTCATAAAGGGTTTCGGGAGTGATTTTTTCTATGTCCTCGGCATACCCGTCCCCGAATACTCCAAAGGGCTCGCCGCCGAACATCTCCTCCGTGAGACGTGTCTTTGCATATTCTCTCTTGTCGTCCTTTATGCTGTTTATTGAGAGCCTCAAAGCCGTTTTTTCTCTTTCGGTATAGTCTTTTCTGAATCCTCCGTTTTCAATAAGAGGATTGAATATGACCTCCCTCATAATATAAAGGGCGTTTTTTATATTGTCGTCTTTGTTTATGACCTCGGCATAAAATTCAAGAAGCTGAGAGTCGCCTTTTTTTACGTTTACACATTCGAGCCCTCCGCCGAACATTTCTTCGGCTGCTCTGTTGAGCTGCATGGGAGAGGGATAATTTTTGCTGCCAAGTCCAAGCACGTTTACAATAAGGGCGTTTCGGGTCACGGTTTCTCTTTTCAGCGGCAGCCTCAGCACAACGGCTATGCTGCACCCCCTGAACTTGTCGTCATCTATTATATATCCTCTTATACCCTTGTTTATATTCAGTATTTTCACCGTATTCCTCCAAAGTTATATATATTTTCTCATATTTTTAAGGGCGCTTTTTTCGAGCCTCGATACCTGCGCCTGACTTATGCCTATTTCTTCGGCAACCTCCATCTGCGTTCTGCCCTTGAAAAACCTCAGATCTATAATGTGCTTTTCTCTGTCGCTGAGCTTTTTCAGAGCCTCGCTGAGAGCAATGCTTTCTACCCATGAGTTGTCTGTGTTTTTGTCATCGCTCACCTGATCCATAACAAACAAAGCATCCGTTCCATCGTGATAAACAGGCTCAAACAGAGATACGGGATCCTGAATTGCGTCAAGCGCCATAATGACCTCGCCCCTGTCGGCCTCCAACTCCTTCGCCACCTCATCGATTGTCGGCTCTCTCGACAACAGATTTGTCAGCCTTTCTTTAGCCTGCAGAGCCTTATACGCCATATCCCTCAGCGATCTGCTGACCCTTATGGGATTGTAGTCCCTCAGATGCCTCCTTATTTCGCCTATTATCATAGGAATGATTATCATCAGTAGAAAAAATCTTAAAATAAAAAACATTTAAAACATATATTCAATTTCTACTTTTTCGCCGCTTACAATAATTTTTTTAACAAGCATTCGGACTATATTCTGTTTTTCACGAATACTGAGAAAATCCCATATTTGAATCAAATTTTCAACAGCATCGGAAATTTCCTTATGCTTATCATATAGCCTTTTGCCATCTTTTGAATTTGCTATCTGTTTTTCAATCTTGCTGTATCGTTTTTTATAGTCATTTATAGTTTCAAGTAATATTTCGTCTTCTTCAGAAAATGCATACAGTGTGTATAGTTTTTTTATTCTTTTTTGAATTTCCGTAGCCTGACTTTTTAACATATCAAGCGTGGAAATACCGTTATCTTCTTTCAGCGATTCTCTCTTTGACAAATCGATTGAAAACCTAAACAAATCATTTATGACTATTTCTTCAACATCTTCAGCCCAAACCTTGTCCTGATTGCAATTTTTATCTTTAATAAGATATGGTTTTGACTTTTGCTGAGAATAACACATAAACTTATATCCGGATTTTCCCCATTTTTTATAAGTCATTTTTGCTCCGCATTTGCCACAGTATACAAGACCGGTAAGTAAATGATTGGTTTCAACTCTGCGGTTTACAGACCTTTCCTCCATCATTTCCATAGTTTTGTAATAAGTTTCTTCGGATATAATGGGTTCATGCCTGCCCTTATACTCTTCACCGTTATACACAATATAACCGCAGTTGCTTTTTCTTGCAAGTATCTGATAAACAAGTCTGTCATATTTAAGACCGCAGGTATTGGCTATAGTTTGTGGGCTATGACCGTCTAAATACATTGAATAGATCAATCTGACCTTATCGGCATCCTTATTTGGAATAAGTATTCCTTGTTCTTTACTATAGTCATATCCGAAAGGTATTCTGCCGCCGCCCATCCAGTATCCGTCTTTAACTCTTTCTTTCATTCCCATGCGTGTTCTCATACGGATATTTTCTCTTTCAAGCTGAGCGAAAGCAGAAAGTATACCCAACATTAACCTCCCCATAGGTGTACTTGTGTCCATTGATTCATTTATAGATACAAAATCTACACCATTCGGATTAAAAACATCTTCGATGAGGTATAAAGTGTCTTTCTGACTTCTCGAAAGTCTGTCCAGTTTATAAACTATACAGTGAGAAATTTTACCGTTTTTTGCTTCGTTAATCAAACGCTGCATTTCAGGCCTTTGAATATTGCTTCCCGACCAACCGCCATCAATATAGTATTCATAATCTTTAATGCCCTTAGATATACAATACGCAGTCAGTTGTTCTTTTTGTGCATCTATGGAATAACCCTCTTCGGCTTGAAAATCTGTAGAAACACGAATATATATAGCTGCTTTTTTCTTCAAAAACTTTACCTCCTTTCTTCGGCAGTATTTTTTATTAACAGTTTCAGAGCAATTCTGTTAATAAAAAAGTCGCTATATTAATATTATAACGACTTTTCTTTTGTATTGTCAATACATATAAAATACTTATGCTTCTTTTTTAGTTTCGCAAACCGATCTATCAATAGCATTTTGCACTATTTTTAATATTGAGGGATTTGTAATACAATAATTTTTTAAATCTTCTTCTTGGACTTCTACTCCATTAATTATCCGTTTTATTTTAAATTTGCTTGTCATTGATTAATTTTATCCTCACAGTATTCAATTTATTTTACTTTTAAAGTATTGCCTTTTATTTTTTTGTTATACTTTGGTTACATACAAAATTATTTAATGTGTTTTTATATAATTCAGTAATATCTTTTTCCGGCACTTTTAGCTATCCAATTATTAAGATTTTTTCTCGAAACGTAATATCTGCAACCAATTTTTGTCGATGGCAGAGTACCGTCATTAAGCATTCGATATACCCTGTCTTTACCAATATTTAAGTTTTTTTGGATCTGCTTTGTGTTTAAGAGTTTGTCTGCTGCTTCTTTCAAAATACATTCACCTTTCTCTTAAATTGAATTATTCTAAAACTATTTTTCGTTTATTGCTATATCATCAAATACAATCGGTATTTTATTCTTAACTTCATTTAACAGAGGTATTGTGACTTCTGTCATTTGTGGGTGAGGTTTGCCTGTTGTGCCTACCGCTCTCAGCTTAAAGAAATGACGCCATTCTCTTAAATTAGCTGTCATAATAATCTCTGTTTTAAGACTGTTGGGAAGGACAGAACGAGCCTCTTGTGGAGTACGTCCGTTATCAATTAAAGCCAGATAACTGCGTTCTGCGGATGTACAAGCTTCAAGCCAATTGTTATAATCAACAGTATTTTTCAAATAATACGGTTCTATAACAGTTATCTCTCCATCTTTATTTTTATAATTGCAATATCTTGTACTTTCCTGTGCGAAGCTTGCAAGTCTATGTCTGACAATTTCGTGTGAAATACCTCTGTCTACAATAAATTTAACACTAAAGGAAAAGTGTTCAAGCATAGCTTCATGTTTATTAGTTATAAGGTTTTTTACCATTCTTTTTGCTGAATTATCTGTAATTTTATACTCGCTTTTGTAGCATACTCTGGCTATTCGTTCTATTTTTTTAAGTATGGCCTTACCGTCAAGATCATCTAAAATTTCATATTTTGCATTGATAATTTCCATAATTGTTCACCTTCTTATTTTTTATTCTTTTTGCTCACTTTGTATATTATCTTCGTCTTTGTATTTCTTGCTTTCTTCTATAAGTGCATCTATTTCAAAGTTTATGTAAGTTTTTGCCTTTTGCAAGTCGGAAATTTTACTTTCACCGGCTTTATGTCCTGCTCTTGCAACATATTTTATGACGTTGCCGAGATTAAAATTTAATCCCCAAGTGCGTATAGCATCTTTAGGTTCAATAGAACTGTAACAATAATGATTTGGACGTGTAAAATCATTATTTAACTTGGCATTTGCAGAATTTACTGCATTTATAACCTTTGTTGCTGCTTCATCTTCATCTGCTTTATTATCTTTATTTGTTTCTTCTCTATGTTTTATTTCCTCGTCTGTTATGTCATTGTAGTTTGAATCATAGATTATTGTTCTGCTCATAAATACCTCCAAAAATCGTAATATATTATTTACAAAGTTTTGTTCAGACATTTTTTATATTTTCTGCTATTCTTTCTTTGGCTATGTTAAAATATTCATCATCAATCTCTATTCCTATAAAATTTCTTTTAAGTTCTTTGCAGGCAACACCTGCCGAACCTACACCCATAAATGGATCAAGAATAGTATCGCCAAAGTTTGACGAATTTTCAATAAATATTTTCATAAGCTCTACAGGCTTTTCGGTAGGATGCTTTTTATTACCGATAATATTAGGGATTTCAAAACAATTACTGGTACCCTTATTGTTTATGTATCTTGCTTTGCCTTTTCTAAGTAGCAGTACATATTCGCACTGTTGCATATAAAAATTATTTGGAGTTTTATTGTTTTTCTTCCAAACAAGAAGATTAACGTATTTAAACCCCACCCTTTCAGCTTCGGTTTGTAGATCTTTAAGATTTCTGCCATTTATCATAATATAACAATGACAACCCTCTTTCAGAATACGATAGACCTCCGGCAGCCAGTCAGAAAAGACTATATCATTATTGGGAAACATTTTGCCCTGCCTTGCCGCTGAAGGAACATCTCCAATATTCTTTTTTATCCATTTATTGCCCAATTTTGAATCGTCAGAAATTACCCTTTTTGAAAGAATACCGCCGCATTCATTTTTCTTTACTTCTATAGACACTCCACCCGAAACAAGTCTGTATGGTGGATCTGTAACTATCAAATCAATACTGTTATCTGTGATTGTCTTAAAAACATTCAGACAATCATCATTGTATAAGTCCAATTTTCACCACGTCCTTTTATCATTTTATCAGTGTTAGTTCTACCCGTATTTTACTCCTATGTATTCCAAAACTTCTTTCATTCCCAAACCGCCTTTGTCCCAAGATTTCATACAATATTCCCATAATTCAGGATGTGTTTGTTTTAATCGCTGAAATCTGTTAGGCTCTTTTTCTAAATGGGAGCCAAACCCACAGAAAACGCAACCTGTTCTTTTCAAGCCTGTTGTATAAAGTTTATTATTCTTGTCCTCCACTATATCACCATATATGCTTGCATAAGGAATCTTAAATTTTTTAAGATATATTAAAATATCTTGCTCTGTCCAAAAGGACATAGGCTGTGATATAGGTCGTTTTGAATTAAAAGCATTACATCCGTTTCTTAGCCATGCTTGTTTCCTAAGCGCAGACTCTACTGTCATTGTTGCAAGTATGGGTTTTTTATTTGTGATTTTTTCGTATTCCTTTAACGGTTTCTTTTTCATTACTATACAGCATTTATGAGAAATAGGTATATTGCTATCTTTTAAGTCAGACCATTTTAAAAGTGAATATCTACCGTTATATTTTGTGTTGTATCCGTTTGATTCATCAAATTTATGCGCTGTACGACCATTAGGACATCTTCGGGCAGTATATATTTTTTCTGCTATTTCTTTACTTATAAGTGGGTAACCATATGTTTCAATTACCTTTCGGAAATTCATCTCAGGCTTAAGCCTTTTAACATTAGGGGTAGTTTCAACAAATTTTCTTATTTCCGGATATTCCAATCCTGTGTCTACAAAAACGGCCTCAATATCAGGATAAATTCTTCTTGAAAGATCTAACAATACAGTGCTGTCTTTACCACCGGAAAAAGATATATAAACTTGTCCATTATAATGATTGTACCATTCTATAATCCTTGTCTGTGTGACTTGTATTTTTCTTTCTAAACTCCAAGATTGCATTTCTTTCAAATCTTCATTTGTGTGTTTCATCTCAATTAAATCATTTCTTTCATTCATTTTCTATTTATTAACCTCGTAGTTTGATTTAACTATATTATTTATTTGATAGTTTATATCCGAAAGGAAATTTAAAATTATATTTTTTCGGGCAATTATTATTAATTAACTGCCCGAAAAAATGTTTAAATTTATTCTGTAATTACTGTATTTGCACCCTGAACAGTTACCCACCCGTGTTGTTTTCTTGCTTCCATTTCCCACTTTTGTACAAGTTGTGGTGTTATTTGGTCGGAAAGAGCCTTATAGCGAGAGGCTTCGGCTGCTGTCTGAATGGCTACCGATTCGGCATTTATTTGTGCAACTTCTTTTTCTTTCTGTGCGTCTACAAGAGCGGTTTCTTTTTTTATTCTGGCAAGCTCCAACTCCTGCTGTGCATTTACTTTTTTCTGTATAGCCGCCTGAGTTTCTTCATCTGTGCTTATGTTGGTAAAATTGACTGTATCAATCACAATACCATAGGGCTTGAATTTTTCTTTTAAATATGTATCAAGAGCATTATTAAGTTTTTGTCTTTTGTCGCCGAAAACATCTGTAACCGGATATGTAGCTGTTACCTCTTGTGTCCAAGCTATCATCTTGGGCTTTATAAAAGTGTTTTTAATGTCTTTTCCTGATTGACCTTTGAATTTTGTGAATGTTTCTGTGACTGTATCGGGGTCAAATCTGTATGAAAATTCAAGATCCACCTTTAAGGATTTGCCGTCAGCCGTAGGAGTTGTAAAACTTTCATCATCAGGGGAATCTCCTTTGTCTTCGGAAGTAAGATATGACTGTTCAATACCTATGGAATATTCTGTAATCTTTTTTGTGGGAGGTATTAAATGAAAGCCCTGAGTATACACTTCTCCCGTGACTCCGCCGCTCAAATTGTAAACAACGCCAACATAGCCTGTAGGTATTCTTTCCAAACATAAGCAAGAGCATATTAAAATAAATATAATAACTGTTGCCGTAATAACTGCGCCTATAAAACCTGCTTTTTACTCATTTTATTTTGTTCTCCCTTTCTTCTTTAAAATCTGATTCTTTACTCATTTTTTCAGAGGTTTCTTCATAAAAAATTTTGTTTAATGTGTTATTTATTATTTTGGCTATAAACTGCCCTAAAGGTATAAATATAAAAGACAATAAAAACCATAAAATAACCGCAGTCAATAGTATTAAAAATATAAGTACGGGATTCAAAACATCATCTCCATGCCCTTAAAAATCAATTAATCTTGTGATGGTTTAACTTTTTTAAGTTTTTATCTGTTTGTTGCGATAAGTCATTCTACGTTCTACTTCCTTATCAACTTCATCATCTTCAAAATATTTGTATGCAAGTAATAAGGGATAACTACTGCCTTTTACACATTCATAATACATATACTCGCTCCATGCCGGAATTTTATCTTTGTTGCAAAGATCCCAACTTGGATATTCAAACATATTTAGGTAAACATTATTTTTGTTTTCTACAATTGTAGACTTGTCCCAACCATCTCCTATTCTTACAAATACATCTTGTACAACAATTCTTTTTGCCAATCTGCAAAGCCAATTCTGAAATGCTCTAATAGCTTCCTCAAATTTTGTATCTCTTAGTGAACCATCAACAACAATTATGTATTTGTCTTGCATTTTAAATTCAGGAAAGCTATTTCCATAAATTTCGCCATTACCAAGATTACTCCATTGTCCAAATTCATCAAAAGGCATGGACGTACTCCACCCCTTTTTTCTAATGACATATGTATCCATATCTCCTTCAGAACCACTAACTTTGGGAAGATGAGCCAATACAGTATCAAGAATATATTGCATTTGAGGTTGAGTGTTGCCGAAAAGTTCAACTGAAATTGTGCCATCTATATAAGTCCAATATGATATTGTGTTGCGCCTCCTTTCTGATTTTATTCTTTGCTCCACAAAACAATCTTGTTGCTGTTTAAGGATTTCTCAACATCTATAACACGCTGATTTGTGGAGCCTGCATAAGGATAAGATAAATCAGAAAGAGCCTTTTCGTATTTTCCGTCTACAAGTACATCACACATAGTAACAGCCTGTTTTCTATATTTTTTGAATAACTGTTCTTCCTGACTATCAGTTTTGTTTGTATCAGCAAAAATTTCTTCCCATGTGCAGCCTGTATAAAGCCAAATTTTCTTGCTTGGAAATCTTGTTTTAAGCGTATGCAGAATACAAAAAACATTTATACAGTTATCTATATTGGCGAAAGGCTCTCCGCCTAAAACCGAAATTCTTTTTATATAAGGACGGTCGGCAAGGGCTAAAAAATTGCTCATTGCCATATTGTCCCATTCTTTTCCTCCGTTAAAATCCCAAGTTTCTTTATTGAAGCAATCTTCACAATGAAAATTGCAGCCTTGTACGAAAAGCGATATGCCTATATTTTCACCATTTGAAATATCAAGACTTCTGATTTGGTTATATCTCACAAAATCACTCTCCGTAAACATGATCGTCAAGGTGAACAAATCTTTCATTTATTTCCTGAGTTCTTCCTTGATTCCAAAAATGACTCCCTATATACTTTTATACCCTCGGTTTCCCGATATTTATTAGGGGAATGGACTATGCCTTATGACCTCTCCATTTATTTTTTTTGGTTGAGCGTCACCAATAATTATAGTCTCTGCACCTTTCTGTCAACATAATTTGTAATTTGCGCTTCTCTGCTTGGCAATATATTAGGCTTTTCTTTTGGGTATCTGTACTCTTTAAAAAGAACAGTTTCAGCGTACCAGCGCGCGAATAAAGCTTCTTCTTTAAAAATATAAACACCTAAGTTTATCATTTTTTGATTTATCTTGATATGAGAGTAGAATTTTCCGCTTTTGGTTTTAGTCACTCCACGATAATTTACATTCATCTGATTTTGAGAACGTGTAACTATTTTTAAATTTGATTTTCTGTTATCTAATGTATCGTGATTGATATGGTCTACAAATTGGTCTGTATTTAATATCACTCTTGACATATGCTTATTGGATGCCGAATATTTAGGAATGTTCATAGCATAACCGCTGCTTGATAATTTCCACTTTGTGTATTTTACTTTGTTTAAATCCTCTGTATCTATAACAGTTTGAGCTATAACATCACAATGTTTATTGTATAAATCTATATATGTAACATCTCCATCAATGTGATATTCATTTTTATCGAGTACGGTTCTCGGATTTGCATCTAATGGTTTACCGTATTTTTTTATTTGCCTATAATGCTTGTTACAATATATATGACCATATGAAACAATCTTTTTTTTAATTTTTCTTCCGCATATTTCACAAGTGTATATAATTCTATCTCTCCGTTTCTTTTTCTGTTTCTGTTTAAGCTTGTTAAAATTAAGTTGACAGACTTGGCTCAAAATTACCTGCTTAATTTAAAATTAAGTCGGGCTTCCTTTGAATTTTTATTGTTTTGTACTGTGGCAATATTTAAGGTTTACCACAGGTTCTTCTTGCTACATTCATTTTGTCTTTATCTCTGTTTTTACACTTGGGACATTCCCATATAAGTTTTCCACCTTCGTCAATAATTTTTATTTCGCCATCGTAACCACATACCTGACAATAATCACTTTTAGTATTAAGCTCGGCATACATTATGTTGTCATATATGAACTTAATAACTTCGATTACAGCAGGGATATTGTTTTGCATATCAGCGCACTCTATATATGAAATTGCTCCACCGGGTGAAAGCTTTTGAAATTTTGCTTCAAGAGCAAGTTTTTCAAATGGGTCGATTTCTTCAAACACCGGAACCAGTTTATACCCTTCGTTTCCGAATATTTTAACACTTGATGTACAAGTGGGCTTAGACTATCTCATCAACTATTTACTGTTACCATAAATAGCTGTCTTGCACTTCGAAATAAACATTTCATTTTATTTCTATGATAACAATTGTGAACGTGTTTCTCGTTTCACATTGTATATCGTTAGTCGTTACACTTTATAATTGTTTGAATGTAAATTGCTTATGTGTTTTATTGCTTTTATTTGGATTTAGACAGTCGTAAATAGTAGAGTCATCTAATCCATGTTTTCTGGCAAATTCGCTTATGTTAGTATGTGTTTCTTTGTGTCCGTCTGGAAATGTTGCTTCAAATGTCACAGTGCGGCTTGTATGTTTTGGTTGGTCTTTTTTGTGAATCCATATACAATTTGTAGTTGAGTATGGTTTATTATTGTCAATTCGTTCCAGTGATGTGTTTTCTGAACCAATTACATCAGCAAGCTGTTTGTATGATTTATACATTTTGTCATAAAAATCAATGAAATACCGAAATTCGTTACTGTGTATATTTCGTTTTGAATATCTATTTGCAGCATGATAGTTTTCATTGGTTGTTCTGGTTCTCATAGCTTGCCATCTTCTATAGAAAATTGGGTCTTTTGTTTTAAATCCTTTTCCACAAGCTTTATGAGTGGTTCCAGCTTTTCGTCGAATGGTTGATGACAACATTTCTTTTTTGCGTCCGCATATTTGACATTGCATAACGTATAATTTGACTCTGTTTTTGTGTAGGTGTTTGTGTATGTGTCCGATACATTTTAAGTCATCTACTATATCTCCTATTTTGATTGGTTGTTTTTCTTTTGGCATAATTACATTCCTTATTTTTTTTTTTTCAAACAATTATCTTAGCACGGTATTATCTGCTATCCATATGATATATGGACCGTAGAATCTCTTAAAAAGCGGATTCGTCTTTGGGCATTTGATTAATTATCAAATGGCTGATAATGTATAATATCAGCAGTCTTATTTAGCTTTGACCGTTAGCTCAAATTAATGAACACCCTGCATTTACAGGTTCACAAGATTTTATCAGCCATACATCACTGTATGCTGCCACCTTCGTTTGATGGTATGAATTTGTTATATAATCTCTGTCAGTGATACCCTCTATAAGACCAAATTTTGCTCTGTTGCATTTTGCAAATTTATATGTCGTAGACTCTATGGGAGTACCGTAAAGAGAATAAGCGATAGTTTCTTCGGCTCTCCACTTTTTACATTTGTCGTTGAGGGCTGTCATAACCTTAAAAGCAAATTCTTCTCCTTTGTCCTTATCGGTATGACTGTTTCCTGTCATATACTTTACACATTCGTATAAGCCTGCATAGCCTAAAGAAAGAGTAGAATAGTTGTCAAGAAGAAGTTTATCTATTTTTTCTCCCTTTTCAAGTCTTGCAAGCGCTCCGTACTGCCACATAATAGGAGCAGTATCGGAAGTTACCCCTCTAAGATGTTTATGTCTTATTTGTAAAGCTTTGTGGCAAAGCTCTGTATATTTTTCAAATTCTTGCCAGAATATATCGTAATTCCCTTCTGAAAGCATAGCTATGTAAGGAAGATTGATTGTTACTACTCCGGAATTGAAGCGGCCATAATATTTAGGCTTGTTGTTTTTGTCGATATATGTTGTTAAAAATGAGCGACATCCCATGCAAGGATAGCATTGACCGTTTCCGTTATCGTCAATTTTGTCACGTTTCATAATTTTTTCTGATATATAATCCGGCACAAGGCGTTTTGCTGTACATTCTGCCGCAAGTTTGGTAAGATACCAATACTTACTGTTTTCGGTTATATTATCTTCTTCAAGAACATATAGAAGTTTGGGAAAAGCTTGCGTTATATAGACTCCTGTTTCATTTTTCATACCCAAAATTCTTTGATGAAGAAATTCTTCTATAAGCATTGCAAGCTCGTCTTTATAATCTTCTGTTTCGCCCAAATACATAAATACTGAAAGAAAGGGGGCTTGTCCGTTTGTTGTTGACATTGAGTTAATCTGATAATTGAAAGTCTGGACGCCATCAGCAATTTCCTTTTTAAGCTCTTTATCGGTGATTTTATTTAAGAAATTTTCTTGTTCTTCTTTTGTCATATCATCGCAGAAATTTGTAAAATGTGAGAAAGTTTCTTTATTCTTTTTATATATAATCTCTCTGCTTGTTCTGATAAAAGGCGTCAAATGAGTAAGTGAAATTGTAGCTCCACCATATTGAGATGATGTAACCGATGTTATTATCTGAGTTGCTATTGTGGCCGCTGTAATAAATCTATGAGGCTTTTCAATCATAACACCGTTTATAACAGTTCCGTTTTGGAGCATATCATCAAGATTTATAAGGCAGCAGTTTGTTATAGGCTGTATAAAATAATCTGCATCATGAAAATGTATTGCACCTTCGTTATGGGCTTTTGATATTTCCTTTGGGAGTAAAAATCTGTTTGTTATATCGGTACTTGTGATACCTGCTATGTAATCTCTCATTACTGTGGCGGTTTTTGGATTTTTATTGCTGTTTTCATTATTCCAATAATCGCTTGTGCCGCCTAAAAGCTCAAATATAGTTTTATCTGTTGTGTTGTATTCTCTTATAAGACTTCGTTTATATCTGTATTGTACATATCGTTCGGCTACGTCCTTACAGTCGGTAGACATAAGTAATTTAACTACCATATCCTGTACACTTTCAATATCTGTTGGTTCTGATGAAGATGTCAGCAAATTAATTTCATCGGCGATCATTTCTGCCGTTTTTTCAGCTCCTTCTGTTTCTTTCCCATTGACATCTATAAAAGCTTTTATAATCGCAAGCTTTATTTTACATTTGTCGAAAGGAACCTTAGTACCATCACGTTTTATAATTTCTTTCACATAAAATACCTCCTTGTCTTATGGCAAACTTTTTTTTAGTTTACCCATTTTATAATTGATTCTCCTTTATAGCCTTTGACCCATTTGCACCAACCATAAACTACGGTGCTGCTCTGATGCTTTGAAAAAACATAAGCACTTCCTGACTTTTGAGAATTTCTTTTGAGTCTATTACTGTCATTCTTCACCTTTTATTTTTGAAATATCAAGGGAAAACAAAGCTATAAATTTTTCTTCCGTTAATATTGGGATATTTAATTTAACAGCTTTTTCGACTCTGGGTAAATTACTTACTTTGCTGTTGCATATTAAATAATCTGTTGTTTCGTTTATGACATTTGATATTGTGCCGCCGTGTTCTTCGATAGTCTTTTTAAGTTGTGATTTATTTGAAAAAACTACTCCCAAAGAGCCTGCTATAACAAAGGTTTTATCAGATATATTGAAAATTGGTTCCGATGATATTTTTGAAATCGTTTTTATAGATTTGTCCGATTTTTCATTTTTACTCTCGTTCTCAGATGACGTTGTACAATTATTGCTTAAACAACGATAACTGGCTTTTTCTTCGAGGTGTTTAAGTCTTTTTTTCAGTTCATCATATTTATCATCGGAAACAAGATAAATATGCTTTGTATAGTAACTATTTCTGTACTCGTTAAGTTTTGCTGTGAGTTTTTGAATTTCAGCTATATCTTTCTGTCTTTCTTCCGTCATAATAACCTCCCGACTGTATTTTAAGTTTTTTTATTTTTTACGGACATAGGCGTTATCAACAACCGTATTAATAAAGCGCCTATACCGTTAAATATTGATACAATAAAAATAAAATAAATATAAGCATAAGCTGTAAACTGTTTTGACGAATTAATAGCCAACACACAATAATTCATATCGGCGATGCTGTGTTCAAAACCGCTTAAAATAAAAGTTGATACACAGAGAAAAATGCCTGTGATACCACTTAAGGAATCAGGTCGTTTTGAGAAATTATCAACAGCCAAATACATCAGAATACCGCATAACATAGACAATAAAGCTGTGGAAACATTATTTTGCTGTAACTTATCAGACATAATATTAACTGCTGTTATATGTATCTCAGGATTTACTAAACGCACCATTAAAGATGTAACAGCGCTACCTATAAGATTTCATATCCAGACAATAAAGCAATTGGGTTTATTTTTTGTTTTAAATATATAACCGATTTTACCTGTGTATAAATACATACTGAAAGAGCAGATCATAAAAAGTCCTATTGAAAATAACAAAGCACCAATGATTTTGTTATCAAGAGTAAGATAAACGGCAGAGCCTATGCCTATCATCATCCCTGCGGATATTGATTTTTTAAATGTTTCTATTGTTTTTATTGAATTTACTCCGGTGTTTTTTATTTAATTTGTTATTTAGCCATGACAAAAATAAGTTGTTGTACCGTAAGAGCCGTAGCTTACATAAAAGGATTTGTAAATTTTGCCTTGTATAAAATTTGATTGATATATAACGCTTGAAGGACAATAAGCCTTGCCAGACAATACATATCTTGCAGCATCTATCGCTATCTGACTCGGATATGCTTTAAATCTCGGCGAATTTAAACAGCCGTATTGATCCTTTTGATATATAACTTCACTGATTGTGTCAGGGTATCTGCCGTCTGCCACTCTGTTCATAATAACACAGCCTATAAGTTGATTATGTTCGACAGAACAGTTTTCTCCTGCCTCGGCGTTTATAACTTTTGCCAAAAGAATAACATCATCTTCGGTATATGTTTCAGGCATTGAAGCTGCGAACGAGAGGGTAGTTAACATTAATACAAATATTAATGTTGTTAAAATTGTTTTAAGTAAAATTTTATGTTTTCTCATAGGTAAATTCCTTTCTGTTTCTTATGATTCGATGTGTTTTACATTTTACAAAACGACTTATTTGCAGGCTCACTTATATATACAACATTGATGTTGTAAATTAACACAGCAAAGGCGATGTGGTTTTTTGTATATCAGTAGTTATAATAACTGCTTAACCAAGTGTTTCTTCTGTTATGGCTTGTTCTTATACATCTTAAAAAAGCATCGGGTTCCGCAAGGAGCAGACAGCGATTTTTAGCTCTTGTAACAAGAGTGTAAAGCATACAACTGTCAAGCAATTGATAATGCGTATTGTCTATAACACCTATTACGGTATGTTTACCTATGCCCTGACAGCGATGTACGCTTAAAGCATAAGCAAGATCGAGGCTTGTAAAATCCTTTTTTCTGTACTCAATACGCTTTATTGATTTATCAGTCAAATCGGTATAATCAACAATGAGATAAGGCTCCGGTGTTTTTTGTGAAAATATCTTTTCGCCTATTTCCGTAACATAACCCGTTTCGCCGTTGAAAACATTTTTATCATAGTCGTTGACTGTCTGAATAACCTTTGCGCCAAGCTTTATAACGGTATCAAAAACATTTATTGACGGTGCGTCATTATCTATCAATTTATCCTGAATAACTTTATTGAACTCGTAAGTACAATTAAGACAACCTTGCTTTCTCGGTACGGCTATAACAATGTTATCAAGACCGACCTGTGGGATAGTGTTTATAAATGTGTTTACGGCTATATTAAAAAGAGCCTGCCTATCAGAACGAAACATATAATACATATCCCTTAACTTGCCGTGTATATGTTTAGACTGCAATTCTTCTACAATAGGATTTTTATTGTTTCTTATAATGTTGGCATCGGCTAAAATGCCCGACTCTTCGGCTTGCCGCATAGGTTTTGTAAGGGAACTGAGAACATCATTATCAAGATGTTCTGTTAAATCGGAAAAAATATTGCCATAACCTATGGGCGGAAGCTGCTTATTATCGCCTGAAATAATTATTCTCGTATTTTTATCAAAGGCTTCAAGCCATTTTAAAAATAAAGGTGCGTTAACCATACTGCCTTCATCAAGAAAAGCGGCTTTTGTGATAATAGGATTATCCTTATTGTGTAAAAAATGATTATCTCCTGCCCAGCCTAATGCTCTGTGAATGGTAGAGGCAGGAAAACCTGTTGCTTCTTCTATTCTCTGCGCTGCGACTGCGGATAAAGCAGAAGCTGTAAGAATATAATTATTTTGAGAATAGGTTTTTATTATGGCGCGTATTATGCTTGTTTTTCCGCAGTTTCCCGTTATAAATATTCTGTTGTTACGTCTTAAAACAAGCATATGGCTTGGCACTGTAAAGCAATACTCATAACTGTCTGTTGTTTTATATCGTTCAAACCTTGTAGATGTATAGCCGTTCCTGTTGTCACAGCACATACCAACATTTATTTTGTCGGTAATATGCACAATATAATCGACAGATTTTGTTATGTAATTTTTATCATTGACATTTTTTATTCTTCTGCATATGTCACAAGTATGTATAGTCGCTCTTTTGCCCAATGCTGAAAATACAAACTGAATAAAATCTGCATTTTCTTTTATGGCAGTAGAATAACAGTTCTTCTTTTTTATATCTCCATCCCAATACATAACCTCATCAGCAATAATTTTAAGCTGATGTTTTGAACAGTTATACCATTCTTTAGGGAAATTTTTTATTCTGTAAGGAAGATTTGTCTGAATAACGACATAATCGTTATTTGCGCAGTTAGTTATGGTATAATCAAGCTTTAAGCTTTTTATGATGTTTACAAGCCTGACAATTTTTCGTACTTTTTTATATCTGAAGCTTACCCTATTATAGGTAGGGGATTTAGGCTTAAGACTGTAATCGTAAATGCCGTCTGCCGATGCCGCTATCATAAGTCTTAACATATTATCGGACAGATCTATTCCCTTGCCTTCGTAATCGAAAGCAGTAATGAATTTATCATAAAAGGAATTGTTGTTTTGCCTTTTCATGACAGAAGCAAAGCTTTCTTCTTTTATTTTGCCTTTTGCCGAAACAATAATACAGTTATGGTCTTCACTAAGACACTGATCCAAGCCGTATTTTGTGCTGAAATGCCATAAATAATCTTTGGGCTGCTTTATATAGGCAAGTGGTTTTGTAAGGTTTGCCGTGCCGTCAATGTTATATTGCAATACCTTGTCGCCTGATTTATAATCGGCTATACGCTTCCATTTTGTACCTGTGAAAAACTCGGTATCGCAGTCAACACAGCCTGCCGCTCCCGATATAATACTTACATTGCGTTTTAAAGAATCGTATATTACTTGTTTTTGTTCATCTGTGTATAAAAAATGCTGTTCATCTTCTGCTGCTTTTATGGCGGTCTCTATTTGCTTGTCCGTAAACAATTCTTCGGCTTTAACCGATATTCTTTCGGATATATTTTTATAAATGGCAATTTCTGTATCATAGTAGTATTTAAGACCTATTTTATTGTTTTCAATATGCAGGAAAACATTATTATTAAGAAGATTATCAAGATAGTTTATACATTCGGGAACATAATTGTTGACGGCAGATTTTAAAGTATCTTTTGAAACCCAAGTATGACCTTCGTTTTCGCCCGTTTTTTTAAGATAATATGTAACAAATGCCGCAAGACGTTCAATAGAATTCAGAAGCTTGGGCTTTAATTTGATAGCTATAGCATCTATTTTTTTAAATCCGAGTCCTTTTATTCTTGTAAGAATATATGGATTTTCTCTGAGCTGTTTTTTAAGCAGAGCAGGATTAGGTTCGTCTATAAGAAGCTTTTTTATCATAGTGTAGGTCACTCCCACAGGCTTTAACATAATAAGAATATCGGAGATGAGATAATTATTAAGTATCTTATCCTTAATTCGTTGCCAAGTGGGTTCTCCTACGCCGTAAACCTTGTAATAATCAATATTTTTGACCTTGCCGTTTATAACATCGTTGACTATATTGGGATATGCCTTTAAAAGATTTTCAGCAATTGTGCCGTTTATGATAGATTTGAGAAACAATAACTGCTCGTCTTCATTCTGTGGGACAATGGCATATACATACTTAGGTATGTATTGATGACCATAAACTTTATGGAACTGATAACGGGCTTTAACAAGATACATACCGCCGACATGAAGCTCCTGCATTTTGCCGGAAAGAGAACTGTATTTTTTATTTTTTTGAGGCTCATCATCGAAAGGCGTATTTCTTGTTTCGTAAAACGGAATGTTATCTTCGGTAACGAAGTTGTAACAGCCCCAAGCCGTATCTTCGTTATAATATTTTTCATACAAAACAACTGCTTTAAATTCAAGCTCATCGTCATAACAGTAATCCAACGAATTACAGCCTCCTTTCTTTTTTTATTTGTTGAAGCCATATATTATAGGGCTTTATCCTTTCGGCAACAGCCTTGTCATCGCCTTCTTTTTTAACAAAAAGAGCTAAACGACTGCCATTTTGTATTAAATCTTCATATTCTTTATATTGAGAGTGCCAAACAATACATTCGATAAGTCCAAAGGCGGAATATATATTGACAAAAGCAAACTGTTTGCCTTTTTTATCCTTTTTCTTTTGGATTTTAGAAATAACACCTACAATAACGCACTTTTCTCCAACTTCTATGTTTTCAAAATCATCAAGAATTTTATACGCTTCTTCAAAGGGGTTAGAGCTTGTAAATATCTGCAATGTTTCAAACTCATAAAAATCTTCGTTTTCGATATATTTATTGTTTTCAAGTGTATATTTTTGAAAACGCTCTTTTTGTTTATGGTTAAATTCTTCTTTGCGTTTATGGTTATAAATTTCTAAAAGCTTTGCTTTGTCGTAATCATATTTTTTAGAGCCTGTTCTGTATGCTTCTATATTTATTTTCCATATTTCTTTTAAGATTTTATAAGAAGGAAGAGTTTCACAAGGCTTATATGAAACAGGCTCGTATAGAGACTTCAGATATAATATAAGAGCCTGTTTTTTATTTTTGGTAAGCATAGCTCCTGATTTTATAAGAGCTATCATCTGAGTTTTATTGGGATTTACTTTAGATATAAAATCTTTTATGGACGTATATCCCTTGCTGCGGTTATCTAAAATAACTTTGGCAAAGTCATAACCAATACCTTTTATTGCAGAAAGTCCAAACAAAACAGCTTTGTCACTTACAGAAAAATCAATCTGAGATTTATTGATATTAGGCGGCAAAACAGTGATATTAAAGCTTTTGGCATCGAGAATATATTTATTAAGCATACCGATTTTATTTTTATTAAGATTAAAAAGAGCCTTAAAAAAATACAAGGTATGGTGTGCTTTTAAAAATGCCGTTTGGAAACATATGATAGCGTAACAATAAGAATGACTTTTATTAAAAAGATAACCGCCTTTTTCGGAAAGCTCATCGCTTATTTGTCTTGCAAGCTCCTCACTATATCCATTATTTATAATTTCATCATACAGTTTGGCCGCCTCGGTTTTTACAAGGGATATGTCTTTTTTGCCGATAGCTTTTCGGAAAAGATCGGCTCCGCCATAGGTTCGCCCACCAAACTTACGCACTATGTCAAGAAGCTGTTCCTGATATAATAGGCAGCCATATGTGTTTTCAAGGATAGGCTTCATATCGGGATGAATATAAGATACCTTTTCGGGGTTATGTTTGCACTCGATATATTCTTCTAAGGCTCCCATAGAATCGGGACGATAAAGCGCAAGAATAGCAGACAAATCTTCAAGGCAATCCGGTTTAAGCCTTAAGAGTAAGTCTTTCATACCTGCGCTTTCAACCTGAAAAACGCCGTTTGTAAGAGCTTTGCCAAGAAGTGAGTAGGGGAGCTTATCACTTTCAAAGGCTTTGTTATTAATGCTTATATCATAATCAGACAAGCCTGTATCTTTAAGGATAGCTGCAATCATATTAAGTGTCTGAATACCTAAAATATCAAACTTTATAATGCCTATTTCTTCTGCTATGCGTTTATCGACCTGTATAACCTGTTCACCTTCGGCGCCAAGCTTCATGCCCATATAATCGTTAATATCAATATCTACTATGCCTACGCCGCCTGCATGGACAGATACAGTTTTTACTCTGCCGCTTAATTTTTGGGCAATATCGAAAAGTTCTGTGTATTTAGGATTGTTTTCAATGAATTTTCTGTTGTTTTCTATACACTCTTCAAATGTAGAATAAGAAAAAAGCTTAGATATTTTGTCGGTTTCGGCATAGGAAAAACCGAGAATTTTACCTACGTCTTTTATAGCTACAACGGGAGTTATAAAACTGAAATTGATTATCTGACAGACGTTGTTTTTGCCATATTTATTTGTAAGATAATAAATAACTGCATTTCTGTCGGAAACGTCCACATCTATATCTGGCATACTTATTCTTTCGGGATTTAAAAAGCGTTCAAAAATAAGACCGTATTTTATAGGGTCAAGGTCAGTTATGCTTATGAGATAACACACAAGACTGCCTGCGCAGCTTCCTCTGCCGGGACCTACTGTTATGTCTTTTGCTTTGGCATAATCAATAAAATCTTTAACTATAAGAAAATATCCGTCAAAGCCCATTGAATGAATGATTTCAAGTTCATATTTCAGTCTGTCGGCATATTCTGACCGTCTGGCCTCTTGAAGCTTGTCAATACCTCTTTTATACCAACCTGTTTTAACAAGGCTTTTAAGATATGAATAATTATCTTTATATCCTTCAGGAAGAGGGAAGGTAGGCAGTCTTGGAGGCTGAAAGGGCATTTTTACATCTTCTGTCAAATCGGCTATAACATTTGTATTTTCAAGACCTATATCAACAGCCTCCGTGCCTATTTGCTTGTCCATAATTTTATGTATTTCTTCTTCGCTTTGCAGATAACAGCCCTCGTAAATTTCGGCCGCAGTTTCGTTATCGTGAGCTATCTGAACATGTCTGCTCTGATAATATAAATCTTCTGCCTGTGCTGCATGAGAATCGGTAGTAATAATATAAGGCGTGTCTGTATCATAGGAAAGACGTAAAATCTTTTTATTGTATTCTTCCTGTTCAGAATGAGAATGTGACTGCATTTCAAGATAAAAGTAAGGGAATATAGCTTTATATTCTTTTATATATTGAATACAGCGGTCATAATCCTGTTCTTTTGCTATTTTAGATGCAAGACAGGCTGAACATACCACAATATCCTTTCCGCAGTTCAGAGCTTTAAAATCGTTCAGATCAACTCTGGGTTTATAATACAAGCCCTCAAAATTAGATGTTGTAATAAGTCTGTTTATAGCCTTTCTTCCGTTTTCGTTGCGTGCAAGGACTATAAGATGATAATATTTATCGTTTTTATCCCTTATATATTTACTTCTGCACTCGTAAAACTCAACGCCGTATATTATTTTTATATCGGGATATTTGTGTTTTAATTTATCAAAATAACACCAACTGTATTGATTGCCGTGTTCGGTTATGGCAAAGGCTTTTAAGCCTATTTTGCTACCATATTTTAAATATTCTTCGGGGGACGCATAACCGTCAAGAAGAGAATAGTAGGTGTGATTGTGAAGAGAACTATACATAAGACACTTCCGTTTCGGACGGTTCCAGTTTCATGTCCTTAACCAAAATCTGCGGTGTGGCGATACCGTTATATCTGTTGATTTTAGGCGTTCCTACAACTGTAAATCTAATTTTATTGCCCGATGCATTGTCAAAGCTTGTATTTGCGAAATCCAACAATTTATTTTTATCACCGTTATCCCGACAGTCGAATATAATGTATTCGATACCATTTTTTTCAAACTTAATGGTATCGGAAGCTTTTCCTATTATTTTAATAGGAATTAAATTATCCGTATTGCTGACAGCGGTAAGTTTTAATTCTATATTTTCAATAGCTATCATAGGTTCGTCTATGCCTTCGCCTATAAAATTATTAAAATTATCAAACTCTCTTATAAGGCCTGCGTCAATGTTTTCGGGATATAAGATGTAATCTACATAATAAACGGAATCAAATACAACATCTTTGAGTATAGAATTTAAAGATCCTTTAGCTTTTTCTATACTGTGTTCATTTGCGGTAAGACCTACACCGAAAGCATTTGCGTGACCTTTTGCGAAAGTAAAAGCCTGAGAGTGCTGAGCAATATTTTTAAGACTTGAAATAGGACTGTGTTTGACATTTCTGGCCGAACCTCTATAAACTGTTTTTCCGGAACTATCCGTATATTTTCTGACAAGAAAGCATGGTTTGTTGTACTGCTGTGCAAGAGTCGAGGCTGTAAGTCCTGTAAGACTTTCATCCAAAGTTTCAGTAACATCAAGAAGTATGACCTTATTATCGGGGTTAATATTTTCGGAAAGGTTTATCTGAGAAACAGCCTTTTTTCTGAGTCTGTCCTGCTTTGACTTAGTGTTTGAGGCTAAACGAACAACTTTTGTATAAATATCCTCCTTGTCGGGAAAGGCTTCGCCCCGCTTTATATAATCAAATTCCTCGTAATTCTCCGTTAGGGCTTTAAAAAGCAGCTTTTTTTCTTCAAAAGTTCCTGTGCGTATAAGGCCGTTTAACAGAGGAGTGACATACCATTGTATATTGTGTATATTTACATTGTTTTGCATTACATAGGACTGTTTATCTAAAAAAGCTTTTAAGCACTTGTTTTTTATATTATGTAGTCCTTTTTCGACAAGATACTTAGTTTCATATGAGCGCATGTCCATAACATCGCTTATGTTTGCGACAGCGCAAAGGTCAAGATAATTGTCGGCGTAATCGTTCCAATAATATTCGTCAAGTGCCTGCAAGAACTTATATACTATGCCTGCGCCGCTTAAAGCCTTGTTGGAATAGTTTTGACTTATCTGATTGTTGACAATAACGGCATAGGGGTTTTCATCTTCTTTTTCATGGTGGTCGAGTATTAAAACATCTATGTTTCTGTTTTTAAGCTCTTTGCATTTTTCAGTGTCATTTGTTCCTGCATCCGGTATGATAAGAAATGAAATGTCATCCGGTACAACAACATCTTCGGATAGGCCGTGTGATTTTGGATTGCCGTGTATGATATATATTAAGGGATAATTTTTATCCATTTGTTTTATGTAATTATAGAGCATAGCGGCCGAGCAATATCCGTCAGGATCAGTATCTACAAGAACGGCAATTTTATCTTTATGAATAAAGTGTTCATCAAATAATTCAACCGCTGTTAAAATGTTATCCAAATTGCTATAAGCACAAAGACAATTTTCGGATAGATTCATATACCTGTCGGCATCGCATATGCCTCTGTTTTTAAGCAATACCTTTATAACCGATGAGGTATCGTTTGATCTGTTTTCATACAATCTGTACTGCAATTAAACACCTTCTTTTTTATTATCTCAATCTGTAAATGTTATTTTCTATTAAATGCTGCCATTTATAAGGGTCATCCGAAGGGGCTTCTTTAGGAGACAAAATATTATCTTCATCATAAACATAATAAAGAGGTATGCCTTCGGGAAAAGATTTGGCTGTATCTTCATATTCGGATTTTTTTACATCCTTATCAAAGCAGAACACTATATCAGCGCCTATGCGTATAAGCAGATTATTCTGATAAACCGACAATTCTTTACCGCCTATGGCTCCGCTGTTTCTGTATCCGTAGCTCCAAAGCTGCATAACAAATTTTTCGGATTCACCTATATATACTCTGCCTTGTCGCTTTATAAATGGTAAAGTCTTATTTAAGCCATATATGACTTTTGATTTGGGACACGGCTCGATATATATGTATTTGTTTTTAACTTCGGGAACATTTCTGTAAAAATATCTGCCTTTAACGCCTATTAAATCGCCGATTTCGGAGCGTATAGGAATGGTGTATCTGTTTGTGAACATATCAAAGCCTATTTCAAATTCTTTTTGTGTTGCATAATCTATGTTATCTTCATAAAAAAGGGCGTTTACATAAGGTTTATAATATGAAAGAACAGTCTCGCTTATAGGTTTAAGGACTGTTTTTTCTTCTGTAATATCGCCTGATTTAAGATCATCGAGCATATCGAGAAGCTTAAGGCTTTCGGGGGTATCTTCGTCAAAATCGTAATAATAGGATATGCCAAGTTCAGAACTTATATATTTAAGACCTTCGGGAAAGGAAATATTTTTTGCATAGCAGACAAGATCTATTAAATCAGCAGGACGGTTTATTTTTGTTATATTTCTTGTATAATTTATACAATTAAGACTTTCGGAGTTATAAACAACGATAGCTTTTTTATTATCACCGTCTGCATTTGCACAAGTAAAATAATCGCCCGAAAAATGGTATTGTATATGATGACAGCCAATGGCTTCTAAAATCTGTTCAATATACTTATTTTCATATATATATTTTTTTAAGCCCCTTATGTCCAAACAAAACCCTCCTTAAGAGGCTTCTTTCGGTTTCTTTATGAGATAACCCACGTTATACCAAGTGTTATAATCAAGGTCGATTTCAAAAGCCATTATTTTATCTTTATTGCCCGCTCTGTTTTTATCTGCTTTTATGGCAAAGTATTGTTTGTCATAAGACAGATTTTCGGTAATAGGTTCGCCCCAAACATCATTTTCGGAAACAATACTGTATTTATGATAATCGTCTTTGGAAATTCTTTTGCCTAAAGTGAGAGCATCCGTAACGTGCTTCATACCCTTTGCGCCTGCTATATTATTGCTGCTTAAATTAAATATATCCGTGAAAACGGTATCATCGGTAAGCTGGAATGTTATGAAGCCCGACATATTAAGCTCTTTTGTAAGCTCTTTAAGTCTTGTTGCCGCTTGTTTTATATTAGCCCAATCTTCACTTTTATAGCCTTTTAGGGTGTCGTAGCAATAATAAATGATATTGTCCGTTGCTTTATACTTCCTAAGCTCAAACTCAATATTTGTATTGCTGTAGTCACTGCCTATGTCCTGAAAAATCAAACGGCTTTCTTTATGATTATCTATATATTCGGCGACTTTTATAATATCCCAATATTCGTCTGAATTTTTTTGTATTCTGCTGATATAATCTTCTTTACTTTCGGTATAATTTCCATTTTCGTCTGTTTTTCTGTAAATGATATTTCCCGATCTGTCACGATATACGCCGAGGACTATTTCTTTTTCAGGCTTTAAAAGCTTTACGCCATGCACAGCTTTAAACTCTTTATTGTTAAGGACAGTTGTTATAAGAGCGCTGCGAAGTTTTTTTTCACTCATTTCATTGCTTAAAAAGAGGAAATTCTGTTTTTGAATAAGAACAGTATAAGCGGCAAGCTTCATAAGCTTACGGGATTTGCCCTCGTTTGAAAGAAAACCTTCCAAGATAATATCTTCACGGGTAAGTCCCATAAAAAGCTCATTAAACAAATACCACGGTGTAGGAAGTCCCATTTGAGGAACGTCAATATAAGAATTTACAGCGTCTTTTATGCCCGATGTCAGATTTATACCTTCATTTTCGGCGTTTATTACAGTATGTATTTTGTCGGCCTTAACTCTTATAATCCTATAAACATCGTTTGCCGTCATAGTGTCAAAATGCTTGCTTGCTACGATTTTATCTACCGGAAAGCCATATCTTTCATACTCCCGTATAAGGGAATATTTTTTGACGATGTTATAATAATTTTGTATATCGGAAACATCTGCAAGCTCAGAAAGACGGCTGATGGTTTTATAGCCCTTATATTTTTTATAGAGAGAGAATCTTTCTTCATTTTGGCTCATAAATACATTAAGCTTTGTTTCGTCAATAGTCTGTGAAAAGGTCAGATAATATGTTTCAAGGCAGTCATATAAAAACTTTGTAACAGGGTCGGAAAAATCGTACTTACTTCTCATGAATTTTCCATAACTTACATACAAATCAGGTTTTTTATACAGAGAGCCTATAAAACACATTTCTGCCTGTATGTTAGAGGTATTAAATGTTTCTTCCATAGACAACAACACCTCCTAATCGTCAAATATTTCATCTGCTATGGACGAAAAATCTTTGGCGCAAGCGCAAGAGGTATCATCTGACAATGGTTTTTTGGAATTATTAAATGCCTGCATATACACATCGGCATTAATATCGCTGGTTTTCTTTGCTTTGCAGACCGTATCGGCTTCAATGATTTTCTTTTGTTCAAGCCATGCAAGGTAACTGTCATATTTATTGATAAGAATAGCTGTGTCATATACGAGTCTTTGAGAGGTATCCATATATTTGCCTCGTGTTTTATTTTTATCTGCTATTTTATTAAGTCCCCGTATTTGTTTTTTCCACATATCCAAAAGGTATTTAGGGGGTATGCCTTTCGACATACCCTTAAACTTACCGCTGTAAATATCGGCAAGCCTTGTATAGAGATTTGTAGGGACAACTGTAACTCCGTAATTATCTCTTATAAAATCAAACACCTTTTCTTTATATATCTCAGTTTCAAAACGCTTTTCGGATGCAAGTCTTATATCCGATATGTTTTTAAGAATATTGTTCCATTTTTCGGATACGCGTTTATTTGAATTTTTGCTCTTGTTTATGGCAGCCTCTATAAAGCACTCGCTGTGATAATGGGTTTTATTATAATAAATTGCTTCGTCAAGGTTATTTAAACCTATTTCAAGGTTTGTTTTGCATATACTGCATTTTCTTATAAGAACTGTACTTTCATCTGCCATAGAAATAACCTCTGTTTTATTATTCATTCTTATTTGTTTCTGTATCATCATCAAAAATTTCTTCGTTATCGAAATTATCCTTAATGACTTTCAGTATTTTTTCAAGAACAGAAACGTCAGCTATATTCTTTAAGGCGATAGGTAAGCCTGCCTCTTTAAGAAGCTGACGAGCCTTATTTTGTCTGACAGCCGACAACGCTTTTATTTTGGAAATAATTTCTTTCTTTAAAACGTCAATATTTGAGTTTACAGCGGAAACGATTTTATCTTTCTGAACTGTTTTTGTATCGGTTTTGGGACTACCTAATTTCCCTTCGATCTCTTTTGAATAAATATCCTGTTCTATATCTACCGCTTTTGTAAGTGCGTTTGAAATAACAAAGCTCTTTTTATTTGATGTTTTATCAATAACAGCCTGCCAGTCAAGAAGAGAGGGATTTTCTACTATTTCTCCGGGATGTATATTCGTCCTGTCCTTTTTGACATCTGCACAGATAATATCATCCTCATTTTTAAACATTCTTATCTCGGTTTTTACGTTATAAGCAAGACCCTTAAAGCCTTCGGGGACTTTTCTGCCTGTTTCTATGGACATGGTTTTACCATCAGGTGTCTTGACCGTGTTTTTTTCATCAGCTTCTCTTGCGGTAACTGCATAATGAATGCCGAGAGCGCCTAAGTCAAGAATCAGATCCTGTCCTTTGAAGTTTATAGTCTGATAATCTTTAAGTTCAAGACCTGCACCTTCTACCTTGACAAGCTTTGCATCGCCTATAAGACCGTCAATATCAGCTTTTACTCTGTTGCGCTTTTTTGAAAACTCTATAAGCCCTTGTTTTGTTGTAAGATTTAAAATAGATGTTCCGTCAACAACAATAGCGTCCGCTCTGAAGGGGTTTCCATCGGCGTCAAGAACTACTTCTTCCGTTTCGTTGCCTTCATCATCGAGAGCATAGAAATCTTCGTTGTTTTTTATTTTTGTAAGATATTGTCTGACTTCGCCCAAAGACTGAGTATAGACTATGTAAATGTTTTCAAGATTTATTCCGTCCGCTTCAAGATCACCTAAATAATCATCTACCGAACCCGCTTCGGCATCGAGATAAAGGACTCTGAAAGGCTTTCCGTCAGGTCTTTTAAAATAAGCAAACTGTAAAGCCATAGTTGACTTGCCTGTAAACTGTTCGCCATATAACAAAAATGCCAGACTGCTGCGTGTTACCGATGCTTTTCTTGCTTTAGCCATATGTATACCTCCTGTTTGTTATATAATTTTACTTATTCCCACGGGAGCATATCGTCGTCTTCGTCAATATCCGAAAGACTGCCCCAATCGTTATTTGAGGAGCCAAAATCCTTTTCGGCTTTATTTGCGTTTATTATTTTTGCGTTTGCTTCTTCTATTTTCGATATGCTGTAAGTCTGTGTATCAAGGGTATTGGGTTTTGCACCTGTTATGATAAATTCTCTCTTAATGGGAGTTTCTATTCGCTCCATAGAATCCCTTTCGCCCCAAACATCATCGTCGTTTACCTGTTCTACCGATACGGAATTTACAATGTGTCCACTGACTTTTATAGCGTTACCCGGTTTTAAATTATTTCTGAACAGCTTGGCGAGCTTGAAATCAGTGATTATAAATTCGGCATCTTCTATTGAGTTATAAGTGACTATTTTTGCACTAACCGTAAATCTGTTATCCTCGGTTTTTTCTATGCCCATAAATATAATGACCTGATTAAAGTCGTTATGGGACTTAAAATCTTCGCTTTCAAAATTAACAGGTGTGCAAAGGGAAACCTGAGTAGGGACAAACTTTATATAGGAACGCTTATTGCCATTATCGTCAAAAGAACTGCTGTAATCTATCTTACCTCTGACATAAACGCTGTCGCCGTCTTTAAGGTTTTTACTGATTTGCGCGCAAGCGTCAAAATCGGTAAGATATTTTTTGTCGTTTACATAATTGCCGTTTGTGTCCATCATTTTTGTAACGCCTATGTTGTTGCCTATAAGACGAAATCCCTCACGATTATATGTAAATCTGTCATTCCACGGTACTTTATCTACCGTAGTTTCTTTATTTACTGTTTTTGAAAAATATACATTATCCTGTTCAAAACCCTGCATACTGACATAAAGTGTTTTGTCGCTGTTGTAGGTGATACCAAAGCTTAATCGGCGCATAGCTTTTCCGGAATGAGTGTTGCCTTCTTTGTAAAAATTATCCTTTGAAGTACCCGTAACAATGCCCTGTAATTGAAATGTGCCTTTGGTTTCCTGTAAGTCTATAAGTCTTTTAGCCATTATTTACCTCCTTGATATTTTTATTATTTATTTTATTTTTTCTATTTTTGTTTTTGTCTTTATTATATTTGCCTTTAAGATAAGCTTTTGCCGCTTTTTCAGAAATACTTGTAAGCTTATTTATGCCTGTATTTTTAAGCAAAATTCTGCACTTAGCAGATAAAACACAAATAATAGATATATTAATGGTCTTAATATATGTATCAAGACCATTAATATCTATTAAATGTACAAAAAAGGAGTAAAGTGATAATATTGGTTCCATTAGGGAATTGAACACTAAAACACCTTTCGGAACATAAACGGCAGTCTTATTGAAATTGCCGTCTTATATAGTTAAAAAAGGAGTAAGATGAAAAAACTTGTAACGGATAAGCATTGTTATCCGAAGGTTCTTACAGGAGTCGAACCTGCCAAGAACCATATAATATATATAAAAAATTGTTGAGTATCTGCTTCGCGGATAACTTAAAGCAAGATGAACAAGCTTAAAACCGTAAACCGAAGATTTTGTAAAATATTAAAATTTGGGGTTTAAGTTTTAGATATGAAAAACTTTAATGGAGATTTGATTTTTTTTATTTTAATAAAGGTTTTTTCAATCATAAGCAAATCAATAAAGATTGAGCATTAAAATAAAATATTTAAAATTTAAAAAATGTTAGCTAAGCAGCTAAGTATCAGCTATATATAAATATATATCAGCAATTAAGACTGCTATTACATATTTACTTACATATATTCTAATTGGAAAGTTCTTTTATGATTTTACGTTATTCTGCTTTCCGAAAGAATAACGGCTCATCTTTTGAAAGTTTTCGATACCCAACAACAAAATAAGGGGAGTATAACAGAGAACAAAGCTCTCTGTTGTTTTATTCTATATTTAATAACTGCAATTAATATCAACAATTCACTTCTATAACAGTAACCGCATTATGTACGGAAATAGCGCTGTCTGCTTTAGCTTCAAATTCAGTTATCCATTCATTAAGCTTTTCAAGCCTCTCGTCTATATTGATAGGATCGAGAACATTTATTCTGTTTGCATCTATCCAACTGTTATAATAGGTTTGTATTGCGTTATTGTCGGTTTTTTCTTTTGTACCATACATATTGACTACCGCTTTATCGGCGGCTGCATAAAGAGCTTCGTTATTGAAAGCAATCTCTTTGTTTTTTGAATAGCTTTGATTTGACAAATGTACTGCCAGTCTTTTCAAAAAGCTTAAAAGGTTATTTTTCATATCAATAACTTCAACTATCGTATAGTCGTTATCGCCTATGTGTATATCTCTTTTTACGGAGATTGCTCCTGCATTGCTTAAAACAACGGCGTTTTTAATGGCGACGCGTCTTCTGATAAGATCCATGGCTGATTGATAATTGGCTTTGAATTTTGTCTTGACCTGTTCAAGGGTTTCGGAGCCTATTTTTGTGGCGCTTGCTTTGTAAGTCATAACAAAGGGCGCTTCAATTGCGGTTTCTATACGTTTATCCAACATTTTAAGAGTGCGAAGGGCTTCGTGTACCGTCATTTTTTCATTGTTCATATAAACCATTCCTTTCATAATATTTAATGATTAATAATTAATTTTTTAAATTTTTACTGCGATCAATGTTGTTCCTACTTATATATACAACATTTGTTTTTGGTTTTGTTTAAAAAAGTTATGAAATAAATTATCCATATGGTTCATCTGTAAGACCAAAAAGATAATCAACAGACGTATTAAAATAAGCGGCTATTTCTGAAATAATTACAATTACATCCTGAACGGGATAATTTTTTATAAACAAATCGGCGATTTTGTAAGAATGTTGTTTGGTGATATATTTCTTTCCCAATAGGTTATGTATTCCGGAAATAAGCTTTTCGTATACAGACGATTTTTTTTGAGGACAAAAATCACACAATTCAAATTTCTTGTTTATTTCAGAAATTGCTTCGTTTACACGTATACCGTTAAGATAAGCAAGGTTTATAATTCTGTTACTGATTGTGTATTGTATTGTATCTCTGTCTATTATCATAAATTTTTATCCTTTCAAACTGTCAGCAAAAACCCACCTGTATCCGCCTGCTATATTGTTGCTTTCGGTATTTTTGCAGCATTTTGAAATAGTTTTAGCACTTAATTTACTGTACAAAGCTGCCTGCCTGATACTTTTAAAGGCGTTAAGTTGCTCACAGGTATTTTCATCAAGCATTAAAACAGCTTTGCCTCTGAATGGTGGAACGGGCTTGCATTTTTTATCGTTATTATTTTGTAAAAGAGCTGATATTTTATCAAAATATTCTGTTCTTCCTTTATAGGGACAGTTTTCATAACCATTGATTTTATTGCTTAGTTGCTCAAAAGTCTGATTTTGGTCTGACAGATAGTTATCTATGGCTACGATGTACTGTATATAAAATTTTATCTTTTTACGCTTTGTTTCCAAATCATGAAGAGTGTCTATTATTTCTTTAAGAACATCTTTGTTAACATCATCAAAATTGTTTTCACGTATTATATGATGTATATCTGATAGAGCAGAATCATAATAAGAAAGCATTAAACAGAGATCATTTTTATTTTCATTTATATGTTGAAGTTCCGATGGATAGCTTTTTATATAGCTTATTATGTTATCAAGCTTGGCGAAAACCTCTGTATCTACATCGGGTTTTCTCTCGCCTATATATATGCCCTCTTTTTTTGAAGGAGGATTTTTTAGTCTGAATTTTACCTGTTCAATATTTTCTATGCGGTAATTGCCAAGCCAGCCAAGACCCATTTTCAAAACAGAAGAGGCTTCTTTTCTTGTAAAGGTAGAAGCTTCATTTATGTTTTTGGTGGTTGTGCGGTATGTACTGCCATTCTTTTTTGTGATTTTAAGATATTGGTTGCCATCGGTAAGTACAAATAATCCCATAATAATCATTCCTTTCAGATAATTTATTTTTGACATTTGGCATTAATAATATTAAAACACAGGACTTTTTACCGATAGTTTGCCTTCTTTATAATCTATAAAATTATTGACTTTTTCAACGAGATTATCATAATATAAGGCTTCGCCGCTATAATTATTTTCAAGATTATCAAGCCATTTAATGATAATGTCATCATCTATTTCGAGAGTATAAAGATAATTCAATAATTTTAATAAAGAGGGTATGTTTGAAAGGGCAAACAACTCCGAAGTTGAATCGGTTTTATCGGCATAATCCTGTAAAGCAGAAGAAAGAAAACAGGCATTTTCAACAAGCTCTTTATTTTTTTCTTCCGATAAATCAAAATTATCGGCGTAAAGCTGTATATCCGTATCATCGGGAGCATCATCCAATGTCATAAAAGAAGATATAGCCACAATGTTTTTATCATCCTCACTGTTGACTCTGTCGGAAATTATATCCACTGTAAAATCATTTATACAATTTTGTAAATCGCTGTTCACTTCTACTTTTATATTCTCTGTTTCTTTTAAAGAAACACCTAAAAAGTCACACATAAGCTTTTCAAGCAGATTTATCTTAGATGTGATAACGCTTTTATCTTTTGTAGACTTTAAAGAAAGTTCTTTAAATGAAATGCCGTCAATAGATTTTTCGTCAAGACCGTTATTTAGAGCTGTAAGAAAATCGACAAATCTATTGTCGTCAAGCTCCAATCTTGTGAATTTATTAAATAAAGCCATAACCAAAAAGGTATTATTGAATTTAAATAAGTCATGGTTGACATTTAAAACTCCGTCAAGCCTGTCTGCCAAAGCTTCGATTTTAATAAAATGATGAGATTTTACATTATCATTCATAAAAAGGCACAGGTCGTTATAATTTTTCTTCCAATCGTTTATGAAATAACAAGCCATAACCGCTTCAAGAATTTGTCTTTCAACATCGCCGTTTTTATACTTTGTTTCGGTAAAGCCGCATTTGTTTTTAAAGAAACTGTGCTGTGAAAGTCTTTTTGCAACTTTGGCATAACGGCTGCCTAAAAATGTGATGCCTCTCTGAGCAGCGTTCATAGCTTTTTGATTGTTATAGCGTCTGATGTGGAAATCAACATCATCCTGTGTGCAGGCTAAAAACTTTCTGACAGAGAGAGTGTATTCTTTAAAACGGTCTTTAAGTTCTTCCGGAAATTTACTGAATTTTTTGCCTCGTATATCAAACTCGACTTCTTCAACTGTGACGGTTTCGTCATCGTTCCATTTTGTAACCTGATAATTAATAATAGGATTATCTGTATTTTTACCACAGGTAAAGCCATCCTGCATAAAGGATATAAAAGTAGAAAGCCTTTGCAGACCGTCAAGAAGCCATGTAATGTAAGTGCCGTTGGGAAAAACTTCTTCCGCTATTATTATTTCGGGAATAGGGTAGTTATTGGCGGCTGTGGCTATAAGGTCACATTTCTTTTTTCTGTCCCATTGTTCACTTCTTCTCTGTAAGGGATGATCATCTCTTATACGTCCTGTGTTTATTTGTTTTATACAGGATTCAAGGGATATAACTTCAAGACAGTGTATTTGTTTTGTGTTTGTTATGCAAGCTTTCATTCCAATTTCCTCCTTATGTAAATGCAATGCAGGCATTTTATTATTCATAGAATCGGTATCTGTATATACAAAATCCTCTTTATTTTGTTTTTTTAAAGCGTTTGAAGCATTAAAGATACGCAGATTTTTATAGTTTTTAATATATTTCATTTCAGAATCAAAAACGGAAGCCGAGAGGTTTAGCTTCTTTTTTATCTCAGCAGGCTTATAATCCTCCGAAAGTAAAAACAAAATTTGTTTCTGGATGTCGGACAAATTGTCAAGGTATTTATACATTTTTTCGCTGTAGATATTGTTAAAATCAAAGATTGTTTCGCAGGATCTGTCGGGAACTATTTCAGCCATATTTATGCCGCTGTCACCTATAATTTCGTCAAAGGAAAGAATGTTATTATCGCACACTCTTTTATGTCTGTTTCTTCTTATCAATTCAGAAATAAATTTTTTTCTCAGACAAGAGGTCAAATAAGTGTCAAAGCGTACATTTTTTTTGGTATCATAAGTCGAAAGAACACTGGCAAAAACTTCATTGGCTATACTGTAAAAACCATCGTAGTCATAATTTATTTGTCCTTTAAAGTTTTGATTGATAATTAAATCAACTAATTTATGAAGCTTTAGAGCGTTGTTCTCATAATAAAAATGAAGCACATTGTTTTTATCAAATATTTTTTTCATCTGTATACTCCTTTTCAGATATGTTTTGTTTACATCCCTTTACTTACATATTCCACATTTAAAAAATTTTTTAATGAAAATGTTAAGCATAGACCAATAAATTCAAGATAATTTTCTAAATGAAACAATGTTCATACTTTTATTATAAAACATATGTGTACAAAAATAATTACAGCCAGCCGTTAACAGAATAAAATCCTGACATTTTTATAAAAACCACACAAAAAAAGCAAGGCGTTTAAACCTTGCTTTTTGTTAATATGCGATAAATTTTTTTGGCATACTATGTTTTGTCGGACAGATGAAGATATTCATAATATTTGCTTCTTTTAAGCATGATTTCATCTATATAATCATTTGTGTATATGCCTTGTTGTAAGTATTGAGAGGCTGTTTCTTCGCCTAAAAAGTAAGCCATAAGAATTTGTTTGTAACCGGTGTGTTTTTTGGAAAGATCACTTAAAATATAACAAGCGGCCTCTATATTCTGATAAGGATTTATCAGATCTGTTGTACCTAAAAGCTTATTCAGACTTGGTAAATTTACAGAATTTATTTGAAACAAACCATAATTTTCGCCGTTTACTTTGTTAAACATAAAATTAGAGTTTTGATCCATAAGCGCAAGTAAAAGAGAATAATCTAAATTATATTCTTTCGCTTTGCGATATGTATAAGTTTGCAACTCATTACTCAAAGGTATATCAAGATATGCACATTGACAGGTAATAAGAGTATTTTTACTTTCTGCCGCTTTTGTTTTATAATGTGAATAAATGATACAAGTTGTCAACAATATAATAAACAATACACTAAATCCAAAAAGTAAAGTATTTATTCTGTTTTTTATAGTTTTATTTGTCATAGGTTTCCTTCTTTCTTTGGAAAATTCGATTTTTTATTGTCAAAAATTTTTATGTATTACTATCGCTCAATCTATATGGCAATTTCATTAAATTCTTTCATTTTTTCTTTTATTTTGTCTTTCGGAATAAGCAAATAGTCCTCTCCGATTTAGTATTGATGATCTGCGCTAACTCACTGTTTGTCATTATCGCCAATTCTTTAGCGCTTTTTATCTTAGTTTCAATAATGAGTTTCCTTGCACTGCTTTCGTGACCGTCATATTTTATCACAAACGGTTCGTTATTTCTGAATATCGTCTCAATTTCATCATTCATTTTATTTATGGGTCGTATAGACCCAGTTGAGTGCATTATAGTTTCTCAACAGAGAAACGGAAACGTACTCAACGTTAAACCACCCGCTATGCGGGTGCGCGACGATTGTTATACAAAAAATCACCTTTCCGCTATAATAGTGATGTTCAAGCCACTATTAAAAGAAAGGAAAGGTGATTTAATGGCAAAGCAAATAAATTTGCTTGCGCATACGAAGTGGATATGTAAATACCACATCATCTTCACTCCCAAGTATAGACGAAAATAGGTATAATAATTGCCTTAACCCACGGGAGCTTATCGTAATATGTTCTGCACTCTTCCTCGCTTTCCGGCAGTACCTCCAACTCCTCATAACTCAGATATCTTTCGAGCGTATCAAATACGTCATTGGTACTCTTGAATAAAACACGTTCGTCATCGTTTATAGCTATAATATACTCGTCAACGAATGGGAAACCGAAAGCTCCTAAATAATAACCATAGCCGCTCCCGCCAATTTCAGATTCTTTTATAGGCACCACCGGAAGTTCAGGGTTTTCTTTTATGAGATACAACAGCTCCTCCATGTTCTCTTTTTCTCTATCTTTTTTATTCATAATCTTTTTTCTCCTAATGCGGTAAATATGTTTTTATTACATCAACTAAATACCAGAAATTTTTCCGCAATGCTCACATCACGTTTTGTACATTAACGCGGAAAATTCATCAGACTTATGGGTATACTGTTCTCTGCCACAATACGGGCAAATAAACTGTTTATCATTCATTACTTAAATTCCTTTAAGAATTATTTCTATCATCTTCTGACTATACACCACCACATCTGCCTATGCTATGAAGTCTGATAGCTTCTTCTTTTGTTAGTTTTTTCATTTATTCACCCTCTCCTTCTTAAGCCATTTCCTTATTGCTCGCTCTCGTCTTTCGGGAGGACAGTCAAGAGCTCGTCCGGACTTTTGGTATATGCAACCATAACTACAACTTGGTAAAAAATCGTACAATCTGAAAGTCCTCCACGCATTCTTCCTCCGATTCGATGATCTCAAATTCTCCGGGTTTCACTCCAAGAAGTTCTCCGTTCTCGCAAATCCCGCACACTGCTCCGTGTTTGTACTGGATTGCTTCGTAAATCTGGTCGGCCACCAGTACGGTGTCTGGGAACTGGAAATTAAACGGCCAATCCGGACGCACGGTTTCTTTCATCTTAATCTTCATTCTACTTCCTCCTACTTGTCAATATCTATTCCCGTGATTTCTTTGAAAATGTCTTTATCAAAATTCGGCAGGGATTTTACGGTTTCTCTTTCATCTTGCGGTAAAGACCGCCACCAAGCATTAACTTCCTCCGTGTTGTCACATATTTTCAGATACCCTCTTGTAACTTCTGCTTCGGGGTATTTTTTCTTTTCGTCATCTGTCATTTTTTTCAGCGGAATATATACAGGAACACACTTCATAGGTATTTGATAAAGTATAGAATGAGCTCTTGATCTTAACCATTCTTGATATGTCCAATCAGAAGCCTTATTAAATAAATATATTTTATGTTCAGTAGTGTTGAAACAACCATTTGAAAAATTTGTCTTGTTAAAATCACCGCTGTTGTGATTACCACTGTTGTAGTCACCGCTGTTGTGATTACCACTGTTGTAGTCACCGCTGTTGTAGTTACCACTGTTACAGTCACCGCTGTTGTGATTACCACTGTTACAGTCACCGCTGTTGTGATTACCACTGTTGTACCTACCGCTGTTGTAGTTACCACTGTTGTACCTACCGCTGTTGTAGTTACCGCTGTTGCTATAACCGCTGTTGCTATAACCGCTGTTGCTGTTACCACTGTTAAAATCACCGATGTTGTAGCCACCGCTGTTGTGATCACCACTGTTGTAGTAACCACTGTTGTAGTAACCACTGTTGTTGCCACCACTGTTGTAGTCACCACTGTTGCCGTAACCACTGTTACAGTCACCGCTGTTGCCGTAACCACTGTTGTTGTAACCACTGTTTGCCAGCCTCAATACTTCTTCCCATGTCAGTTCTCTAACAATCCTTATTTTATTTGTACAACACCTATCCTCGTCTTCATTAATATCGCCAAGTGCTTCGACCTCAGCCACCTTATTCTGTGGATTAAAAGAGTAATAATTGAAACAATCATTTAAGTCTTTACAAAAATAAAATCCTCTTTCATCACATAAAGGTACAACATCGTCCTCATAGGTTTTGCCAACTTCATATTTAAATCCTCTGCAAGTCCAATTCTTATCAAATACTTTATAACCTTTTACAATATTACTCATTATTAACCTCCTTTAACTTATGTCGCTTTTTTAATAACTGCTATTTCTCCAACAATTCAGAATTGTCGTGGAATTTCATTTGTAATTTTCTTCTTATATTCATGCTCCTTTGGATTCAAGCATAGGCACATTAACAGATGCAAGGTAATAATTTTTATTGGCAAATACTCTATTATAATCCTTTTCGCCTTGAAAGCTGTCTATAACAGCCTTTTCATCTTCCTGCATATCGTTATAGCGTTTTTCTCCGTAGTGGGGAGGCAGCCAGTTTCGATTTTTTCCGATATAGATATTGTATTTATCTATCAGGTCGGGGTTTGTAAAGACAAGATGTACAGTGCCTTTCTTATAAAAAGTAACCTTAAAGAAACGACACTCTATATTCTTTGTAATGCCTCTTGAAAAGCCTTTTTCTATTGTTTCATAAAGATTTACCTCTCTTGTCATATTCCCATCGAGAAAGTTAAGTATTCTTTCTATATCTGACAGAGTGTTGTAGGCTTCATGAACCCGTGGCTTGCCGTCCCATGCGCTATAAATGCCATATGTGGGAAGTATTATCTTTTTGCCTATTTTATGGGCAATATTCGTTTTCCAACCGTCATAATAATGACGATTGTTTTTACATTCGGGATACCATGAATGTTCCGCTGTCAGTCGATCATACATAACTTCTATTTCGTCAACAATGCCTTTTTTTATCTGAGCGTTCATTTCTGTAACAAGATTCTTTATATTAAACTCGTTAAAATCATAGTCCGCAAGAGAATTAACCCTGCTTCTGAACTCTTCCTGAAGCTTTGAGGTAAGCTTGCTTATAAATTTTTTATTGGAAAGAAGACCTTCCCAATATTTAAGCCTTACATCGTGGACAAATTTATTTACACTTAAATTTGTTTTGTTCTCATTCATAAGCTTTAGCGTGGGCGGTTTGTACCTGTTTTTCTCTTTGTCAAAACTCGATGTCAGGTAGGGTTTAAGGGCGTTATACTGTTTTATAAGCTCAATGCCTGCGCCTACCTCCGCATTAAAGTGCCCTATAACCATTTGTATAAAATCTGTGACATCGAGATCTGTAATATCAACTTCGGATTCTTTATAATTTTCCGCTTTTTTCATATTGCGCATAATGTCGCTTTCTTCTTTAACGGCCTCTATTGATACCTTTATAAGAGCTATCTCCACATCTGTTTTTCTTTCGGAGGATGAAAAGGCGTTTTCCAAAAAAGTTATATGTGCGCTATACCTATTAAGCTGTGCAACAAGGGCTTTCTGAACTTCTGTGTGAGGATTTTTTATAGTCTGAGCATTAAGTATACAAATAATGGAGCCGCCGCTTTTCTGCATTTCCAAAGCCTTCAGGAGATGCCTTGCTCCGTCTTGGAATGGTGGATTCATAACGATAAGATCATATTTTTTAAAAGTTTTAAAGCTTAAAAAATCATCATAAACAATTCTTACATTACCGTATTTTTCCGCAATATTGTTTTTAAGAATGGCCCTGAGATTCGGATCAATTTCTATACAGTCAATATCGGGCAAAGAAGAATATTTAGGATATTTTTCTATTATGCTTTCTACTATATTTCCCTTGCCTGCTGAAGGTTCAAGGATGTTTTCTATCATATACCATTCAATATCTTTCAGCATTTTATCAATCAAAGGTTTTGGCGTAGGATAAAATTGTATATCCTTTTGTGCATAATCTGCTATTGTTTTCATCTATGTAAAATATCTCCTTTCTTAGTAAATTTTTTGAATTTTTTTAATCCAAAAATGAGCTTAATTTCATTCTTCTCCGGCAGTTTAGCTATTATCCTTGCAAGCTTCGCCGCTTTCTCTGAATTTTCTTCTTCAAGCCATTGTTTAAAATATCCATCTTTAGTAGATTTAGAGGGATATTTAATTTCTGAACATGACGCAAATATATATCCCATCTCATGCCTTACACCCCAATCAAGAGGGCAAAGTTCGTAACAGAAACAATGTTCTTTATGATGACGTTTTCGCAGTTGCGATACAAACTCACAGCAGTAACATTTCTTAAACGGTATATCATTTTCGTCTATTCTCATAGCCTCAAAATATTCACATTCTTTTACTTTCCGTCCTTGTTTTTTTGTTTCTTTTGCTATCCATCTCCACATTTTCTTGTGAAGTTGGATAGCCTCATTTTTTGTCAATGTTCTCATTTATTTACCTCTCCTTCTCCGGCAGTTCAGCAATTATCCTCGCCAGACTCGCCGCTTCTTCGGGGCTTTCTGTATCTAACCATTGTCTGAAATATCCGTCTTTAATAATAGAATTAGAGGGATATTTAATTCCTGAACATAACGCATATATATCCCGTCTCATGCCCTGTTCCCCAATTAAGAGGGCAAAGTTCGGTACATTTGGTACAATATCCTTTAAATTTACGTTGTTGCAGTTGATCTACAAACTCACAGCAGTAACATTCAAGATAAGGTACATCATTCTCGTCTATTTCCATATCCACAAAATATTCCCATTTATCTACTTTCCGCCCCAGCTTTTCGGTTTTTTCTGCTATCCAACGCCACATCTTCCTGTGAAGTCTGATAGCCTCATCTTTTGTCAATGTTTTCATTTATTTATTCCTCCTTTTCATAATCATTTATCTGTTGAACTACTTGTTTTTTAAGAAGCTTATATAAGCTTTGTTTCGCTTCTTCAGGGCTGCCATTCAGGGCTTGTTCTCTGAAAGTTTTAAATTGTTGTTTGCTTATACAACCCCATTGTTTTGTAAGCCTTAATGTTTTTAAAAAATTTTTTGTAGTTGTATTTATTTTATTTGCCATATTACTGCCTTCTCATCGGTATTATTAATTTTTCAATCTTATAGGCAAAAGATATGCGTCTGAATTTTCTGATTCCGTTGTTATCAATATACCGCTTGTGGCTTCCGAAGGAAGATATATTATTACTTCATCATCGGTAAAATAAGACAATATACTGTTAAAATAATCGACGTTAAAACCCATAACAAAAAGCTTATTGGGAAAATCGTTGTATGAGAGAGGAAGGGAAGCGCTGTAAGCAATTTCACTGCCGGCAGTAAGAACGATTATTTTTATTTCCATATCCGAAACTTCTGTTTTGATACAGAACGCTTTTGCTTGGCCAGTCCAAATTTTAAAATTTTTATTAAGAGACTTTATCTTTTTTATAATATCTATAAATTTTTTTCTGTTTACAACGATTGTATTTGCATAGGAAGAATCATCAAATAAATGCATTTTCTTATAATTAAAAAATTTTTCTTTCAATACAGGGAAGGTTATATTTCCCTGCAAGTAAGAATCCTCAAATTCAAGTCTGATACGCCCTTTTTGCGTATCAGAAAGGATATTTATTTTTCCCGAATATTTGATTTTAGACAGTAATTTTATAACATCATAGGGAATGTCAATGCTGTTTGTTTTAGAATTATCCGTAAACTTAAATAAATCTTCGGACAGCTCCGTTTTTACAACATAACAAGTGTTTGTTGTAACAACATCGGTGTTACAACAATTATTTTTTTCTATATGAATATTGCTCAATATTTTTCTGAGAGACTCTTCTTTTGTATATTTTTTATCTATAAGTTTTGACAAAGGCTTTATAATATTACACAATTCCTTTCCGTCACAGATAGCTATGGGGGATTCGTTTTTTAAGGGTATGTCGATTTTATCCCATATATCATTTAAATTAATGGAAACAGGGAATTTTGCTTTTATGGAAAGATCTGTATATTCATCACTTTCAATTTCCACATAGGGAGTGTTTGAGTTTACATATGTAAGCTTTACACCATTAGATGAAATATTTTTTATAAAATCAAAGCTTTCATAGGGAAGCACTATCTGTTCATCGGGAGTAAAAATGTCGGCTGTTATTCTAAACCGTGCTTTTGTATCGACATTTTCTCCAAAAGCCGAAATATATACATCGTTTTCTTTGGCGTTTATATAAGCGCAGGTAATACAACGAGTATCTATGAACCCTTTAAAAAGGTTGAGTTTTTCTATAAGGTCTTTTGTATTTACTATCATAAAAAATTCTCCTTTCGTTATATGAATATTTTTGTTTATAAAAGCCCTACGATTTTCAGTGATTTTTTTGCCGAATATCTTTTTACTATGGACAGATAAAGGGCAAAAAAATTTTTCCTCAAATCTTCATAGTTTGATATAGAAGAGTCGGCTGTGTTTATTTTTGTAGCAGTTAAATCGGTTTTAAGGGTATTTTTCATCTTATTTACCTCCTTAAGATTGTTTTTAAAGTTTTTTAAAAAAACCAGTATTAAAAAAGTGAGGGTTTTGTTTCCTCACTTTTATATACTATTTTTAATTTTGTAATCAAAGCTTTAGTTCCGACAGCATATCGGTTAAGGCTTCTATATTTTGCAGGTCAGTGTCAAGATCGTTTTCCATTGACTCTTTGCCCAAACAATAGGCATAGTTTATAAGCTCCTTAATAGCTTTTTCCGAAAGCGTAACCTTATCTTCAACTGAGAGGGGAGAAATATAGTTTCCGTTGTCAATGCTTTTATAATAATTACTTACATCAAAGGAATTGTTATTTATATCGTCATCAGATATGCCCGTATAACGCAAGGTTGTTGTTTGGTTATCGTGGTTTAGTATCTTTTGCACTTGCCAAACGGCATTATTATCTCCCTTATGCAGATTTATATAATGGTAGCAAAACGTCTTTCTTAAAGAGTGAGTTCCGATATTGTTTTCTTCCAAGTTTATACCCACATTCTTTGCGGCATCCTTAAGGACTTTTATATAGGCTTTTTCAGCTCTTAAACAATCGGTTTTATAATCCGTTATGCTGCTTTTAAATTTATATATAAAGGGATAATAGTTATCTGCTGTTTCATAGCCGTTATCAGCACAAAAGGTATAGTATTCTGTTATGGCTGTCTTCATATCATCGGTTATTATCTTACTGTTCCATTTTTTAGTTTTATGTTCCTTTATGAACATTTTGTTTTTTTTCAACAGATCTTTCCATGACAATCTCAATATATCGCTTATCCTTAAGGCTGTATTTGTACCTATTATAAATATTAGATGGTTTCTCAAATGTTTTTGTTTCATTGATATATTGTTTGTCTTATCGTATTTATCATGAAAATAACGGCGTAAAGCTGCAAGCTTTTCAGGATCTCTTATAGGCTCTACTGTATGATAACAGTCTGCCTTTTTTCCGCTGTCGGATACCTTTTCATGTTTTTTTATACCATGTTTTTTACCTACTATCGTTATACTTGTTTGTATAGGTTCTGTAATTTGTAAAGCAAATGACATTTTATTTCCCTCCTTTTTCAATAAAAAAAGATACAGGAATATTTTTCCCGTATCTTTTTTTTATTAATTTGCACATTTAACATCATTTTTGGGCAAATTAATCAACTGTTGGGTTAATTAATTTTGCTCCGCTGCCTTATATACTTTATAATATTTTCGGATTGCTTTTCCGCTGTATTTAATTTTTCCGTTAGGGAGAATAGAGCCCCTTACAAGAGCTATATCGGCTGTTTTTGCTTTCTTATTTGAAACGGGATATATAGATAAATTAAATTTTTCCGATAAATATTTACCGATGGGGGTTTTCCCGATATTTATAACTTCAATATCGGATTTATTTCCGATGTTGTTTTTTTCTATAATGTATGTATTTGTTGTGTTATTTATTGTTGCGCTTCTTTTCATATTATTTCCCTCTTTCTTTCCTTTTTTTCAATTATACATTTCAATTTTATGTTTTATTATTTGTATCTATATATTTAGGCAAAAAACGCCGATTATTAGGATTTTATATATTTTATAATTTCTCTAAAATATTCTATTGTTTTTTCTTCCTGTTTCGCATCATTGTCTCTGTAATGTTTTATATATTCATTATAATTATTTTCGCTATCGTTTAATTGCTCTGTAAAATAGGCTTCGACCTCCGACATATTATCAATTTTTCTTTTATAGATCTCTGCGTGTTCGTTATTCCATGCAGTAGCTTCAAGCCTTTTTTGATAGCTGTTTGTAGTTACCATTATAGGGAAGAAACAAATACTATATTTTGATTTAGAGATTTTTCCTTTTTTTGATATTTTCTTTAAGCAATAACCATTACTGCTCCAATTGTGATCGCCCGGAGATCTTTCCACAAAATAATATCCGTTATCGTTCTTAAAATAAGCGCCTGTTATTTCCACTATATCGCCTGTTCTTATGTCAGAAAGCATAATTTTATCTGTCGTTTTCATTTTTTATTCCTCCTTAATTGCTTAACATAGACTTGCAGGCTTGTTTATTATATATTTTCCATAAAAAAACACAGATTTTTTATTAATCTGCGTTTAAAACACATAATCTGCGTTCAAAATTATAATTCTGTTATTATTTTTTTGTTATCTTTCATTATTCTGAGCCGGTTTTTCATTGTTAATACATATAAGTTATCTTTCCGTTATTAAAGCGTATATTATATAAATAATACCGATAATCGTAAGTACCATATTATCACTCCTTTTTTTATTTGGATTATTTTCCGTTCTTGTTGCTGAACATAATTATATCAGAAACAATTGTAAGATTTTTTACAGGCTTTCCAATAATCGGTCAAACAATTGTCACTCAAAAACAAAAGCTATTCCTTCGGTTGTTTCTTTCCCCGATTTAAGCCATTTAAACTGATATTTATTACTGTTTCCGTTTAAATTCCAATTCAAGGTTTCTTTTAGATCGGATATATTCAAGAAGAATTTAATCCCTCTTTCATTTATCTGTTCTTCTGTCCAAAACTCTCCTGTCCTATTGTCAAAAACAGATGTGGTTTTGATTTTAATGTGTGGATTATTTACTATCCACGATTTATTTAATGATGGTTTTATGCCGTCAACTTTTATTACATATTTCGCTTTATACAATGTTTTTCTGCGCATAGTTTACTCCCTCCTTTAAAAAATTTTATTTGTATAACGTAAGCTATCTATTTTTATAGGTTTTTACTTTCTTTTAATAAAATTTCAACGGTTTCTTCTGTCGTTTTAACCCTTAAAAGAATAATAAAACCCTTAAAAATATTATTCCTTTAAGGGTTAAATTTTTGAGAATAAAAAATAGGCTGCAAATTTTACAGCCTATTTTTATTTTATTATTTTGTTGTTTGTTTTACTCCTTGATTCTGTCAATCTCTGTTACGTTTACGCCCGAAGAAGTTAAAATTGCTTTTAAATCAATATAGCGTTCCTTCATAGCTTTATAAGCTTCTGAGTTTTTGTCGCTGACAAGTAACATAAAGCGTTGAAGCCTTGAAAATTCTTCAATGCTTATTTTTAACATTTCTTTTTCTGTCATTAAAACACCTCCTATATATAATATATGTTCCTTTTGTTTATCTATATTTATATAGTAAATTATAGCATAAAACAAAAATATGTACAAGTAAAATATAAATTTTAACATTATATATAAGCTTATACAATGGACTTTTTAGCCCGACCGCCTGTTTCGGCGGTTTCGTCTTAATTTTCAAAGACTCATCAGGGGCTTTAGATTGTTACAAAGCCTTTACCGATTATTTTTTTCATATCAGGAAGGGCCAAATCGGGAGCGTACTCCCTTAAAAAATATGTAATTTGTCTTGAAGTGGTAGAGCTATAGGTTCCGGTACACTCAATCAAACGCTGATCGCCGTTTTTTATAATACTTATTACTCTTGTGTAATAGCTTATAAAGTCGATTCTATCGTTGTAAATGTTTATATGGCATTGACAGCCTTTATGTGCTGATAATCTTCTTTTTATCATGGTTTTATTCCTCCTCCTTAAGATTTATATATTTTTATTATTTTTATTTATACTGTCGCTGTCTCAGTTTGAGACAGTCCAAAAAAGGCAGCATTAACCAAGCATAATTTGTTTGTTGTGATTTCGCCGCATTCTTCTGTTTTAATTTTAACTTTGCAGGGCTTCCATATTTGAGTTTTAAAAAGGGCTTTACTTCCTTTTTTAACCTGTAAACCTTGACGCTTCCAACCTGCATAGGTATTTACGGCTTCGGTTATGCCGTGAATAAGCATTTCACCTGTTATTATTTCAGTGTTTGTTACTGCCATTGTTATCCCTCCTTATATAAAATACATTTCGCCGTTTATTTCAAGGGCGATTGACTCTTGATGGAGATCAGTTTTTAGACTTTCGCAATAGTCTACAACTTCGTCTATGTTGTTTTGAAGATCCTTTTCAGTAGCATAGGCAAAAACTACTGTTGTATTTTCTTTAACAAGACTACCGGCAGTCGTTAACCAACAGCCAACGGCGGGCGTACAAGTTGCACCGCCGAAAAGTTTAGACAATACCGTCAATGTATTATCTACATAAACGGTATTATCAATTGTTTCATTTATATTTATTGTTGCAGGTACATAAACAGTAACACGGCTTGACAACTTTATAAGATTTTTAAGTTTTTTCATAAGTATTTCTCCTTTTTTGTATGTTTGATTGTTATATAGGTTTATAGGTACGAAAAAATTTTTAATAGCTTATAAGATTATGGATATTGTTTATAATTTTCTGTTTCACTTTAACCGCTATTATGTCAACAATACCGGTTAAAATTATGTAAATTAAAAATGATATTAACAATGTCAATACCATTTAAAACACCTCCTTTTATTATTTTTTTGATTGTTATTTTTTGGTTACTTAAAAAAGTCAATCAACAAAAAAGATTGACTTTTTTTTAAAAATACTTTATTATTAAAATGGTATATAATAAATAAGGATAATAAAGCATTTTTAAAAAATTAAGCTGATATAATTTGTAAAAGTGTTCGCTTTATGCGTAACTTTTATGACTTTTACAAATTATATCTGATATTCACTTTTAAGGCTTAAAGCTTGAAAGTATAGGCGGGGCGGTTTTTTCGGACTCCACGTCTTCGGAATTGTTTTCAACGTCAATCCGATTGTTGACGGCTCCCTTTGGTATGGAGCTATATTTAATTATCAATGTTCAAGAGGGTTTCAGCCCGACCGCCTATTTCGGCGGTTTCGTCTTAATTTTCAAAGACTCTTCAGGGGCTTTAAAGGATTAAGCTGTTTACCGTGTTTATAATGAGTTCAGCAGCCTGATATAATGCCCTTGCTTGTACGTCAAGCCATGTTTCGCGGTTATTAGGCTGTTTAAATCCGTTGCCAGTCTTTTTTAATTCTGAAGGTGTGCATAATGTTTTGGCTATGTCATAATCATAAATTAAAGCAGAACCGCCATAGGAATAAGCCGACCAGTCGTCTGCACCGTTTAATAATGTCAATTCGTTTATCGGTGCGCCTTCATCAACTTTATCTATTAAGTTAATAGCGTAATTTTTAACTCCCTTCATCCAACAGCTTCTTGCTTTCTGACTTTCAATAGTTTTAATGATGGTTGCCTTGGTTTCAGGTGTTGTGTAAATTGTTGTGTTTGTCATAATGATTTCCTCCTTTGAATGTTTGCGCCGTCTTGACTTTTTGGCGGTTATGTGTTATTATGGGTGGTGAGAGTGCAGGCCGTTATTATGGTTGGCTTGGCTTTCTTTAGGTTGATATTATTGTATCACATCTGTTACGGTTATGCAATATACAAAAGTAACAAATCTGATACGTTTGATTTGTTAAAAAGTAACATATATGATACTTTTAATATAGGGGGCTGATTGATTGATTAGTTTTAAAAAATTAGAGTTACTACTTGCCGAACGTGGAAAAAAGCAATATTTACGCAACAACGGCATTAATCCTACTCAATTAAATAAAATGTTATCAACCGGCGATTTTGGCGGTAAAACTATTGATAAGCTTTGTAAACTCCTTAACTGTCAGCCGGGAGATATTATGGAATATGTACCTGATGACAAGGATGATTGATTCAGTTATCAATGTTCGTTTGTTATGATATTAGTATATCACTTAATTAAGTGTATGTCTATTGACATTTTCACTAAATTAAGTGCAAAATTTTTGGTTATTATGTACACTTAATTAAGTGATATAATTTTTAAAAAAGAAGGTGTAATATGCTTAAATATGATAAACTTTTTGAATTGCTTAAAAAAAATGGTTATAATGTAAGTAAAATAAGAGAACAAGCAATTTTGGGACAAGCTACATATTACGGTTTAAAAAATGGTACAAAAGGCATTGATGCTAAAACTATTGATAAGCTTTGTAAACTCCTTAACTGTCAGCCGGGTGATATTATGGAATATGTACCTGATGCAGAAGAAGAATAACGCCGCTGCCGCTTGACTTTTCAAGTTTGCCTATGTTATAATTTTTTTGGTGATATTAGATGTACAGACTTTAAGGACTTACAAGCCGCCTTTTGCGTGGTAGGCGGCTATGCCTTAAATTGTTTTAGTTATTCGGATTGGCTTCTAAAGCTTCGGCTTCAGTGGCATACTCTATACCGTCAGCTTTACCGATATAACCGTATTCGGTGTACATCTCTTGTCACCTCCTTTTTTAATTATTTGTTAAAGGTATAGGTTTGTTTGGTGTACCTGTTCTTTAACTGTTTTAATGTTAACATATATTTAACGTTAAATCAATTGACCAAATAAACAAAATTTAACGTTAAATAATTTACTTAAATATACAATTTAAACAAAAAATAAATAATTTAAATATTTCTATAAAAAAGGGGGTTTATAATGTCAACTACAAATTCGGACAGAGTAAAAAAGACTTTTCAAAAATATGCAAGACCTACAATTTTAATTGATAAAGAAAAGAACGATATTTATAAAAAATTTGTCGCTGATAAAGGTTATAACAGTTTAAATGACTATTTCAATACCATTATTGACTATGATATAAAAAATAACGTGATACCAAACAAGAAGGATTTAAAGGATAACTGAAAAATATAAAAGAATAATGGTACAGATCTAAAAAATAAAGCGGCCGGCAGACTTCGGAGCTTTTTCGGTGCTGCCGGTTTTGGTTTTATAGGTCTATAGGTTTATATAGTATGTAAGTCGGATATACCATTATTAGATACATAAGTATTAAATATTGATTAATCAGATAATAATCAGTCAGATAATATAAAATATCAGTATACCGTTTTTATTATAGGCTTGTATAAGGTTTTAGGCTTTTAAGTGTGTAGTTATGTAGGTGTAATAAAAAAAGCGTAAAGCCTTTATTTTTAAGACTTTACGCTTTTAGCATAATTTATAAATTTTTATATATTTGCCCTCTGTTACCTACATTAACAACAACTATTTTTAATATATTATTGTCTATCGTAAAAAATACCCTATAAGCTCCCACTCTTAACCGGTAATAATTAGTTGTTTCTACAGGGACAATATCACCTTCAGGCAGATTATTAATTGCTGTTATAATTCTTTTTTGTTGGTCTTTTGGCTGTTTTTGAATAAATTTTAACGCTTTCTTTTTATAGGTTATCGTATATTTCATATATCAAGCCCCAAAATTTTATTAACTTGCTCTGATGTATACTCTTCATCATTATCAATTTGACTATCTAATACCATTTGTAGATCGTATTCATCAGATTTATTTATTAAGCCTTTAAGACCTTCAAGAATTTTAATTACAAATATTAATTTGCTTTCAGGTATATTATCAATTAAATTTATTGCATATTCTCTATTTGACATATTGCATCACCTCAAAATTATTAAATAAAATGGGTAAATAACAACCTTTACCGTTTCGCTTTACGCTTATATTATAACAAAATAAATTTTAAGTGTAAAGAAGTTATTGTATTAAAATACTGAAAAAATAAAAGACTGAAAGGTTGAAGGTTAAAAGGCTGAAAGGTTGAAAGGTTATAAACATATAAGATTAATAGGTTTATAAAAGAGGTTTTATCATATAAAATAAAACCTATTATCTTAGTAGGAATTAATAAAACATACTAAAATAGTAGGAATTAAAAATCAAAGGTCTGCCGACCCGAAAATTAGCAAAGGCCAATAAAAATTAGCGTAGTCTAACTGAATTGCTAAAAATAACAGAATTGTAAAAAAATGGAAAAAACACAAAAAATCATTTATATTTCGGAGCTATAATCCTGAACAAAATACGACAAAAAAACGGTTGAAAAATTTGGAGTTTTTCAACTATTTTTAATGTTGGCAACAGCTAACTCGAGGGGTATGTTTACATTTTTCAGCAACACCCGGTATCCGTATTCCTGTTGATGTATTCATTTTTCATATAACTCATAATTTTGAAAATTGGCTTAAAAATCACCTTAAAAATCATCTTAAAATCGCTTAAAGATAGCCCCAAAACCCAGCTTTAAAAATAACTGAAAAATAACTGAAAAATCAGTCTTTTTCCTTATACCTATCCTTATACCTATTTTCTTTTTTCATTCGATGTCCATTCGTTAAAAAGTTTGATAATTCAAAATAAATCCCTTCTCAAAATGAACTAAAAATTTCATTTTTTTTATTTATCGTTTAATCGCTTAAAAGGGGTAACCAAATTTTTAATAATTTTTATTATTCTATAACATTTTAAAAACTAACCTAAAACCACCCTAAAACTATCCTGATTGAATATTTTTTATAGTTTCGATTCCCTTAATTAGATGTCTGTTTTTTATTAATTCGATTTATTAATTCGATTTTATTCATTCGATATTTTATCGTTTAAAATTTTTTAAATTAAAACATATCATCTTAAATCTTTCAGCTTTTTTGTTTGGTGGCTTTTTGTGTAGTTTTTGATTGGCTGGCTTTGGGGTGGCACTTATTATTTTTAATTACATATAGCTAATCGATGAATGCTTATTTATATCCAATTACTGTATATAATATCTAAAACCCCAAAACCACTAAAAACCAAATCTCAAAATTCTAAAACTACTAAAATCCATAACATCTAATATCTAATATCTAAAATCTAAAATCCTAAAAGAAAAACCCTAAACCCATAAATCCAAAACCTTAAAATCAATCTATCTCATTTAAGTTCAAATCAATTTCATCTCATATTATCTTCTTATCTTCCCAATAACTGAACTTTTTTAATAAAATAAATTTTAAAATATGGAATATAAAAGTAGGAGCGTAAAATTTAAAACTATATGAGTTGCAAAACTATAAAAACATTAAATACAAAATCGTAGCAATCAATCATAATAACAATCAATCAAAAAAATAGGGGAGATAACACCATGCAAAATGAAATAAATATAACATCAGATAATGGCAATCCATTAATGACTTCTTATCAGATATTTGATATAAACGGACATTCAATCCTTGAACGTAGATATTGTAATATAAGAATTTTATCTTTTACCGATATAGAGTCTGTTTATAATTTGAAAGAACGCAGTTGCTATAATTTTTTTATTGGACATCGGACTACAATTTTTAAGAAAGATAAAGATTATTTTGTTTTAAAGAGAAATACGGTTAATAATTTTTATTATTCAAACAATCTGGTATGTTCCAATAATATCCGTACATACTTGACCGAAAGTGGATTTAATGCTTTGTATGAATCTTATATATCAAAGGTCAATCCCAAAACGCCAAATTATTTCAATACATATTTTCAGGATAACAATTATCAGGATAATAAATTTGATAAATCAGATGATTCAATAGCAAAAAATATAATCGAAATTATTAAAACTAATTTGGAAGAAAGTTTAGATAATCTAAAAACCAATATAACAAATAAAATCAATGATTTTTTATATAACAGCCTTTTATCCTGTAAGGAGTATGATTCTGCAATGAGCAACATAAAGGTTAATAATTTATTTTCTAAAAGACAAAGCTCTGATTGGTTGAATATGACATTTGAAAAATTATATTTGCTGCTTAATTATTTAGAAGCACATAAAGATTATCTTTCAGAATGTTTCATTCCCAAAACAGGAGTATTTAAAATATCTTGGATCATACATCTTATAATCTGCCAAGCAGAGAAATTATATAATATAAAATTTTCAAATTTTAAGATCGAATATCAGAAAGAGAAAAATTGTGATGATATTAAAACATTGACGTTTATAGAATATTATTCTCAAACGAAAGAAGCATTTGACAATACTCTTAATTTGATTTTATCAACAGCAAATATTAAAACAGATAATGCCAATAAGTATAAATCTCTTATAGATGATATTGAAAAAATAGAAAACCTAAACAATGATTTATAAAATCCTTAAGTTAATGTTATTAAAAAATATTTTCAAAAATTGTATATATAAGTATAAGTGATTTTAAAATTAATCATATTACCAAAGTTTATAATTCATATAAGTTTAAATATATAATTCATTAATTAAAATTATATATTAATACTCTCATTTGTATTTTAACAATATTGGTATGTTTAATACCTTTTGTAATTACTTACTTTTGGGAGGAGGGTTCAGACCGCAACAACGAACGTAGTGAGTTGTAAGGTCCGAATAGAATATAATACTTATATGAACGTAGTGAATATAAGTATTATATTCTATTCGCCTTTTTTCTTAATTATAATTAGGTTTTTTTCATTTAGGGCTAAAATGCCGAGGCTGATAACGAAAAAGTTTGGAAATCTTCTATCCAAAACCCCGCCTAAATTAAGAAATTTTTTATAAAATTTCCAAGCCTTAGTTTTTGGCTGAAAAATCAGGAAAAATCGCCTATTTATACGCTTTGATACGTACTGTCAGAGTCGGAAGGCAGTATACGCCGATATACCCTATAATGCTTTGGTGTAGGAGGATTAACGATGAAAAAATATATTTATCCTAATCTTGATGAAAGATATGTCTGTTTTGATAAAAAAGAATTTGAAAAACATCAAAAACTGTTAGGGTTAAGATATTATCTTATAGTGGCTTATCTTTTCAGACACCTTCAAGCTTTCGGTGATGTGACGTTTAATCTAAATTCTCTTTCGACAGGATGCGGATATGCCAATGCGCCTGCTACTGAAAAAATTTATCGTGATTTAAGAGATATGCTGTTTGAATTAATTCAAAATAAATACATAAAGACGAGTGTGGATATTTATAATATGGCTCCTTCAAGATATTTTAATGTCTATTGTGAACCGGAATTGTTTTTTAGAAAAAAGAATTACGTTACTTTCAATATGGCTGAATATGACAAAATTCTGTTGATGGAGTCAAGTGTAAATAAAGCTATCCTTGCAGGTGTTTATCTTTATATCAAACAATTCATAGGTGATGTAAAAGTAAACGATGAAAAAAAATATATAGCCTTTCCTTCGCTGAACAATATTTGCGGCAGTTTGAATTTGGCCAAACAAACGGTTCATAATGCTCTTTTGGATTTGTGCGAAGCAGAGCTTCTTTATTGCGGAGGTAATTTGTATGTTGAGAGTGACTATAAGAAGGGCTATTTTTGCAAAACCTGTAATGTATATGCTCTTAAAAGGGGACATCTGAGGGATGAAGTTATAAAAAAAGAGTTAGCTCTCTTTTATGGAAAGCCAATATATAGGCTTAGCGAGATTGAAAGAAAAAATATAATTTATAAAAAACCGACCGATATATCTGATTGATGTATTTGTTAAAAACGATTTGCAAACAGAGAATATATAAACAAAGAGCAAAAGAAAAAATTGTAAAGAAGGTGTCTAACATTTGTAAGAATGAAAAGCGTGTAAAAATTGAGGGAAGAAATCCTACACCCAATTTGTTTGGGGGTTTTATATCTATATCTGATTATTCAACAGGTTATCCTAATCCAAACACTATAAAGAATATTCTTTGGACTATGGCTATTAATCGGGATTTAAAAGAAAATGTAGAAAAATGAGATGTAAAAAATAATAAAATTTTTATTTAACTTAACTAAGGAGGCAAAGCAAAATAATGAAAAGACAAATCTTTCAAAAAATAAATCAGGTTAAATGTTTTGTCAAATACAGAAGCGGAAAAATATATAACATACCCTTACATAAAATACAAATACAAAAGAATTTTATAAGTTGTCCGCCTAATCATAATAAGTTTCTTAGAAAGCTTCATTTTTGGCAAGGACACGGTTATTGTGAAAGTAAGATTATCCTTGATAGAAATCTTAATCTTATTGACGGCTACACCTCGTATTTGATTTATAAAAATTATCTGAGCGACAGCGGCCGTGACTTAAAAGTGCCTGTAATGTTTGAAAACGACTTTGGTACAAAAACATAAGGAGTTGAAAACATATGAAAAACGGAATATATATTCCAAGCATAGACGCTAAAGATATTTATATAGCTGCCAATTATATAAATAGCCAAAATTCTTTTTATAGTTTAAAGGACAGGAACGGTAAGTATATATTAAAAAAATTCATAAACAGCTTTAACAACAGTCTTGATTTGCCGATAATAAAAAAAGCATATAAAAAGAAATACAGGGCTAATAATTTCAGTTTCAGGGAAGGTAAACACGAATACACAGTACATATTATAAATCTGACATTCAAATATTCTGTTAAGAAGTGGAACAATGCAGCAAAAAATATGTATATTAAATTCGGATATAATAACCGGAATTTAAAGTTTGTCGATAATATCGCCCGAAATGCCGAAGGTGAATTAGTAGGAATAATAACGGACAAGCCTGTTGACTCTCCCTGCTCTTGTGAGGAGCTTCCCAAAAATATAAAAGTTAAAACGACAGAAAACGGTATTGTCTATAAAAAAACGGGAGAATTTGAAACATTAAAAACGAGCGCTGATTTAAGACATTGGGTCTATGAAAACGGTTTTATATGCGATGGTATTAAATATTGTCGTATGAAGCGTTCGTCCGGTGCGGCAAGAGTGGGTCGGTGTTTGTTTATTAATGAAAACTTGTATAAGCCTTTAATAAATTTTTGCTCAAAGGGAATTGATGTACATTCCGGTGACGAAATAGACCTTGCTGCTTATGAGGCTTATATATCTTTAACATCGAGCAGTATAATAGGCACACTAAAGATCTTGCCCGAAAATATTTTAGTTATAGACGATTATATAAGCAAATTTCAAGAAGATGTTATTGTAACACGAAATAAGAATGGTCGGCTTGTAACGACAGAAGAAACTTGTGATATAGAAAATGATATATGGGACGGACAATCCCTTATAGATATTTCGGCTATGGATGAGTATAAAAATCATGGTATGGTTTTGCTCAGAAACCTTATGTTTAAATCCTGCTGTTTTAATTGTAATATTCAAAGATGGTTTAAAGACAATGGCATAACGGATATAAAACAATTAAAAGGACAGACAAGAGCTAAAAGGATTGAAGATATAAAGCTTATCACAACATCAAATAGTATCAAATATTTAAAATTTGGCTCTCTTGAACAATGGTTTGATAATATTTATGAGGATTTTGGCGTTGTAAAGCATGATAAACCTACACATTTTTTTGAAGGAAGAATGGTACAAACGCATTATCAGCTTTTGAACACTTTACAGTTATCCCCGAAAGATGTATCTCGATTTTTGCAGGAGTCTTTTGATTTTGCAAAATTATTAAAAAATGAACCTGCTGTTGTTAGATATTATATTAAATATCAATATCAGGACAGCTATAGACCCGTAAGTCAGATAATGAAGAATAAATTTGACGTTATATATTTTTTAATGGGCAACAATAATCGGTTTGTCAAAACAAAGTATTATAATGATTTTTTAAAAAATTTATTAAAGTCATATTATAAGAATTTAAAAAATGGTCATGTTTTTGTAAACGGAAATTATTCGACATTGTTGGGAAATCCTATTGAGATGCTTCAAGCAGCCATAGGAAAGTTTGAGGGTGTAAGCCAGATAGGAATAGGCAACATACACAGTAAGCGATTTAGGTTTAATAAAGTATTATTAGGCTCACGATCTCCTCATGTAACTATGGGCAATATACTTCTTGCCAAGAATACGAAAAACAAAGAAATTGATAAATATCTTAATTTAACACAGGAAGTTGTATGTATAAACTCTATCGGTGAAAATATTTTGCAAAGACTTAGTGGCGCAGATTAACATAATAGTCTGCTTTGGATAGTAATATCCTCAAAAAAAGTTGGTGAACTTATAAATATAAGGTGTGGACAAGGTAGGCTCTTGTCTGCTAACGGTAAAAATCTAAGTAGTTTAATTTTGGAGGAAAGTAAAATAAAAGAAATTTGGAAAGATATAAATGGATATGAAGGCTTTTATCAAGTTAGTAATTTAGGGAGAATAAAAAGTTTAGATAGGTATATATGCAAAAGTAATGGTGTGATTCAATTCAAAAAAGGAAAAATAAAAGTCCCTAAATTGAATTCTGATGGATATAATGTTATAGCTTTAAGTAAGAATGGTCGTAATAAAACAATTGCGATCCACATACTTGTAGCAAAACATTTTATTGCAAATCCTAAAAATTTACCTGAAGTTAATCACAAAGATTTTAATAGAACAAATAATGTTGTTGATAATTTAGAATGGTTAACTCATCAAGAAAACATAAAATATAGTGCCGATCACAATAGATATAAGCTTAAAGATGTTTGCGGTAAAAACAATCCTAATTACGGAAATCATATTTTATCTGAAATATATAAAAATAATCCTTTGTTGGCAAAAGAAAAACTAAGCCGACCGGCAGGCCAAAACGGTAGAGCTGTTAAAATAGCTTTATATGATAATAAAATGAATTATATAAAAACTTTTGATTGGATTGGTGGTTGCGCTAAATATCTTATAGAAAACAATTATACAACGAATAAAATTAATAGCGTAAATGACAGAATTTCAGATGCCATGAAAAATAATAAAGAATATTTAAATCATTATTATAAAAAATTAGCCTAAAAAATGAACTATATGACAATACCGTGCCAAGTTTAAGCGGAAACGCTTTTAAAGGTGTAACGACTAAAATATACAAGCTAAGTCAGAAATGATATGCTTATGAAATTTGTACGGATGAGGTGAAACTCCTTATCCGGAAGTGCCAACGTCCTAATAAAATTAGGAATAAGAGATAGTCTACTCCCCTAATAAATATCGGGAAACCGAGGGTATTTAAGGTTTGATTCGGATACGCTGTTATTAACCGATAATAAGATATTGGTTAAAGCTGCAAAGCGCAATTATGAAACATTTAAAACGCCTACTTCTTTTGTTACCGCTCAAAAGGTACAAAGAACATATATGCCTGATGAGCAGGCCGATTTGGATATTAAAACATCGGTCAACAAAATTGGTGAGATAGTTAATTTATCACAGGAGCTTAATTCACTTCTTTGGGATAAGATGTATAAAGGTTCGACTTATGAGGATATAAAGGACTTGTATTACGACATTTGTCAGCTTGACGTTATGTCGGGAATAGAAATAGATAAGGCAAAAAAGGAATTTGATATAGACAATGCCAAAGAGCTTGATTGCATCAGGAAAAAATATAACGATGTGTTTTCTTGTAACGATAAAAAAGTTGTTCCATATTTTTTCGCACATATAGCCAGACAGAAGGGTTATTACAATCCTGAAAGAAAAGAATATCGCAAATACAATACAACTATGGATTATGTTCAGAAAAAAGTTAATTCTTTCAGAGCGGTTAAGGAAAGCAAGGAAAATAAAGAATTGGCTCCTTTTGTGTCTGTATTGGATAAAAAGAAATATCGAAAGGTAAATGTAAATTACAGACAGGTAAAGTACATAATAAAGCTGCTTAAAGATTTTAATAATAATAAAATTGCTGTTAAAGGCTCTGATCTGGAAGTTAAGGAGAAAATAACAAAGATAAATCTTTTGTATGATACTCTTGCTCAGAGAATTAATGAGTCTACAATAGGCTTTTCGACTTTGTATGAAATTTTAAATTTAATAGATAACAAGGATTGTGAAAATATAAATACTCTCTTGTTAGGGATTTTATTTACCTGTAAGAATAAGACCTTTGTAGAAACTATAGAAGAAACGGCAGAAAATGTAACAAGGTTGGTTCCTGTTGAGAAAAAAAGTAAAAAATTTCGGTGTGAGCAAGGGTTGTTTGTCTTTGGAAAAATGATGGAATTGATATAATTCGACAAAATTTTTTGCAAAAAATGGGGTCAATTCAGCAAAAAACCAGTCAAAAACCTTGAATTTTCAAAAAAAATAAGAGACGCATACAGGGGAAGGGGTAGTGTCTTTAAGCGATGTGAAAAAATTTTCAAAAAAATAAACTGCATAAATGTTGCAAATATCACATCTGAGCAAGCTGCTTTGGGACAGATATACAACGGAGAAAAATAAAAGGCATAGGCTGAACAAAAGATAGTTATGCTAAATAAATATCTGCGTACGGTTTATGTGTTAATGATTAATTTTATATTATCTGAAAGGAGAAAAACATAATGTTTGATGTAATGAACAAAGAGGAATTTATCAACAGAATAGCAAAACAGGAAAATATGACAAAGGTAGATGTGGCAAAGTGTGTTGACCTTGTTCTTGATAATATTAAGGCGGTTCTTAAAGAAGGCATAAGTTTAAGACTGGCTAACTTTGCTAAGTTTGAAATAATAGATGTTGCTGAAAAGAAAGGCATTATAGGTCTTACCGGTGAGTGTTATACTTCACCTGCTCATAAAAAGATAAAAGTAAGTTTAACGAAAGAACTGAAAGATTATTTTAAAAAGAAATAATCTTAAGATATAATAATAATTTTTATTTAATAATACATAAATATAGGTTGGGTAATTAATAAAAAAAAGGGGGGGGGTAGGTAAATATGAGCAGTATATATTGGATAGGACCAAGAGAAAGCGATATTTCTTTTACTAATAATATATTTAATGGGTCTATTACAATTT
>CANRIS010000013.1 GCA_947630725.1 uncultured Clostridia bacterium
GCTTGCCCGGCACGCACATTTGGCCTCATCAAAATGCGACTGCATTTTGATGACAGCGTGTCGATTTTTCGACACGCTGAAATTTTTAAACTTTTTAAAATATGTATTTGACACTAAAACTCGGGGAGGTTATACTATTTAAAGAAGAAAGCTCTGAGAGGAAAGATATTGAAATGATAATAAACAATGACGATACGATAGCCGCAGTCTCCACCCCTGTGGGCAGCGGCGGCATAGGGATAGTCAGAATAAGCGGAGACAAGGCTCTCTCCATACTCGAAAAGATTTTTTTGTGCGCAGGAGACAAAAAGGTTGAGGAGCTTGGCTCACATACCATAAACTACGGAAAAATATCTGTAGGGGGAAGAATACTTGACGAGGTGCTTGTGAGCGTTATGAGGGCGCCCTCCACCTATACGAGAGAGGATGTTGTCGAAATAAACTGCCACGGAGGTATAGCCGCCGTAAACTCGGTGCTGAGAGCCGTTCTGAACAGCGGAGCAAGGCTTGCGGAGCCGGGGGAATTTACAAAAAGGGCTTTTTTAAACGGCAGGATAGATCTTTTGCAGGCTGAGGCTGTTTCGGAGATAATAGCGTCAAAGACAGAGATCTCAAAAAATGCCGCACTGGGCAAGCTGGGCGGCAGGCTGTCGAAAAAAATAAAGGCTCTGAGGGACGAGATACTTTCGGCGGAGGCTGCTATAGAAGCCGCCATAGAATATCCCGAACACGATGACGAAATAACCACTGTGAGAACCACTGCCGAAACTGCCGCGCGCTGCCTTGCGGAGGTAAAGGAGCTTATAGAGGGAGCCGACCTCGGTAGGATACTCACGGGAGGGCTGAATGCAGTCATTCTCGGCAAGCCCAACGTAGGGAAAAGCTCATTTCTCAATTATCTTCTGGACGAGGACAGAGCCATCGTCACCGACATACCCGGCACCACAAGAGACGCTCTTTCGGAGACGGTGAATATAAAGGGACTGCCTGTGAACATAACCGACACCGCAGGCATAAGGCGCACGGACGATTATATAGAAAGTCTCGGAGTGGACAAATCATATGAATACGCATCCGAGGCGGATATTATATTTATGATGATGGACGGCTCCTCAGAACCCGATGAAGAGGACAGGGAGATACTGGATTTCATAAAGGACAAAAAGACCATAATAATCATAAACAAAAGCGATCTTGAACAAAAGACCGACCCCGACGCCCTGACCGCATATGCTCCCCGTGAAAATATTATAAAGGTGTCGGTCAGAGAAGACGTGGGAGTGGAGCTTATATTTGAAAGGCTTAAGGAAATGTTTCTCAGCGGAGAGACAAGTTTCGGAGGCGGCTGTATAACAGGCGAAAGAAGCTTAAGCTCCCTTAAACGGGCGCAGAAATCCCTCGAAAACGTAATAGCTACCGCCGATGGGGGATTTCCCGAGGATTTTTTGTCGATGGATCTTAACGATGCATATGAGGCTCTCGGCGAGATAATAGGAGAAAGCCTTGAGGAGGACGTTATCGACAAGATATTTTCAAGCTTTTGCCTCGGCAAATAAAAATATTCCGGAGGTTTGTGATGGAATCAGAAAATTATTTCGTGGCGGATACCTGTCACGTTGTTATAATAGGAGGGGGTCACGCAGGCTGCGAGGCTGCGCTGGCATGCGCAAGAATGGGGCTTAAGACCATACTCTTTGCCCTAAGCCCCGACAGTATTGCCATGATGCCCTGCAACCCCTCCATAGGCGGCACCTCAAAGGGACATCTCGTAAGGGAGATAGACGCCCTCGGAGGAGAAATGGGCAAAAATATAGACAAAACATTTTTGCAGAACCGTATGCTTAACAGAGGCAAGGGCCCTGCGGTATATTCTCTAAGGGCTCAGGCCGACAAGGCCAGATACCATACCGAAATGAAAAGGACCCTCGAAAACACCCCGAATTTAGACATCAAGCAGGGCGAAATAACGGATATACTTACGGACGAAAACAAGAGGGTCACGGGAGTGAGAGCCGAAAGCGGAAACGTCTATCTGTGCAGGGCTGCCGTCCTCTGTACGGGAACATATCTTAAATCACGCTGTCTCTACGGCAGCACGGTCATAGAAAGCGGCCCCAACGGACTGCGAAACTCCCGAAGGCTCAGCGAATGCCTTGAAAAGCTGGGCATAAAGCTACAGAGGTTCAAGACGGGCACGCCTGCGAGAGTGGACAGGAGAAGTCTGGATTTTTCAAAAATGCAGATACAGCCGGGGGACGAAAAAATAACGCCCTTTTCGTTTGAAAATTCTCCCGAGGATATAGAAAGGGAGCAGATACCCTGTCATCTCACCTATACGAACTCGGAGACTCACCGCATAATAAGAGAGAATCTGAGCCGTTCTCCTCTTTACGGCGGCATTATAAAGGGCGTAGGGCCGAGGTACTGCCCGTCCATAGAGGATAAGGTGGTCAGGTTTTCGGATAAGGAAAGACACCAGTTGTTTATAGAGCCCGAGGGAGAGGACACGAACGAAATGTATGTTCAGGGTATGTCGTCATCGCTGCCTGCCGATGTGCAGCTCAGAATGTACAGAACCGTCCCCGGTATGGAAAATGTCAAAATAGTCAGAAACGCCTACGCCATAGAATATGACTGCCTTTCGTCAAATCAGCTTAAGCTCAGTCTGGAGCTTAAGGAGGTAGGGGGACTTTTTTCGGCAGGACAGTTCAACGGCACATCGGGCTATGAGGAGGCTGCGGCTCAGGGCATAATGGCAGGCATAAACGCAGTAAAATATATACGGGGCGAAAAGCCCTTTATACTTGACCGCTCCGAAGGGTATATAGGGGTGCTTATAGACGACGTAGTCACAAAAACAAGCGCCGAGCCCTACCGTATGATGACAAGCAGGGCGGAATACAGGCTGCTTCTGAGGCAGGACAATGCGGATCTGAGGTTAAGCGACTACGGCTATGAGCTTGGGCTTATAAACGAGGAGCGATATAAAAAATTCTGCGAAAAAAGGCGGCTTGTGGAAGAGGAAATAAAACGGGTCTCCGCAATACACTTCGGGCCTAAAAAAGAGGTCAACGACCTTCTCGAAAGGCTTGGCTCAAAGCCCATAAAAAACGGAGTAAAGCTTACGGAGCTTATAAAACGCCCCGAAGCGAGCTATGAGCTTTTGGCTGAAATAGACCCCGACCGTCCCGACCTGCCCGACAGCGTAAAGGAACAGGTCAACATACAGATAAAGTATGAGGACTATATAAAACGTCAGACAGAACAGGTAGAAAAATTCAAACGCCTCGAAGGAAAACGTATCCCCGATGATATAGACTATTCGGAGGTAAGCTCTCTGAGACTTGAGGCGAGACAGAAGCTGGAGCTTATACGGCCGGAAAACATAGGCCACGCAAGCCGCATATCGGGCGTTTCGCCTGCCGATATAAATATGCTGCTTGTATATCTGAAGGCTCTCGGCGGCAAAAGCAAGTGATTTTTTTCCGAAAAAGAGGAGGTATTTAAAATGAAGAATAAAAGACGCAGCGGCGTTCTGGCGCATCCCTCATCTCTCTATTCTCCCTACGGCATAGGAGATCTGGGGGAGGGAGCCTACAGATTTGTGGATTTTCTCCAAAAGGCAGGACAGACCATATGGCAGATATTGCCCTTGGGTCATACGGGATACGGAAACTCCCCCTATTCGGCATATTCGGCCTTCGCCTGCAACCCGCTTCTTATTTCTCCCGACAAGCTTGCCAATGACGGGCTTTTGGGAAACGAGGATCTGAGGAATATTCCCTATTTCGACCCCGACAAGGTAGAGTATGAAAGGGTAAAGACATATAAGGACGGGCTTTTCAGAAAGGCTTTCAGAATGTTCAAAATGTATGCCGACAAAAAGCCCTTTGAGATATTTTGCAGAGAAAACGCCTTCTGGCTCAACGACTATTGTCTTTTTATCGCCCTTAAAGAAAAGCTCATCGAAAAAAGAAAGACCGAGAGCGTGCTTTCGGAGCTTTTGGGCTTTGCCGAAAGAGCAAAGGGAATACTTAAGGACAACGAAATTCTGGATCAGTTCTACGGGGCTGCCTTTTCGTCGTTTCCACAGGAGTATCTTGACCCCGGAAAGAAAGAGAAGGAGTATCTTCAGGAGGAGCTTAAGTTTGAGATAGAATATTACAGCTTTTTGCAGTACGAGTTTTACAGACAGTGGTCAAAGCTTAAAAAGTATGCCAACGACAAGGGTATTCTCATAATAGGCGATATGCCCATTTTTGTATCTGCCGACAGCAGCGATGCATGGCTGCACAGAGAGCTTTTTTATTATGACACAAAGGGATTTCCCAAAAAGGTGGCGGGGGTTCCGCCCGACTATTTTTCGGAGACGGGTCAGCTCTGGGGAAACCCCCTCTACAACTGGCAGTATCACAGAGATACGGGCTATGACTGGTGGAGCGGAAGAATATCTCAGACCCTCAAATATGTGGATGTTGTGCGCATAGACCACTTCAGAGCCTTTGAGAGCTATTGGGAGATAGACTATCCGGCCGAAACAGCCATAAAGGGCAAGTGGAGAAAAGGCCCCGGCAGAGAGTTTTTTGACATAATCGAAAAACGCCTCGGCGCTCTGCCCATAATAGCGGAGGATCTGGGAGACCTGAATCCCGAAGTGCAGATACTCAGAGAGGAGCTTGGGCTTGCGGGTATGAAGATACTTCAGTTCGGATTCGGCAGCGGATCCGAAAACAGCTATCTCCCCCACAACTACAGCGATACGAATTGGATAGTATATACAGGCACCCACGACAACAACACCACCATAGGCTGGTGGAAAGAGGCCACGAGAGAGGAAAAGGATTATGTAAAGCAGTATATAAGGACGGACGGCTCGGACATAGCGTGGGATTTTATACGCCTTGCGTTCTCATCCACCGCCGACACAGCCATAATACCCCTGCAGGACATACTCTGCCTTGACGAAAACCACAGAATGAACACCCCCGGAGTAGCGTCCGGAAACTGGGAGTTCCGCATTTCCGAATATCAGCTTAATGACGGCTATGCAGACGGGCTCCGCCTGTTTTCGAGACTTTATAATCGAAACCGCGAAAAATAAAGGGTATTTTTCGTATATTTATCGGAGTTTTCGCTGAAAAATTAAAATTTTAAAAATATGTTGCAAAAATATTAATAAGGGTTTATAATTATAACGTAATTTTTTTAAAGCGTACGTCTCGTACACAGAAGATGTACTTTATCAGGAGGTAATTAAAATTATGAAAAAGACACTGGCACTTATTATCGCTTCTGCTATGGCTGTTTCTTCTTTTGCAGTTTCGGCAGCAGCTGAGGAAGAAAGCTATCCCGAAGTAAAGGTACTCATTGACGGCAGCGAGATCGAGACAGATCAGCCTGCTGTTATCGTAGATTCCAGAACAATGGTTCCCATAAGAGTTATAGCAGAGACTCTCGGAATCGAAGTAAACTGGGAAGCAGAAACAAAGACGGTTACATTCAGCAAGGACACTCTTTCGGCATCTATGGTAGTAGGCGAGGCTGTTCTCAATGTAACAAAGGGCGAAATGACGGTTCCCGTTGATATAGACGCTCCTGCAATCATAATCAACTCCAGAACAATGGTTCCCGTAAGATTCATCTCCGAAAACTTCGGCGCAGAGGTTGACTGGGACGCAGAGACAAAGACTGTTTCGGTTACATCTCCCACGGCTGAGGAGCCCGCAGTATCCGAGGGCGAAAGCACAGATCAGACAGAAGAAAAGGATACCGTTGAGGGCGAGAGCGAAGAGACTACAGATGCAGCCGAAGACGCAGACAAGGCTTCTACAGACGAGCTTATTGCAGCAGCAAAGACAGCCGTAAGCTATGCCGATCAGCTTAAAGAAAACAAGAGCAAGTTCAGCAAATCACAGCAGCAGTCTATCAACGACTATGCAGATTCTGCAGCGGCAGCTATCGAAACTCTCGAGGCCGATGATGTTACAGAAGAAGCTATAGCAGCCTGCGATGAAGATATAAAGGCAGCTACATCGGGTCTTATGGATCTTGCAAAGGCAGCAAAGATTACTCTTGTTGATCCCGAACAGCCCGCAGAAGAAGAAAAGCCCGCAGAGGAGAAGGCTCCCGAAGTAACAGCCGATGAGGTAAAGGCTCTCTATACAGAGGCTGACATACTTGTTGCAAGTATGGAGGCAGAGGCTCCCGACTATACATCAGATCAGCAGAAGGCTTTTGACGAATATAAGGATACTATAACAAAAATAGGAAACTCGATCGATGATGAGGATCAGGATCTCGCAGAGGCTAAGAAGGCTCTCGAAGAGGCTGTGGCAGGCATAAACGAGCTTGCTGACGATCTTAATATCTCTCTCTGATATTAGGTGTCTGCTTCTTAAATTTTAGAAGAAAAACTCAAAACATAAAAAATTCCATAGGGATCGGCAAGGCATTTTTAAGGCTTTTGCCGATTCTTTTTTTCCTAAAAAATCCGTCTTTCAAAAAAGATTGGCATAAAATACATTGCAGTAAGTCCGAAAATAGGTTATAATTATATAACAGCGATAAAAAAGGAGGATGATTTATGGCTTTAAGAATAGATGGAAAAGCTATCTCACAGATAATAAAGGACGAAGTAAAGGAAGAGGTCGCAGAGCTTAAAAAAAGAGGCGTTGACGTTTGTCTGGCGGTTATTCAGGTAGGGGACGACCCTGCGTCATCCGTATATGTAGGCAACAAAAAGAAAGCCTGCGAATATACGGGGATCAGATCGGAGGCCTATAACCTGCCCGAAAGCGTTTCGGAGGAGGAGCTGCTGGCTCTTGTTGACAGACTTAACAACGACAGCGCCGTAAACGGAATACTCGTACAGCTTCCGCTGCCTGCGCATATTTCGGAAAGCAGGGTAATAGAGGCCATAAGCCCCGAAAAGGACGCAGACGGCTTTCATATTCAGAGCGCAGGAGCTCTTATGACGGGGGAGAGAGGATTTTTGCCCTGCACCCCCGCAGGCATAATAGAGCTTATAAAGCGCAGCGGTACCTCTATCGAGGGAAAGGAATGTGTTGTTGTGGGAAGATCCAATATCGTGGGCAAGCCTGCGGCAATGCTGCTGCTGAGAGAAAACGGCACTGTCACGATATGCCATTCAAAAACCAAAAATTTAAGAGAAGTAACAAAAAGAGCCGACATACTTGTGGTCGCTGTGGGAAAACCCAAGCTTATAGACGCCTCATATGTAAAGGAGGGGGCTGTCGTTATAGATGTGGGCATACACAGAAACAGCGAAAACAAGCTTTGCGGAGATGTTGACTTTGACAGCGTGAGCCCCATTGTCTCGGCCATTACGCCTGTGCCGGGAGGAGTAGGCCCCATGACTGTCGCCATGCTTATGAAAAACTGCGCCGAGGCCGCAAGGCTTGGAGCGGAAAAAACGGGAAAATTATAACGGAAAAGAGGCGAAGCCGTGATAGGGAGCAAACGTTTTTTTCAGATAGTATTCACAATAGTTTTATTTTCAGCTTATATTTTTACTGCGGCAAGCCTTGTACGCAGCTTTGCTGACATTGACGGCGAATATTCCGAAATCGTCCGAAAAAAGGCAGAAACGGTCTCCGACAATATAGGCAAATACCTAACCGACTACAGCACGAGCCTTTCGGGAATAGGCGAGATGGAGGTTGCTCATCAGGCTATACGGGGAAACAAAGATGCTCTGAAGAACATAAAGGACATATTGTCTCTCGGCACCCCCGGAGGCGAATACGTTGACAATGTGGTGATTCTGGATAAGCAGAAAAGAGTGGTCGAATCCTCAATGGGCATATACGATGAGTTCAGCCCCCACATAATGGACTGCATAGAAAGAGCAAAGTTAGGGCCTGCCGTTTCTTCATCGGGAAAGGACGGATCCTTTGTTCTTGTGGTGCCTGTTTTTGAACAAAGAGAGCTTCTGGGCTTTGTTATGTCCGAAATGAGCTTTGAAATTTTTGAGGACAGCTACAATGACGCAGGCTTTGACAGACAAAGCGGCATTATGCTCTTTGACGAACACAATACCCTCACGGCCAAAAACGAGGACACCGACATTTCTCTTGAATATGACGATCTTAAGACTGTAGGAGATACTCCCTGCAAGCTCGGAAAAAACTATGTGTGCGAAAGTGACATTCTTCTTAAGGGTATGAAAACGGGCTGGAAGCTCTATTATGTTCTTTCGGGAGAAAGGATATTTGGGATATTTGCATCCTACGGCACGGCGTGTACACTTTTGTTTCTTATTGTGCTTATTTCGGGCATATTTACGAACTATCTCTATGTCCGCAAGGTAGAAAAGCCTGTTGACCACATTATAGGAGAGCTGACGGACATAAAACAGAAAAAGGATTATTTTATAAAAATCAGTGAAACGGGACTGCGGAACTATGACAATATAGCCGCTCTGCTTAATTCAATAATCGGAGGAATGGTAGAGGGGGATATGGCTGCGCTCACTCTCGTTAAAAAATACGCTCCCCTTTTCAGAGAAAAAAGAATCATCTTTCTGGAATGGGATCTCATAAATTTCAAATACAGCGCCACCCCTCAGTACAAAGAAATTTTCGGAATGGATTTTGAGCCCTTCAGCGACAGCGATATGGGTCTTAAAAGAATAAACATACACCCCGATGATATGGCGGCCTTCAACGAATGGATAAGAGAGGTTCGACAAGGCAGAGAAATCAGCTCCATTGTCTGCCGCAAAAGACTCCCCGATGGAAAATACAGATATTTTGAATATGCCTTTGCAAGCATAAGGGACGAAACGGGAGAGGCTGTCTCGGCTTTGGGATATATAATGGACGTAAACAGATATGTGAGAACCGAAATAGGCTTAAAGAGAGCTGCCGATCTGGACAGAAGCACGGGAGCATACAACAAGCAGGCATATATCGAAAAGCTGCGGGGCGTGCTTTCGGAGGCAAGAGAAGAAAATATAAACGTATATATGTGTATTTTTAAGCTGCACAACTATTATGACCTTGAAGAAGAAAAAATAGGTCTGGGCGAAGAGGCTCTAAAATTTATAAACAGCGTTGTGGTTGAAAACCTTGACTGCCTCACGGGAAGAGTTTTTTCGGACTCCCTCATAATAACAAGCTCCGCAGACAATCTGGACTATCAGTCGGCAGAAATACTTAAGGAGCTTAGGCTTGGCTTTGTTTTCAGCGAAAACAGAAAAAGATATTTTGTAAAACTCTCGGCAGCCATACTTAATACAGACAGGTCGGGCTATGACTGCGAAAAGCTTCTCGGAGACTGTCTTAAGGAATATATGAGCTTTAAGCCTGCCGATGATATTGAATATTATGACGCATAAAAACACGGCGGACAATAAGTCTTGCGAACCGGACAATATAATAAACCGCATAAAATCCCTGGAGGGCGGACGTATCCGTCCGGGGCTTAAGTCGGTGGGCGAACTGTGCGCAGCAGTCGGCGACCCTCAAAAAAGGCTTGCTTTCATACATATTGCAGGCACAAACGGAAAGGGCTCCGTAAGCAGCTTTATTTCTTCGGTGCTTGCGGCATCGGGATACAAGGTGGGGAGGTTCTCCTCTCCTGCGGTCATAGACCCCTATGAGATCATAGGAATAAACGGCGAAAGCATAATCCCCGATGAATACGACCGCATAGGGAGATACCTTCTTGACGTGTGCGGCGACAGGGGCATAAGCCCCACGCCCTTTGAGCTGGAAACGGTAATGGCCTTTTTGTATTTTGAAAAAAAGGGCGTTGACATAGCCGTCCTTGAAGCGGGAATGGGAGGAGAAAACGACTCCACAAATATAATCGGTGCTCCCCTTTTGTCTGTTATTACCGAAATAGGGTTGGATCATATGCGCTTTCTGGGAAACACCGTTTCTGAGATAGCTCTTTCAAAATCGGGAATAATAAAACAAGGCGCGCCGGTATGTGCTGCCGATATGTCGGAGGAGGCTCTTGACGTAATAAGGCATAAGGCGAAAGAAAGCTTCTCTCCCCTTTATATAGCCGAAAAAAAGAATATTCTCATTAAAAAGGCGGATATATACGGCTCGGTCTTTGATTTTGAAAACTTCAGGGACATTGAAATAAAAATGGCAGGTCTGCATCAGACAGAAAATGCGGCTCTTTCTCTTAAGGCTCTGGAAATACTCGGCAGCAGGGGAACAGACATCAGCGGCCTTAAGGAGGGTATGCGCTCCGCAAAAAACAGATGCAGAATGGAAATAATTTGCGAAAAGCCCCTCTTTATATGTGACGGAGCCCACAACCCCCACGGAGCCGCCGCTCTGAGAAAAAGCATGGAGTATTTTTTCGGGGACAAAAAGCTCATACTTATTATGGGCGTACTCAGAGACAAGGACTATGAGGGTATGGCAAGAGAGCTTGCTCCTTTGGCAAAAACCGTATACGCCATAACCCCGAAGGTCAGTCGGGGGCTTGACGGAGAGGTGCTGTGCTCTGTTTTTAAAGGTCTTGGCGTTCCGTCAGAAGCCTCGGAGCTTGAAGATGCCTGTCATATGGCTTTGGACAGAGCCTGCGGCGACGATATAATATTGGCGTGCGGTTCTTTGTCTTTTCTCGGAGAGGTAACAAGCATATGGAAAAAGTAGAAAAAATACTTAAAAACAGCAAATACAGATATTACGAAAAGAAAATAGAAGAGGCTGAAAAAGACAGGGAGTTTTGTCGGCACGATATAAAGCACTGTATAGACGTTGCAAGGCTGACGCTTTTGCTTTCCTATGATGAAAACGTCCCCCTTGACAGAGAGCTTGTGTATGGGGCTGCTCTGCTCCACGACATAGGCAGAGCCGAAAGCTGCGCCGACCACAGACAAAGGGGCGCGAAGCTCTGCGTTCCCATACTCATAGAGTGCGGATATTCAAAAGAAGAGGCTGAGGAGATAGCCTCGGTGATAAAAAGCCACGGCAGCCCTCCCTCGGAGGACGAAAAATCCTTCAGAAGTCTTTTCTACAGAGCGGACAAGCTTTCGAGAAACTGCTTTGCCTGCGCCGCCGAAAAGGACTGCTATTGGGAGTCCGACAAAAAAAATATGACGCTTGTTATGTGACGGGTATATGTTTTTATACCACAAAACCGCTGTCCGAAGTGAAATATTAAGATATGAGAATATGACAATATGATAATAGGAAACAAAAATTTCGATACGAAAAACAAAATATATATAATGGGCATACTGAACGTCACTCCCGATTCGTTTTCGGACGGAGGAAGCTTTGAAAGCGTTGACGCCGCTCTTTCACGCTGCGAAAAAATGCTTGACGAGGGAGCCGACATTATCGACATAGGCGGAGAGTCCACCCGTCCGGGATATACGCACATATCCTCCGAGGAGGAAAAACGGCGGATAATCCCCGTTATAAATGCCATAAAAAAGCGCTTTGACGTACCCGTTTCGGTGGATACCTACAAGGCGGCGACAGCCGAGGCTGCGCTGTCGGAAGGAGCCGATATGATAAACGACATATGGGGCTTTAAGTATGATGGCGCTATGGCGGCGGTATGCAAAAGCTATAATGCCTGCTGCTGTCTTTCGCACAACAGAAAAGAGCCTGTCTATAGGGATTTTCCAAATGACGTAATAAGCGACCTTGCGGAATCCGTTTCCATAGCGGAGGCTGCGGGCATACCTCGGGACAAAATTATTATCGACCCGGGAGTGGGCTTTGCAAAGACATATGAACAGAATCTTGAAATATTGAGGGAGCTTGGCAGACTTTCGGTTCTGGGGCTGCCTGTTCTTCTGGGAGTATCGAGAAAGTCTGTCATCGGTCTTACCCTCGGGCTGCCTGTCTCCCAAAGGGTCGAAGGCACCATAGCCGCAGGAGTGATAGGAGCCGTGAACGGGGCTTCATTTCTCAGAGTACACGACATAAAGGAAAACAAGAGAGCGGCGCTTATGACGGAGGCAATAGTTAAAAATGGACTTGATAAAAATAACCGACATTGAGGTTTTTTCAAATCACGGAGTTTTTCGGGAGGAAAAGGAAAAGGGTCAGCTTTTTTATATTGATCTCAGTCTTTTTACGGATTTCAAAAAGGCTGCCGAAACGGACGATATTGACAAAACCACAAACTATGGAGATGTCTGCGCCTTTGCATATGATTTTGTGGCAGAAAACACATTTGACCTTATCGAAACGGTGGCGGACGGTCTTGCGGAGGAAATTCTTGTGAGGTTTCCCTCCGTCAGAGAAGCCCGGGTGGAGGTAAAAAAGCCCTACGCCCCCATAAACCGCAGGTTCGGCTGCGTTTCGGTATGCACATCGAGAAAATGGCACAGGGTCTTTCTGGCTCTCGGCTCCAATATGGGCGACAAAGAAAAAAACATAGCCTTCGGCATAAGTTCTCTTAAAAACAACGAGGCCATAAGGCTTTTAAAAACCTCACGTCTCATAACCACAAAGCCTGTGGGATATGCCGAGCAGGAGGATTTTTTAAACGGCGCAGCCGAAATAGAGACTTACCTTGAGCCCGGGGAGCTTCTTGACTTTCTTAAGGAGACCGAAAGGGACTGCGGCAGAACAAAGACATTTCGCTGGGGGCCTCGTGTGCTGGATCTGGACATAATTTTTTTTGACGATCTCGTTATGGACAGCGATGAGCTGACTATCCCCCACAGAGAAATGCATCTCAGGGATTTTGTGAAAATACCCCTTTCTATGATCGCTCCCGATTTTGTCCACCCCATACTTAAAAAAAGGGTCTGCGAATTGTAAAAAGTAAAAAAGTTATTCTTGACAGACGGGCTGCGCTTATGTTATCATACAGATATATACGGATAAACACTGTGAAAAGGAATAGTAGGATCTTGGAAGGCTCAAGAGAGACGTCGGGCGGTGCGAGACGTTGCCGAAAGGGGTTTGAACTCGCCTTTGAGTGGCGGAGCTGAAATAACAGTAGGCTCTGACGGAGGCCAACCGTTAGCTGTCGGCAGGATATGGAAGTATCCGATTCGAGCGCATCTTTTTCAAGGATGAAACAAGAGTGGTACCGCGGAAGTTTCAGGCTTTCGTCTCTTAACAAGGAGACGAGAGCCTTTTTTGACGCATCAGACATATCCGACAACAGAAAAGAGAATATATAAATAAAGGAGAGAAGTTTAAATGTCAATGAATTACACACGCTACAGAGCTTTCAGCCCCATAGGTCTGAAGAACAGAACATGGCCCGACAAGGTTATAGAAAAAGCACCCATATGGTGTTCGGTCGATCTTCGTGACGGAAATCAGGCTCTTGTTACGCCTATGAACCTTGACCAGAAGATCAATTTTTTCAAGCACCTTGTAAAGCTGGGCTTTAAGGAAATAGAGGTGGGCTTTCCCGCCGCAAGCGACACCGAGTTTGCTTTTTGCAGAACGCTTATAGAAAAAAATCTTATTCCCGATGATGTGACTATACAGGTGCTTACACAGAGCAGAGAGCATATTATCAGGAGGACGTTTGAGGCTCTTGAAGGCTGCCCAAAGGCAATAGTGCATCTCTATAATTCGACCTCCACACTTCAGAGAGAGGTCGTTTTCGGAAAGTCAAAGGAAGAAATAAAGGATCTGGCGGTTTTCGGCGCAAAGCTTCTCAACAGCCTTGCGGATGAATACGGCAGGGATCGTTTCCGTTTTGAATATTCGCCCGAAAGCTTTACGGGGACAGAAATGGACTATGCCGTGGAGGTATGCAACGCCGTGCTTGACGAGTGGAAGCCTACCCCCGAAAAAAAGGTAATAATAAATCTTCCCTCTACCGTTGAAATGGCAACGCCCAATATTTATGCGGATCAGATCGAATATTGTTCAAAAAATATGAAATACAGAGAAAATGTAATACTGAGCCTGCACGCCCACAACGACAGAGGAGAGGGCATTGCCGCTACGGAGCTTGGCATAATGGCAGGCGCCGACAGAGTGGAGGGCACTCTTTTCGGCAACGGCGAACGTACGGGAAACTGCGACATAATGGTGGTGGCTCTCAACCTCTTTACACAAGGAGTAGACCCCGAACTTGACTTTTCGCACATAACGGATACGATAAATATATACGAAAAGTCAACGGGTATGAAGATAGACCCCAGACACCCCTATGTCGGCGATCTTGTATATACGGCATTCTCGGGCTCTCATCAGGATGCCATAAAGAAAGGTATGAAAAAGCTGGAAGAGCATCCCGACAGGTGGGAGGTACCTTATCTTCCCATTGACCCTGCCGATGTTGGCAGAAGCTATGATCCTATCATAAGAATAAACAGTCAGTCCGGCAAGGGCGGTGTCTCTTATATTCTGGAACACAACTACGGCCTTTCGGTGCCGAGATCTATGCAGCAGGATTTCAGCCTTATCATAACGGGCGAGTCGGACAGACAGAACAGAGAGCTTGATTTTAAAGAGATATACGATCTTTTCTTCAAGACATATGACGTAAGGGATCCCATCTGCCTCAAATATTATTATGAGGGCGGCAGCGGAGAAACCGTCACAGTCAAGTCGGATCTGCTCATAAACGGTGATTTCACCACGATACAGGGCAAGGGCAACGGCGTTGTGGACGCTTTCTGCGATTCGGTAAAGAAAAAATTCGGCGTGGATTTCGAGGTAGTCAGCTACAGTCAGCACTCTCTCGACTATGGCAACAAGTCAAGAGCCATAACCTATATTCAGCTTCATGACGAAAGCCAGAAGTCATACTATGGCATAGGCATTTCGGTAAACACTGCAAAATCTTCTCTCAGGGGCATACTTAGCGCCCTCAACCACATATTGGCAGACAAGGGCATAGAGGTCTGAAATTTAATTTGATTTGTAGGAGCGTATGCTGTATAATTATATAAGGCGGATATTTAAAAACGTTAAAAAAAGGCTTTACGGAGGAGGTTTTTTTATGAAAATATTCAAAAGGCTTACCGCTGCGGTTCTTGCGGCTGCTATGACTGTCTGCGGACTGTATAGCTGCACCGCAGCCGCAGCCGAGGATATAAGCTCGGGCGGCTGGTACAATGCGGCCTATGCAGTGTGGAAGGATGACAACCCCGAGGCGGCTGTCGTTCGCTATAAGCCTGTCGGCAGCTCCGATCTCAGCTATAAGACGGCAGATAAGGAGCTTGTGCGAAAGGCGGCCGATGGAGAGGGTCGTGTTGACATACCGGGTCTTGCGGCAGGCAGCTATGACATCGAGATAATAAAGAGCGACAAAACAAAGCTCAGCACAACGGCTGTTGTATTTGACGAGGATCGTTCGGGATATGCTCACTTCGGACGAACCGAGCCGGGGACACCCTATTATTATGGAGTAGGCGCATACAAGGATGACGGAACGCCCAAAAAGAACGCAAAAATCGTATATGTGACCGAGGAAACAAAAAATACTGTCAAATTTGACAGATATACGGGCATAGGCGAGATACTTACCAACGCAAAATATATAAAGGATCCCCTTATCGTCAGGATAGTAGGCGAGATAGATACCACCGCATGGGAGCTTACGGGCTATGACGGAAAGAGATATTTTATATCCGAGACAACAGGTCTTGAGGCTGGAACATATAAGGATCTCGCAGGAAAAGAACACGACTATCCCGATACGGTCAATTCGGGCGTTGCCATTGACGGACTTTCAAACCGCTTTACCGTACACGACCCCAATATTCTGCAGATCAAAAAGCTGCCAAACTCGGTTTCGGACGTTATCTTCCAAAAGACAGACGATCCCGAAAAAGAGGACACGGCTATAAATATGATGAATCTGCGAGGAGACGGAAAGGATAACTACAATCTTTCAGAAATAACCATAGAGGGCGTAGGCCCCGGCGCAGCCCTTAAAAACTGGGGTCTGAGCTTCAGATATTGTGAGAGCATAGAGATCAAGAACCTAAGCTTTGGCTCGAACCCCGAGGACGCAGTAAATGCCCAGAACGCAAACTATGTATGGGTGCACAGATGTACCTTCAACAGAGGGGCTAACCACTGTGACATCACTTTTGAAAAGGACAAATATTTCGGGGACGGCTCTATGGATATGAACGAAAACAGAAATATTACGGCATCCTACAATAAGTTCGACCACACGAGAAAGACATCTCTCAACGGCGGCGGCGACTCGACTCAGCAGTTTAACTATACATACCACCACAATTATTTTGTGGGCGGAGGTTCAAGACATCCCCTTACACGGTTTGTAAACCTCCATATGTACAACAACTATTTCAAGGATATAGACTCCTACTGCATAAGCGCCAGAGCTTCGGCGTGGGTATTCTCCGAGGCAAACAATTATGACATAGAGTCCAACGCCTTTGTTATCCACAACAATGCAGACAAGGGCTATGGAACAATAAAGTCATACGGAGACGTATTCAAGGACTACAAGTATGAGGATAAGGACGAAACGGGAAACATCCATCTGGCAGAAAGCCGTACGGAAACCTATTCTCCGACAAATACGAATCACCCCGAAGAAACGAGGAATTTCGATACAAAGTCTGATGTATTCTATTATAACGACAGTACCGGGACTACAGACGTAAAGAACCTTCTTTCGGCTGAGGATGTACCCGAATATACAATGACCTATTCGGGAACCTTTTCCGATGGTACGGTATATACCGAAATAAAATAATAAAATCATAAAATCATACGGGCGCAGTCATATGGGGCTGCGCTCCTTTTTTGCATTCTTAAAAATAAAATATATTTTGACTTTATTTGTTTGCGATGTCGAAAAAATGTGTTGATTTTGATTCGGAAATATAGTATAATAAAATCATAAAAGAAAGAGCAGGTACGCTAATACCTACTCTTTCCGAAATGGCACCCACTTCAAAAGTGGTTGGTCGGCGATTTGTTAAGCAGGCATATAGCCTACAAAATCAAGACCGCTTCTCCATTTGCGATTAGGGAGCGGTCTTTTTCATTACAACAGTTTCATTAAATCAAAATCAGACCGCTTTCCCATTTGTGCTTAGGAGCGGTCTTTTTTTATTGCGGTTTTATGGGAAGGCTCGGCAAAGTGCCTTTGGCGATTATGCGGTTTAACCTGAGAATTTGCAGCAAAAATTAAACATACATCTTGAATTTCAATGGTAACTGATTTATAATTAATATGTATTGATTTTTTTATGGAAAAAATCGGCAGTTTAAAAATTTTTTAAGAGTACGAAAATTAAATTTAAAAAACGGAGGGAGATTATGAAAGGACTTATTAAAAGGCTGGGAGCAGCCCTGACGGCCATCAGCCTTACCGCAGGATCGGCAGGATTTATGGGTATAAACGCTTTCGGGGCAGAGCTTGCCGCAGCAGGCTGGTATAACACTATATATGCGGAGTGGAACGAAACAAATGCCAAATCGCCGAATGTAAAGGTTGAATATAAGCTTGCAGGCGAAAGCGAATATAAGGCTCTGACAGGCGATGACGCTGAATATCTTATAAGACAGACCGATGAAAACAAGGCTCGTGTTGACATTCCGGGACTTAAGGCAGGCACATATGACATAAGGATAACGACCTCCGACTCGCAGACGCTTACTGCGCAGGCAAAGGCAGTTGACGAGGACAGATCGGGCTACGCTCACTTTAAATGCACCACAGGTGTCGGAGCATATAAGGATGACGGAACGCCTATGGATAATGCCGTAATTCTGTATGTAACAGAAGAAAACAAAAACACTGTCAAGCTTGGAGACAAAACGGGAATAGCCAATATTCTGTCCCGCATGGATAAAGTAAAAACTCCCCTGATCGTCAGATTTGTAGGTACGGTCGAAACAACTGCGTGGGAGGCTGAAAAGTATGAAGACGGAACATATTATATAAAAGAGACCAAAGGACAACCGGCAGGAGGAGGGCAAGACCTTAATAACAAGCCGCATACATATGCAGACACGACAAACAACGGTGTACCGATAGATGGACTTAACACAAAATTTACAGTGTATTATAATGCGAACGGCACCTCCAATTCAATAAATATGACGACCATAGACGGCACACCGGAAACCGTTACGCCGAGCTCCACAAACTCTGTGACAAATGGCAGATACAAATACCAAGGAACAAGCTCGGCCGGCGGAGAGGACACAAGCCTCAATATGATGGATGTAAAGGCCACCAACTCGGCACAGTTCAATAATGTCACAATAGAGGGAATAGGAACGGATTCGGGAGCCAAAAACTGGGGCTTCAACTTCGTCAAAGGCAATGGCATAGAGGTTAAGAATATGACGTTTTCGTCCTATCCCGAGGACGGCTGCTCCTTTACGACAGGAAGCAGTCACGGCTGGCTCCACAGATGTACGTTTAACAAGGGCGCAAACCGCTGCGACCTGACAAGCGAAAAGGACAAGGCCGAGGGCGACGGCTCCTCCGATATGAACGAGTGCAATTACATTACCGTTGCATACAACACATACAACAACACCCATAAAACCTCATTGAACGGCGGAGATATAGACACCGTGCAGACAAACTACACATACCACCACAACTATTATAATATGTGTGATTCAAGACTTCCTCTTGTAAGGTATGCAAATCTGCATTCGTATAACAATTATGTTTATAATAAGAATGCCGGTACAGGTATAAGCGCAAGAGCTTCGGCATGGGTATTTTCGGAAGAAAATTGTTATGACGGCGTAAAATATGCCCTTGAAACAGAGGTTAGCAAAACAAAAAACGGCACGGTTTGCGGCCCCGGTTATATAAAGTCATATAATGATATATTTGTTAACAGTGCAGGCATCAGGGAGGCAGCGGCCTCAAAATATGCCGACAATGTAAAAAAAGTGTCAAGCAGGACAGAAAAAGGCCTTACAAGCGATGATAATAATCATAAAGATATAGTCGATTTTGACACGAATCCTGCTCTGTTTTATTATGACAGCGAAAACGAGGTTTCGGACGTCATCTATATGATAAGCGCAAGTGAGGTGGCTGAAACGGTGCCTAAGATAGCGGGAGTCCTTGCGGAGAATCCTCAATTGGTTCTTGACTATGGAGAAATGCAAAAGCCGCAGGAGCAGGAAACATCTACAAAAACAGTGACCGATACCATAGATGTGTCCGAGCCTGAGACGGCGACAGAGGGTACTACAACATCCGAGACGCATTCGGGAACGGTGGAGTTTAATAAAGAATCCGACGGCAGATATAAAATTAAAGATACGGACAATTGGTATACGGGTACCATGAATTTCCGTTTTAAAGAACAGAGCAGCGACAAGGTTGTTATAAGCGGCTCTATAGAGCCGAGCAAGGTGAACGGCGGCTGGACTCTTGTTCAGGTACACGGCCAAAAAACCGATGGAAGTATAGGCGAGGTATTCGGAATAAGAACAGACAAAACGGGAAACGATTCAACAAATTATAAACTGAGAATATTGGCAGGCGCAGATCTTAAGGATACGGGTGCGGTTGTCACCGCAAACGAAAAAGCAGAATATAAGTTTGAAATTGACTTTGGCAAAAACGAGGTTTCTCTCACTGTAGGAGGCAAGACGACACAGCCTGTTAAGTTCAGCGGAATAAGCTCCGTTTCGTCAATAAAATTCGTAACGGCAGCGGCTGCCAGCGACAGAAACCTTACCGTAAGCAAGCCTGTGGTTTCGGTAATAAGGCTTGCAGGAGATGCAGACGGCAGCGGTACGGTTACGGCGGCGGACGCAACGGCTGTGGCAAGACACGTCAAGGGCACTCAGATTATAACGGACGAGGCTATGCTCAAAAAAGCTGACTTTGACGGCAGCGGTGCCGTAGAGGAAGCAGACGCCAAGGCTATTGCAGAATTTGTGGCGCAGAACACGGGCTTTGGCAAGACTGCATAATAGAGGGAGGTATAATAAATGAATTTGAAAATAAAGGCTTTGACAGGTCTGGCAGCGACAGTCGCTGCTGTGGGTTTATTGAGTGTTTCGGCTTATGCGGCTACGGCCTTCGGTTTCGGAGATCCGACCGTAGGCAGCGGAGAGGTCAGTCTGCCCGTATATCTTGAAACCACGGATTATTCCTGCGTGGGAGGCTGTCACTTTTTTGTGGAATATACAGACGGATATGAGTATTCAGGCTATGAAATGAACCCTTCTCTTTCGGGAGGGTCGGTAAATGCAGACAACTCCGAGGAAAAAAGGACGGGCTTTGTGTGGTATACAGGCGAAAATCAGATGGTCGGGGGACAAAAGCTGCTTTTGGGAAATGTTAAGTTCAAAAGCTCAAGGGGAGCTGCCGATTCCCTTAAGGATTTGGCTCTCAGCCCTATGGAGATAATATATATAGACGGTGTGGCCGACGGTTCGGGCGGCGGCGCTATGAAAATTGCCGATCTTTCGGGGCTTTCCACATTTATAACATATGATATTATGAAGGAGCAGGAGGAGTGGAGCCACGGCGTTATCAATAGATTGTATATTGCCGATGAAAACAATAATTATGCCGATCTTGATTATGTAATAGAATCAGACGACAGATATACCGTTGTCATAAAGCTGGCTCTTTTGCCCGATGAAGAAAAGGTTGTTAAAAAACTTTGTCTGTATGCGGATACAGCGGACGAAAAGGGCATTCTGCTTAATGATTTCGGTTCGGTAGTCATTGAAAATATGAACGTAAAGTCGTGATTTATAAGAAAGGCGGTATAAAAAATGAAAAAGAAATATATAAAACCCGAATTTAGTATTGCGACATATCATACGCAGGATATACTGACTGTCAGCGTTGCTCTTGGAAAAAATTTTAAAGACGGCGAAAACCTTGTCTATTTAAACGAAATGAAAAATACGGTAAACTATTGAATAACAAACAAATAATAAATAACAAATAAATAATAAAAAATAAAAATATCCCCGAAGCAAGACCCTTTGAAGTCCTGCTTTGGGGATTTTTGGATTTGGGATATTTAATGATCGTTTTGGGATCAGTCTGTTTTTATAAGCTCATAGCTTCTGCTGCCAAAGCCGAGAGTTTCGGCGGCTTCGAGAATGTGTATGCCGTTTCTGGATTCTATGCGCTCTATAAGGTGATCTCTGCCCGGGTCGTCCGATGAATATACAAGGTCTATACATGCCTGATCTATAGCTATGGGATCGGACGAAGCCAGAATGCCTATATCCTGCATACATGGATCCTCGGCTATGGCGCAGCAGTCACAGTCTACCGACATATTTTTCATAACGTTTATATATACGACATTTCCTTTGAAGTATTCTACGACCGATGATGCAGCATCAGCCATAGACTCTATGAAAGCATTTTGTTCGGCGTCAAAGAAAACGTTTGTATCGCCTGCGCCGTGAATATAAGTCTTTCCGTAAGAGGAGGCAACGCCTATGGAGAGCTGTTTGAGAGAGCCTCCGAAACCGCCCATGGGATGACCCTTGAAGTGCGCCAGTACCAGCATAGAATCGTATTTTGAGAGGTTTTTGCCTACAAAATTTTTCTTTATTCTGAGACCGTTCGGTATGGAAAGCTCAAGGTCGGGGCCTTCACTGTCCATAATATCCACATTAAAGCTGTCGCTCCAGCCGTGTTTTTTCATAAGCTCTATGTGTTTTTCGGTTGTGTTTCTGGCTCCCTCATAGGCTGTGTTGCACTCTGCAACCGTACCGCCGACCTTTTCTATAACGGGTTTCCAGAAGTCCGGGCGGAGAAAATTCTGGTTTCCCTCTTCGCCCGAATGTACTTTTACAGCAACGTTTCCTTCAAGCTTTTTTCCTACAAGCTCAAACAATTCGACAACCTTTTCGGGCGTTATGTTTTTTGAAAAATACACCTTTGATTTCATAAATATCACTCCTTTTGTTTATATACGCATATTTTTAATTTTTAAGGGACGACCACTGTTCGGGTCTGAAGCCTGTCAGAATCACATCTTCCGATACGGCAATGGGGCGTTTTACGAGCATTCCGTCCGAGGCAAGAAGTCTGAGCTGATCTTCCTCGCTCATATCGGGGAGCTTGTCCTTAAGCTCCATACTGCGGTAGAGCTGTCCGCTTGTGTTGAAAAATCTTTTGAGAGGAAGTCCGCTTTTTTTGTACCACAGAGAAAGCTCCTCATATGACGGATTTTCGGCTTTTATATCTCTCAGCTTATATTCTATATTGTTTTCGTCTAAAAAATCTTTCGCCTTTTTGCAGGTCGAGCATTTGGGATAGCATATAAATTCTATCATATAGAGACCTCCTTTTAGTGTATTTCAAAATATCAGAAGTATGTTTATTAATATATATATGTCCGAACAGCGGATCAAAAATGATCGGTAGTATATTATTATAACATATGCGTAAAAAAATAAAAAGCATAAAAAAATTAAAAATCAAAATGTAAACCGATTAAATATGATGGGTTGACAATCTATTCCAAATGAAGTATAATTTATATCAAAAGCTGATTTGGCGTATGCGCAGTCTCTTTTAATGGACTTGCGGACGTAGGTTGTTTTATGGCGCTCGCACCTTTGCCGCAAGGAATACCTTTGGTATTCCTGCGGTAAAGGCGGAGCCGCAAGGGGGCGGCGCTCCGAGCCGATAAATCGGCTCGGAGCTGCACACGCTGCCTGCGGCAGCGTGAGCGTACTTTTGACCGAAGGTCAAAAGTACGCCGCCCAATACTTAAAACACGCCAAAAAAATATAGGGGAACACCGATCGGGGTTTCCGAAAACAAATCAGCAAATAAATTAAAGGAGAGTTTAAAACTATATGGACAAAACAAAGATACATACAATGGCTCTTATAGGCATAATGGCGGCTCTTATATGTGCGGCGGCGCCTATCTCGCTGCCTGTAGGCCCCGTACCCATATCCCTCGGCACGCTTGCGCTGTATTTTTCGGCTCTTATTCTCGGCGCAAAGAAATCATTTATGGCGCTTGTGGTATATGTGCTTATAGGGGCTGTGGGGCTTCCTGTTTTTTCGGGCTTTTCGGGCGGCATAGGAAAGCTTTTCGGCCCTACGGGAGGGTATATACTGGGATACTTTTTTATGGTTCCCATTATCGGACTTACGGCAGATATATTCGGTGAAAAAAGGATAATTCTCTTTTTGGGAGCCGTTCTCGGAACGATAGTCTTGTATTTTTTTGGAACAGTATGGCTCATATATTCGGCGCAAATGGATCCTGCGGCGGCTGTTGCGGAGGGAGTGCTGCTTTTTTTGCCCGGAGATTTTATAAAAATAATTTTGGCTGTTGTTTTTGCCCCAATAATAAAAAACAGGCTCCGAACGGCAGAGCTTTTATAAAACAAACAAAAAAGTCCGCCAAAAATGGCAGGCTTTTTGCTTGTTGAAATAATTGTCTGATTGTCGGAAAATCAGTTTCTCTGTTCCATGAGTCTGCCTTCGCCTATTCTTGAATAGATAGAGAGGGCATAAAGTCCGCAGAGACCTACGATGGCGTAAAGAATCCTTGAAATAACGGAGCTCATTCCGCCGAAGAGTACGGCGATGAGGTCAAACTGGAAGAATCCTATAAGACCCCAGTTAATGGCTCCCACTATCAATATGGTAAGAGCAATTATGTCATAAGGCTTAGTATTCATATCATTACCTCCAATTTTTAAGAAGCGGCAGTCTGTCAGAACCCTCGCAGACTGCGGTTTCATTTTTGTACATACTTATACTGCCCCGTCTTTGATTTTATTATTCTTATATTCTGAAGCTGCCTTCCTTTCCCACAAGAGAGACGCTCATTTTTTCAAAATCAAAAATATTTTCAGCCAATTCTCTCACTTCGGAGGGATTTATATTTTCTATAAGCTCCAAGGTTTCTTTATTTGAACGGCAAAATCCCCTGAGAAGAGTGTTGCGTCCCAATTTTGAGCATCTTGCGGAGGTTCCCTCGTCCTGAATAAGAAAGCTGCTTTTTATCTGATCCTTTATCCTCTGAAGTTCACGAGGGGAAATTTCTTCCTTTTTGAGCTTTTCAAGCTCCTTTTGGCACACGTCTGCCACCTGCGGAAGATTTTTGGGGTTCAGTCCGCAGTATATCATAAAAATCCCCGTATCCATATAGCTTGAATATGTGGAATATACGCTGTAGCACAGACCCAGCTCCTCCCTTATTTTCTGAAACAGTCTGCTTGACATACCGCCGCCGCAGACTGTGTTGAGAACGGAAAGAGTATAGCTTTTGTCGGAAAGCTCGATCGACGGAAAGGCAAAGCAGAGATGCAGTTGTTCTATATCCTTTATTGTCTCTACCTTTTTAGGCGTATAAACAGCCTTTGTAAACGTGTTTCTGTAGGATATGGGCTTGAAAGCGGAAAAAGCCCTTTCGAGCTGCTCCGTCAGCTTGTCTGTGTCAAAATTTCCCGCTGCGGCAATAACAATATTGTCGGTTCTGTAATTTTTTGACATATGATCGATAAAAAATTTGCGGTCAAAGCGTCTTATGCTTTCGTGGGTGCCGAGGATTTCAAGCCCCAGATTTTTTCTACCCCAGACCTCATACTGAAGTCTGTCAAAAACCAAGTCTTCGGGAGTATCCTCATATACGCTTATTTCTTCGTCAATGACAGTTCTTTCTCTTTCTATGTCTTTTTCGTCAAAGCGTGACGATACAAGCATATCCGCAAGTATGTCGAGAGCCTTTTCAAAATGCTCCGACAGAACCTTGAAATAAAAACAGGTGTACTCCTTTGCGGTGAAGGCGTTGAGCTGCCCTCCAAGCTCGTCCATTTCGCAGGCTATGTCGGCGGCGCTTCTTCGGTAAGTGCCCTTAAAGAGCATATGCTCTATATAATGCGCTATTCCGTTGTTGTTTTCGTTTTCGTATCTTGAGCCGCAGCCTACATAAACTCCGAAGGCTATGGAGTTCATATACTTCATTTCTTCCGCCGCAAGTCTTATACCGTTTGACAGCTTTCTTTCTTCAAACATATTTTTTCCTCACGTTTTTTATTATTTTTTGCAAATTTTTAAAAAATTATTCAAAGGGGTCGAAGTATTTCTCCGACCCCGAGGTTTCTTATTTTTTAAACGGATCTTTATTTAAGGGAATTTATAAGTCTCACAGCATCGACATACCTTGCTATTCCCTCGGCTACCTTCTTTGCCTCTTTCATGGCGAGTACCACAGTTGCAGGTCTGTGAACAACGTCTCCGCCTGCAAAGACTCCTCTGAGAGTAGTCATACCGTAGGGCTCGTCTCTTGTCACGATATAGCCCTGTTCGTTGACCTTTATACCCTCTGTGGTGCTTATAATAAGTCTTGCGGGCTTTGAGCCTATGGCGACTATACATTTGTCGCAGGGGATTATTTCTTCCTCGCCATCGCAGTCTACCTTAAGTCCCCTGAGTATTCTTCCCTGAGAATCGCCTATGTATTCTATTGGTGTAGACTTCCACTTAAACTTTACGCCATCGTTTACAGCGCCTTCATATTCGTTGGGCTCGGCTGTAATAGTCTCAAAGACGTCTCTGTATACAACGGTACATTCTGAGGCGCCGCATTTTATGGCTGTTCTTGCCGCGTCCATAGCCACATTTCCTGCGCCTATGACAAGAACCTGTTCGCCCGGGTGTATGGGAAGCTCGTCAACGGTGATTTCGTTGCTTCTGAACATAGATACACGTCTCAGCATATAGTTGAACTTCATAACGCCCTTAAGACGTCTGCCCGGTATGTCAAGCCCCTTTGAGATGGCTGTTCCCGTTCCGATAAATATAGCCTCATAGCCCTCGTCAAACAAATCGTCAAGGGTTTTGTTTATTCCTATTTTTGTGTTGCAGACAAAGTTTACGCCGTGTTCTTCTATTCTTTTTATTTCTTTTCTTACTACGTCTTTGGGAAGTCTGAATTCGGGGATACCGTACATAAGTATTCCTCCCGGCTCCTCCTCTGCCTCAAAGACGGTGACCTTAAAGCCCATAAGTGACAGATCGCCTGCCACCGTCAGTCCTGCAGGGCCTGAGCCTATAACCGCTACACGCCCTCTGTTTTTGCCGGGGATGGTGTATCTTATCAGCTCCATTTCTGCATCAAAGTCGGCTACAAATTCTTCCAGTTTTCCTATATGTATAGGGTTGCCCTTTTTGCCCAGTACGCAGGAGCCCTGACACTGTCTGTCGTGGGGGCATACTCTGCCGCAGACAGCAGGAAGATTTGTTTTTTTGGTGAGCCACGATCGCGCCTCTCCGAGGTTGCCCATTGCGAGACAGGCAATAAACTCAGTTATATTGTTTTCGATGGGACAGCCTCTCTTGCACATAGGCACCTTGCAGTGCAAGCAGCGCTTTGCCTCGGTAATGGCCTCCTTCATGGTATAGGGCTTTACGTCCTGATCGACCTTGACTTTTGTCTCAACGTCCAAAAATTCAAGATTTTCAGCATTTTCGGTGTAATTTTCCATAAAAAAACTTCCTCCTTACAATATTTTACAATATTTCTTTAAGACCCTTTATGAGTATGTCGTTCTGCCATGGATTCATAATGCAGAACCTGAAATAGTTTTCTCCCAGTCCGTGTATATTTCCGCAGTTTCTTATTACTGCGCCGTATTTTATAAGGCTGTCAAAAACATCGCTCGCAGAAACGCCGTCACGGGTTATTTTGCAGAGAACGAGATTTGAACAAAAACCGTATGCCTTAAGTCCCTTTATTTCGGAAATAAGTTTTTTGAGCCTTTCACGTTCGGAAGAAATCAGCGAAACGGTTTTTTCGATATGCTCCTTGTCCGAAAACATAACCTCTCCGGCTTTTGCCGTAAGGCTGCCTACCGACCATGGATCCTTCAGATCGGCGAGCTTTTGTTTAAGCTCGGGGGAGGACAAAACTCCATAGCCGAGCCTGAGACCCGGGCAGGCAAAAAATTTTGACGTACCTCTTATTACCGCTATGTTGTCAAGCCTGTCTGCCAGGGGGATCGACGAAATATGCTCTATATCCGAAACAAATTCGGCGTATGTCTCGTCTATCATAATGAATATGCCCTTTGATCTGCACTGTTCTACCAGTATGGCAATATCTGCGGTTTTAAAGACCGAATCGGTGGGGTTGTTGGGGTTGCATATTATCAACATATCTATTTCGTTGTCGCTGTGGATCTCAGAAATAAGTCTGTCGATATTCGGAACAAAATCCTCGTCCTCTCTCAGCGCGAAGTATGAGCATTCTCCTCCCGAAAGCCTGACTTCCCTTTCGTATTCGGAATAGCACGGAGCTAAAATGAGGGCTTTTTTTGGCTTTAAGCACCTTATTGTCAGTCCCAGAAGCTCTGTGGAGCCGTTGCCGACAAGAATGTTTTCTTCCTTTGCCGATGTATAATCCGCTATAGCTTTTTTAAGCCTCATATAGCCGAAATCGGGATAGGTGCTTATACAGTCGAGGTTTTTCGCGATTTCTTTTTTTACCTTTTCGGAAACTCCGAGGGGGTTTATATTTGCGGAAAAGTCGATTATATTTTTTCTGTCGATGCCCAGCTCTCTTTCTATTGAGTCAATATCTCCTCCGTGCAGAGTGGTATATTTCATAAAACTTTTCATCTCGAGTCATTTTGAATTTATGTTTATATTTTACAACAAGCGCAACGATTTTTCAATGATTAATTAAAGTTTTGTCAGAAAATTTATATCTTGACTGCAAGATACCTCGTCTTTGTTTATCTGCGCCGTATATGTTTTGTATACGAAGCAGAGCAAAGTACGGGTAATGTCCTTACAGAATAAAAAAACACAGGCAGGATCTTTTTCCCGACTGTGTTTTTTACCTTGGTAAGATTTTCAGTGCTACGATACGCACATTATTTTGATCCGTACTTGTCCACGAGAATGCGGAACTCCTCTCCCGTGAGCTTTTCCTTTTCCATAAGGCTGTTGGCTGACTGATGGAGAAGCTCCATATTTTCGGTAAGTATCTGCTTTGCCTTTTCATAACAGTTGTCAATGATCCTCTGTATTTCGGAATCTATTTTTCTTGCGTATTCTTCGCTGTAGTTTTGTGTATGGCCTATATCCTTGCCCAGAAATACCTGATTTTCGTCATCGCCGTATCTCACGGGGCCGAGCAACTCGCTCATACCGTATTTTACCACCATATTTCTGGCAAGCTCTGTGGCTCTTTCTATATCGTTTGAAGCACCTGTGGTTATATCGCCGAAAATAAGCTGTTCCGCCACTCTGCCGCCGAAAAACGAAATTATTTCGCTTTCGATAAACGTCTTTGTGTGGTACATTTTGTCGCTGGGCAGCGGCATGGTATAGCCGCCTGCTCTGCCCGTGGGTATTATGGAAATAAGATGTACGGGATCAAGCTCGGGCAGTATCTCGTTGATTATGGCGTGACCCGACTCGTGATAGGCTGTGACTCTTCGCTCCTTCTCCTGTATAACTCTCGACTTTTTTTCGACTCCCACGCCGACCTTTATATAAGCCTTGTTTATATCTTCCATATCGAGAAACTTTTTGTTGGCTCTTGCGGCAAGAAGGGCAGCCTCGTTCATAAGGTTTTCGAGATCCGCCCCCGTGAATCCCGGAGTGGTCTTTGCCACGGTTTTGAGATCCACCGAGGGAGCCAGCTTTTTGTTTCGTGAATGTACCTTGAGTATGTCCTCTCTGCCCCTCAGATCGGGGGTGTTTACGACCGTCTGCCTGTCAAAGCGCCCGGGTCTTAAAAGTGCGGGGTCAAGTATGTCGGGACGGTTTGTGGCCGCCACTATAATGATCCCCTCGTTGGCTCCGAAGCCGTCCATCTCTACAAGAAGCTGATTGAGGGTCTGTTCTCTTTCGTCATGGCCGCCTCCGAGACCTGCGCCCCTTCGTCTGCCCACTGCGTCTATTTCGTCGATAAAAACAAGACAGGGAGCGCTTTTTTTGGCCTGATCAAAAAGATCCCTTACTCTTGAGGCTCCTACGCCCACAAACATTTCGACAAAGTCCGAGCCCGATATAGAGAAAAACGGAACTCCCGCTTCGCCTGCTATGGCCTTTGCGAGGAGGGTTTTTCCCGTGCCGGGAGGGCCTACGAGAAGAACGCCCTTGGGTATTCTGGCACCCATATCGGTGAATTTTTTCGGAGACTTCAGAAAGTCCACTATTTCTTCAAGATCCTGCTTTTCTTCGTCAAGACCTGCGACCTCCGAGAAGGTCACCTTTTTTCCGCCGCTGTCGAAAAGTCTCGCTCTGCTTCTGCCGAAGTTCATCATTTTGCCGCCGCCCTGGGACTGCTGCAATATGAACATAACGACAACTATGCCTATTACGACAAAGATCATAGGCAGAATAAGGGCTATCCATGAGCTTGTCTTTTTTGCAGGGAGGGTGTTTACCACAAAGTCAACGTCCTTTGTGCTGATTATGTCGTCCACGGTGTTCATAAATGCCGAAACGCTGGCAAGACAGACCGTGTATTGGCGGTTTCCCTTTATGACGATGGCCTCGCCCGTATCGGCTGCCTGAGTATCCTGACGTACGTCCACCGAGTCGATGCCTCCGTTTACAATATCGTCAAGAAGCTGCGAATAGGTATAGGCAGTTTCGCCCGTGCCGTTATCGGCTCTTTTTCCGAAAAGAGCGCCGCCGTTCGATCCTGTGCCCGAAAAGCTCAGAAACAAAAGCATAACAACAAATATAACTCCATATATCAATATGGCTTTAAACGTATCGTTTCTTTTCAAAAAAATGTCCTCCTTAAAAAGCTTAAAAACTGTTTTTCCGAACGATTATTTTCAGAGATATATATTCATTATAGCATAAAAATTTTATTTTTCAAGACAAGACATATAAATAATACCCGTTGTCACCGTTAAAATCAAGCAGGCCGTAGGCTTTTTTAAGACCCGTGAGGGCGTATATGCGGCTGTTGTCCTCCAATATGGGATAAGCAGCTCTTTCCGAAACGGGTATTCTGTATTGTGAAAATACCTTTTTGATTTGTTGTCTGCCGCCTTTTATGGCTATTTTATCGCCTGCTGCGGCGTTTCTTGCCATAAGGGGCAGACTGATACCGAGTGGATCGAGCCGTCCGTACTCCCGAAGGCTTCTTTTTTTTCGTGTAAGCAGTATTTTAATGCCTGCCTCCCGTATGAAGGTCTCTTTTTCGGGAAATATTTCATATTTGTATTCATATTCATATTCACCCTTGCCGTCATAACGGACTATGAACAGCTTTTCGCCCCGTCTTTCTGCCTTAAGTCCCGATGAAAGGTTTATTCCCTTTCCCTCGGCGCTTTCGAGAAGCTTTCGCAGATATTCTATGTGTCTGAACTCTATATCCTGCTTTTTTTCGGTAAGAGGTATGCAGGCGCGTCTCAGGGCTCGCCGTATGATAACCTCGTCCTCCTCCGAAAGCAGTCCTGCATCGAGCACAGCCTTTTTTTCGCTTTCTTCTATGAGTGCTCTTTTATACGCTCTTTCGCCTTCTCTTTCAAGATAGTCGTTTTCGCTGCCGATGAGCTGCGATGCTCTGAAAAGCCCGTCAATAAGCCCGGGATTAAACTCCCTTTCAAGGTACGGTATGAGACTGAGCCTTATTTTGTTTCTCACATATTCTTCGGACAGGTTCGTGCTGTCCGTCACATATTTTTCTCCGTCCAGAAATTCCTCTATCTCTTCCCGGCTTAAGCAAAGAAGGGGTCTTATTATGCTGCCCCTCACAGGTCTTATTCCTCCCAGACCCTTAAGCCCCGTTCCTCTCAGAAGTCTCTGCAATATTGTTTCGGCGTTGTCGTTTTTGTTGTGGGCGACAGCGGTTTTTGACGAGCCTGTTTTTCGGCGGATCTCCTCAAAGGCTTGGTATCTGTATTTTCTGCCTGTTTCTTCAATGCCGAGACCCTCTCTTTCCGAAAGGGCGGGTATGTCGAAACTGAAGTCGAAAAACCCTGCTCCGTATTTTTGGCTGATCGCCTCGGCAAAATCTCTGTCCCTTTCTGCCTCGGCTCCTCTTATGCCGTGGTTTATATGAACGCAGTACAGACTGAGATCATATTCGTCTCTGAGGGCGTGCAGAGCCTTAAGAAGGCAGACCGAATCGGCTCCACCCGAAAGTCCTATCACAACTCCGTCTCCCTTGCGGAGCATATTGTTCTCTTTTATATATTTTCTTATTTTGTCAAGCATAGCGACAAGCCCTCTGTCAGCGTGGCTGCGGACGTGGGCAGGGCAGTCTTGCGCCGCAGCCTGTCCGCAGCCGTATTTTGTCTGCCTACATTATACAGTAAAAAAATCAAATAATCAATATATTCTTGCCGACAAAACGGTTATATCGTCCTTTATTCTGCCTCTGTAGTTCTGTTTCGCCTCGTCAAACACAGCCTCGCAAAGCTTGTGATAGCTTAAGTCGCTGTTTTCTTCTATTATGTCCTTTAAATCTCTGCGCTCTCCCTTTATGTCTCTGAAGGACTCCGTTACACCGTCAGTTATCATAATGACAGTATCGTTTTTTCTGAGCTTCATTTCGAGGATTTCGGGCTTTATCTCCTGAAGTATGCCTACGGGGAGACCTTTTCCTTCAAGGATACTGACCTTTCCGTCTCTCAGTATATAGGTGGGACAGGCTCCCGTTTTTATGAATGAGGCGTCTCCGCTGTACAGATTTATTATGCAGGCGTCAAGGGTGGCAAAGCTGTCCTCCCGTCCTCCGAATTCGAGACAGGTGTTTATGAGCCTTATGGCGGCCTCCTTTGAAAAGCCTGCGGATATGAAATCTCTGAAAAGATCCAGAGATACGGCGCTTTCTTCCCGCGCAGGCTCTCCGCTGCCCATACCGTCCGAAAGAGCCAGAAGATAGGTTCCGTCCTTAAGCCTTGTAAACGTGTGGGCATCGCCCGAAACTCTTTCTCCGCCCTTTGTCTCTCTCAATATCTTTACTCCCACATGGAGCCTGTTTTCGCCTATAAGCCTTATTGTGCAGAGATCCCTGTTGTATTTGTCATAGACGGCTATGCCGTTGTCCTTCATTATTCTCTCTCCCGTGACCTCGTTTATTGCTTCTATTATCCTGTCGGTATTGCGCTTTGTACAGTCGCAGTTGCGCAGGCTCACAAGTATTTCTGGTCTGCCGCCCGACATTTTTCCTGCCGATATGTTTTTGACATATATTTTTTCGTCCCTTAGCTTTTCGGCAAGTCTCAGACTTAAGCTTTTGTCGAAGGACAGATCCTCCTTAAAGCTTGATGACAGTCCGTCCAACAGCTCCGAAATGCTGTCGAGACAGCATCTCATAACGGCTCCGGTTTTTCCCAGCCGTTCGCTCCATATCCTTTCGCATCTTTCCTTTTCCCACACTCTTTCGGCCATCTGCACGAAAGAGCCGATGGCTACACAGGCTCTCTTGAACTCGTTTCTCACATCGCCTATGTCCATATATCCGTCTCTGTCCAGTTTTATGAACATACCCGCTATCGACTCATAAGTTATATAATAATTCTTGTCCCAGCAGAAATCCCTCAGACTGCAGCCTGCGCACATTCTGCACACGGTTTCGTCAAGCATTTTTTCGATTCTTTCTTCATAGGAGGGTTCATGGGCTGCCGCTGTTTCGCCGAAGGCTGCCCCGAGACTTCTGAAAGAAAAGGAATAGCTTTTGAGGGTGCTTTCGACCATTGCATATGCCTGTTCTATATATTCTTCGGGTTCTCTTATGCCGGTGCTGAAAACTGAGCTGAGCCTGAAATAAAGTCTGTCGGGCAGAAACAAAAAAGCCGTTGCGCCCGAAACTATGCCGAGAACATATTTTTCGGCGAGCATTTCTCTGTCAAAGCCTATGCAAAGCAAAAAAAGCGCGGCAATAAATATGCCTGCGGTAAGTCCCCTGTTTCTCCCTCTTAAAAATCCTCCCAGAAAGCCTCCCAGCGACAGAATGGGAAAATAATCGGGGTCGCCCCTGTCCTGCAAGAACAGCAGGAGGGCGCATATACTTCCGCAGCAGGCTCCCGAAGCGCAGCCGAATCTGAAACAAACCGTAAGCATAAACAGAGCTATGAGCATACAGCTTATATCTGCGCCGAAAACCGTGCTTTTTACGGCTCCGCATATCACTCCGCTGAATATAACGATGATGCTTATAACGTCCTCGGGGCTTATGTATTTTTTGGGATCGGTGGGATCCATCAGCCCAAAGCCCCTGTCCAGAACATACGCCGCAAAGAAAGAAAAAAGCCCCTCTATGGCGTTAAGTATCATATAGTGAGCCGAAAAGTCATAGAATGCGCCGAAAGCGCTGCCGCCCGTCAGCACCGATATAAGCGGAACAAGCCCCACAGAAAACTCCTTTTCGGGCAGTTTTTTTGAAATTATGGGATTCACGACAAGAAACGCCGCATAAATGAAAAAATATTTGTATGTATACAAGGCTGCTCCCTTTGAGAGCATTCCCAAAAGAGAAAAAAGACCGCACACCGCTCCCAGCCCGGGGCCGAAGCAGGCGGAGGCGGCCACAGCCAAAGGTGAGAAAAATTCAAAGAGCCTTATCCTTCCCAACAAAAAACATATCGCAACAGGCAAAATATTATATATCTTAAAATATTTTCTTATTTCTTTCACCGCATATCAACTCCTTATGGAGTTATTATATTTTAAAATGCAGGAAACACATATCGAATTTTGAAGGAGTATTCCTTAAATTATAAGCAATATTCAACAAAAAAACCGACCTGCCTGTTTCGGGGTGGGTCGGTGGTTTTAAAAAGATTTTTTTGTATGGGTGGGGGTTATTCCTTGGATATTATAAGAGATTCGTCTCTTTTAAGCTCCTTTGAAATATCGGTGCCGCCTACGGTCTCGGTGACCTTTTCTCCCTCTATATAGAACTGCACCGAGTCCACATCGTCAAGAGCCGTAAGGGAGTTTACCACAGAGTATATCTGCAGCTTTGCTGCGCTTTCGGCGGCTCCCCTGTTGAGAAATGCCGAAGAAAGGTTTACATAGCAGATACCGTTTTCGGTAGTGGTTTTTATAAGCTTTGTGGATGACGGTATGGGAGACACAAGGTTTGAGTTTTCGGGCCCTAAAAGAAGCTGATCGAGTATCTGCGATTCTATGGTCTGGCTTTGCTTTACTTCCATAAGTCGCTGTTCCTCGCAAAGCCCCGTCATTGCGCTGTCGGCAAAATAAAGCGTCATCGTTCGGTAGTTTATTTTTTCGGGGGCAATGTCGGGATCCAGCAGCACGTTTCTGCGGTTCAGCAGGCTGCCGTTGTCAATGGGTATGCCATCGGCTGAAAGCGCCACGTTGTCCACAAAGCTCAGCGCCGTAAGCGTATATACGAGAGAGCTTTTCATAAGCAGCCTGCTCATATTGCTTTTGTTATAATATTCCGAGGAAAGATCCACATAGGCGCAGTTGTCCTTGAGAGAACAGCTTTTTATTTTTACATCGTCAAGTACGTTCAGAAGAGATGCGTTGGTTTCGGGGCCTGATTCAAGCTCCTCTGTTACCGCCTTAAGGAGCTGTTCGTCCGAGGATATGTCCGTGTCGGAAATAACCCTCGTTTCGGGCTCTATGTTGTTTTCGGACAGGTTCTTGAAATAAAGAGAGACTGTGTGTTCCTTTCCCATTCCCGAAAAAACTACAAACAAAACGCTTATGCACAGCACAGCAAGCCCCGCTGCGGCGAGAACGGCTATTCTTTTTTTGTTTTTCATACTGTTTCTTCACCGCCTGTTCTGAGAGGGAGCCGCACAATAAATGTGGCGCCGCTGCCCTCGCGGCTTATTACCTTTATGCTGCCGTTGTGACGGCGTACTGTCGAGTGGGTTATCGAAAGGCCGAGGCCTGTTCCTCCCGTTTCTCTGTCACGGGTCTTGTCCACTCTGTAAAAACGGTTGAATATTTTTGACTGTTCGTCCTCGCTTATGCCCACGCCGGTATCTATAACGGATATGTAGGCGTTCTGGTGGTCGGCTTCGAGAGCGACCTTGACTACTCCACCTTCGGGAGTGTATTTTATTGCGTTGTCAACAAGATTGGATATGGCAAAGGAAAGCTTTGTCTCGTCTGCATCAATGACTACGTCCTTTTCAGCCTCGAGAATAAGCTCTATGTCCTTTGCGTTTGAAAGGGGATATAATGTTTTCATAATGCCTATGAGCATTTTTCGCAAGTGCGTCTCTCCGAGGTTGAGCCCCGACTCTCTGTTGTCCACCTTTACAAGAGCCAGAAGGTCATTTATTATGTTTGTCATTCGGTCTATTTCGGATATTATGTCCTGCAAAAACTCCTTCAGCATTTCGGCGGGAACAGACTCGGCTGCCGTAAGGAGTAGCGTTTCGCTTAAGACCTTTATGGAGCTTAAGGGGGTTTTAAGCTCGTGGGATACGTTCGACACAAACTCCGAACGGGCGGAGTCCTCGTCTTCAAGCTTTGCGGTCATATTGTTTACGGCATCGCCAAGAATGCTTATTTCGTTGCTGCCCTTTACTTCAAAACGCTGGTGCAGGTCTCCGTCTGTTATTTTTCTTATTGTCTGTACCAAGAGGCTCAGAGGCTTTATGATATGTCCCGATGTGACATAGACTATGACCGCCATAACGATAATTATAAGTATCGTCAGCAGAAGCCAGTCGCTGCTTATGGTGCTTAAAAGCTCATATACCTCGTCAAAGCCCGTCACTATAAGCACGGCTCCCAGCATATCGCCCGAGTCGTTGTCTATATATGCCGCTGCGTATATCTTCCCGATATGGCGTCTTAAGTTAGCCGAGGATCTGCCTTCAAGAGCGTCCGCCACTTCGGGTATGAGCATAGTCTTGCCTGTTTCGGAGCTGTTTGAATCTGCCAGAACCTTTGCATTTTTGTCAAACACAAGTATCCTTGAAGAAAGCTCTGTACTTTTTTCGTCAATGTCGTTAAGAAATTTTGCCTCCAGACCGGGGTCGGTCAGATAGCCGTTGGCTCTGATCGTTCCTGCGATTTTGTTGGCCTGATAGAGCATATCCTTTTCGTTTCTTACTTCAAAATAGCTTTTCAGAACCATACCCATAGTCAGCGAAAACAATATGAGGGACACAAGACTGATTATGAAGTAGAGGAAAAAAAGCTTCCATCTGAGGCTCCTGTACCATCTTGGCTTTTCGGGATCACTGTAAATAATAACCAACCCCCCACCTTGTATGGATATACTGAGGCTCTCCGGGGATCTTTTCGATCTTTTCTCTCAGTCTCCTTACGTGCACATCGACAGCCCGTCTCTGTTCACGGCGGGCTTCTCCGAGGGATTCGGGGTTTATTCCCCAGATGTCTCCCAGAAGTCTGTCTCTTGAATATACGGTACCCAGATTCTTCATAAGATGCATAAGAAGGTCAAACTCCTTTGCGGTCAGGTTGACCTCGGCGCCGTCCACATAACACCTTCTTGACTTTGTGTCTATTGACAGTCCCCTTACGGTGAGTACGGAGCGGTCAACAGGCTCCTGCGGCACCTTTCTCACACTTCTTCTCAGTATGGCCTTTATTCTGGCTTTAAGCTCAAGTATGTTGAAGGGCTTTGTTATATAGTCGTCAGCCCCAAGCTCAAGACCCATTATTTTGTCCATATCCTCGCCCTTGGCGGTGACCATTATTATGGGTACGGACGAAAACTCCCTTATTCTGGAGCATACCTCAAGACCGTCTATTTTCGGGAGCATAACGTCTAAAACAATAAGGTCGAAGTTTTCTTTTTCGGCCAGTTCGAGAGCCTCCTCTCCGTCATAGGCAACGCTTACGTCCATATTGTCCTGCGTAAGACTGAACTTGATCCCCTTGACGATAAGCTTTTCGTCATCCACAACAAGTATTTTGCTCATTTGCTCATACACCCCTCATTCTGTTGTAATAATATCCTTTATGTCGTTATATTTCTTTTCGCCTATTCCTTTGACATTCATTATGTCCTCGGGAGCTGCAAAGTCTCCGTTTTTGTCACGGTATTCCATAATTGCGGCGGCGGTTTTTTCACCTATGCCCGGCAGAGCCTCAAGCTCCTCTGTGTCGGCCGTATTTATGTTTGTCTTTGCGGTCTCATAGCTTTTGTCGCCGAGATTTAGGGTTATTTCTTTTTTCTGCGTTTCATAGCTTATATACCTGTCGTCTGCGCCCAGCTGCCACATACAGAAAAGCAGGAATACTGCGGCGGCCAGAGAAAAGTAAAATAAAAGCGTTTTTGTGTCGTTCATACAAAAAACCATCCGTAGAAGTATAATTTTTCCTCATATCCTTGAAAAGAGGAAAAAAATTTGGTATAATTCTATAACAGGCACAAATATTTCCCTATTTGAAAGGATAAGCTTATGAAAACAAAAGCTGCGTTGATCGCTTTCTTTTTATTATACACTATTTTTATAAATAATTCCACACAAATATTTGCCGCAGACAAAATTTCCTCGGCTCCTATAGATATGTCCGCCAAAGAGTATGACGCCGACAGCATTGAGAGCGCTCATTTTGACGAAAACGGCAGCCCCGTTGTGGTGGCCGAATCCGCTGTTGTTATGGATGCCAAAACGGGAGTGGTAATATACGGCAAGAACGAAAGGGCGCTTTGTTATCCCGCAAGCATAACAAAGGTTCTGACGGCTCTCATAGCCTGCGAAGAAACCGAGCCTGACGATATGGTGACGTTTTCGGAGGAGGCTGTCTATGGCATAGGCGAAGGCTCAAGCTCCATAGCCGTCAGAGTGGGAGAGACGCTGAATATGGATCAGTGTATGCACGCAATACTTCTGGCATCGGCGAACGATGTGTGCGTGGGCGTAAGCGAATTTATATCCGGCACGCAGGAGGAATTTGCAAACAAAATGAACGAAAGGGCAAAGGCTCTCGGCGCTGCCAACTCTCATTTTGCAAACGCTCACGGCTATCATGACCCGAATCACTATACCACGGCCTATGATATGGCTCTTATACTCAAAGAGGCCATAAAAAATAAAAAATTTGCCGAATGCTACGGTGCGGAAACCTATGACATAGCTCCCACAAACATAGTTGACGAGACAAGACATCTCGAAAACCGCTCAAAAATACTGAGGACGGGCTCGCCATATTATTATCCCTATATAAAGGGGTCAAAAACGGGCTTTACCGATCAGGCAGGCAACACCCTCATATCCTACGCAGAAAAGGACGGCATAGGTCTTATATGCTGCGTTATGGCGGATATAGGCTTTAATACATATACGGATACAAGTCTGCTTTTCGACTACGGATTTTCACGCTATGCCGAAAGGGTGCTGGCGCAGGAGGGGGAGCTGGGTCTCCTTCTGCCCGTATATCAGGAATATAAGGACAAGACGATAGATCTGGGCTTTGTGAGAGCGGCGGTAAAGGACGGATATACCGCTGTGCTTCCCGATGTTATTAACAAGGATACAATAACGATAGACTATGATGTTCCCGACAAAATAATCGGCGGCATAAACGAAGGCGACCCCATAGGCAGCGCAAATATACTCTGCGAGGGCAACCTCATAGCCTCTCTTGAGGTGGAGGCTGCCTCGACGATTGCGCCCATACCCGAGGAGGAGCTTATAAAGCAGGAGATGAGCGAAAAGCTCGTACGCATTTTGCTTATTTCGGGGGGAGTGCTGTTTATAATACTGCTTGTGACCGTAGCCTACAGCATTTTTGGGAACCCCAAGCTAAGACGACACAGAAAAAAATACAAAAAACAGAGAAAATATTTCAGAGAGCAGAGAAAGCTCAGACAGCAGGGAGAGGAGGCTCGCCGCAAGGAGCAAAGCAGCCCCGAGGTCTATGAAAGCCATGAGCCCGAAGAAAAATCGGGCGATTCTGAGGAGGTTTTTGTCGATGGAGCGGATCTCGGCGAATGATGCCATAGTCTGCTCTTTTGATAAAATGAGGTAAAATATGGAAATAAAATTATCCGATCATTTTGACTGCAAAAGACTTCTCAGATTTACGATGCCTTCTGTTGTGATGATGATGTTCACCTCGGTGTATGGCGTGGTGGACGGTCTTTTTGTGTCCAATTTTGCAGGAAAGACACCTTTTGCGGCTATAAATATAATACTGCCGTACATTATGCTTTTTACCACAGTGGGATTTATGTTCGGCACGGGAGGCAGCGCCCTTGTGTCGAGGATAATGGGAGAGGGCGACCCAAAAAAGGCAAACAGACTGTTTTCTCTCATTATATATTCGCTTATAACACTCGGAATAATTTTTACGATAATTGCGCTTTTAAGCCTTCGCAGCGTTTCACGCATACTGGGCGCAGAGGGCGAAATGCTTGAATATTGCGTGCTTTACGGAAGAATAACGATACCTGCCCTCACGCCCTATATATTGCAGATAGCCTTTCACAGCTTCTGCCCCGCCGCAGGAAAGCCTAAGCTTGGCCTTGGCGTGACCGTTGCCGCAGGAGTGACAAACATCGTTCTGGACGGATTGTTTGTGGGCGTGCTTGGTGCGGGGCTTGCGGGGGCGGCGGCAGCCACCGCCATAAGTCAGCTTTTGGGCGGCTTTGTGCCTCTTATATACTTTGCGCTGCCCAACGACAGCCTTTTAAGGCTCGGAAGAACAGGCTTTGATTCTGCGGCTATGCTTAAGGTGTGTTCAAACGGCTCCTCCGAAATGCTCACCAATATGTCGCTGTCCCTTGTGAACATACTCTATAACTTTCAGCTTATGAAATACGCAGGAGAAAACGGCATAGCGGCCTATGGTGTTATAATGTACATCAACTTTATATTTATTGCGGTATTTATAGGCTATTCCATAGGCTCAGCCCCCATTGTGAGCTTCAGCTACGGAGCCGAAAACCACAGGGAGCTTAAAAGCATATTCAAAAAAAGCCTTGCCCTCATAGGGGGCTTTTCGCTTGCGCTCACACTTTTGGCTCAGATGCTTGCCCGTCCTCTTTCGGGGGTTTTTGTGGGCTATGACGTTCGGCTTGCGGATATGACCCACAGAGCCTTTATGCTCTATTCTTCGGCTTTTCTTATAATGGGCTTCAACATATATGCGTCATCCTTTTTTACCGCCCTCAACAACGGACTTGTTTCGGCGGCAATATCCTTTCTGCGGACGATTTTTTTCCAGACGGCGGCGGTCTTTATACTCCCCGTTTTTATGGGTCTTGACGGAATATGGCTGGCGCTGGCTGCGGCGGAGCTGCTCTCTCTTTTTGTGAGCATATCTTTCCTTTTGAACGGCAGAAAAAAGTACGGCTACGCATAAAACGCCCGCTGAAAAATTTTTGTTTTTATGTTGACATAGATATTAATTTGTGATAATCTTATATTTAACACAAATTTTAAAGCAGAAAAAAGGAGGAGAAAAAATGGCATATTTTTACAGTGAACCGTCCCATACATTCAGTGAATATTTGCTCATACCGGGGCATACTCCAAAGGACTGCACCCCCGACAGGGTATCCTTGAAAACTCCGCTCGTAAAGTTCAATAAGGGAGAAGAACCGGCACTTTCTATGAACATTCCCCTTGTATCCGCCATAATGCAGTCGGTATCTGACGATAAAATGGCTGTCGCTTTGGCAAAGGAGGGCGGCATATCGTTTATATTCGGCTCTCAGAGCATCGAAAGTCAGGCCGAAATGATAAGAAAGGTAAAAAGCTATAAGGCAGGGTTTGTACCGAGCGACTCAAATCTGCGCCCCGACAACACTCTGGGCGACATAATCAGACTTAAAGAAAAAAAGGGACACAGCACGGTCGCAATAACCGAGGACGGAACGGCCATGGGCAAGCTGGTCGGTATAGTCACGAGCCGTGACTACAGAGTCAGCCGTATGGCGCACGATGTAAAAATATCCGAATTTATGACTCCTATAGAAAAAATAGTTTCTGCCCCCGAGGGAACGACCCTTAAAGAGGCGAACGATATAATTTGGGATCACAAGCTTAACTCACTTCCCATAATAGACAAAGAGGGTCGTCTTGTGGCGTTTGTTTTCAGAAAGGACTATTCCGCTCATAAAGAAAACCCCAATGAGCTTTTGGATTCTTCAAAGAGATATATAGTGGGCGCAGGCATAAACAGCCGTGACTACAAAGAGAGAGTGCCTGCTCTTGTGGAGGCGGGCGCAGATGTGCTTTGTATAGACTCCTCTGAGGGGTATTCGGACTGGCAGAAAATGACTATCGAATATGTGAGAGAAAAATACGGCGATGATGTAAAGATAGGCGCAGGAAACGTGGTTGACAGAGAGGGATTTCTCTTTTTGGCGAAGGCAGGCGCAGACTTTATAAAAGTAGGCATCGGCGGCGGCTCTATCTGTATCACCAGAGAAACCAAGGGCATAGGCAGAGGACAGGCCACGGCAGTCATTGAGGTTGCAAGGACAAGAGACGAATATTTCAGAGAGACGGGCATATATATACCCATTTGTTCCGACGGCGGCATAGTCTATGACTATCATATAACCCTTGCTCTTGCAATGGGAGCGGACTTCTGTATGCTGGGAAGATATTTCTCCCGCTTTGACGAATCTCCCACAAACAAAGTAATGGTAAATGGAAACTATATGAAGGAATATTGGGGAGAAGGCTCCGCAAGAGCGAGAAACTGGCAGCGCTATGATATGGGAGGAGACAAGCAGCTTTCATTTGAGGAGGGAGTTGACTCCTATGTGCCTTATGCAGGCTCTCTTCATGACAACGTATCCCTCACACTTTCAAAGGTAAAGCATACCATGTGCAACTGCGGCGTACTCACGATACCCGAGCTTCAGAAAAACGCAAAGCTTACCCTCGTATCGTCCACAAGCATTGTGGAGGGAGGCGCTCACGACGTTGTCCTTAAGGATAACGGCATTTCGGCAGGGAGCAACTGATTTCAGGTCACGATCCCGAACCCGTGCAGCATTAACTTAAAAAATCAAAGTACAGATCCCAAGCAAAAATTTGGGGTCTGTTTTTGCGTACTGCGGCAGAGTTGACAAAAAAATTATAAATCTGTATAATGAAAAAAAGAATGATTTTTACATTCAGAAAAAATATTCCGAGGGGAGATAAAGAAAATGTTTACGAGAGAAGACACAAAAGCGGTCAAGGGTATTGCCATTATTCTCATGCTTTTACATCATATGGCAGCATTCCCCAACAGGGTTCCCGTTGGCTTTGAGGGATTTTTGTCTTTGTGGAGGCCTTTTGTTGACAAGGGCTATCTGTCTGTCTTTGCCTTGGCATCAAAGATATGCGTTGCCATATTTTTCTTTTTGGGTGGCTACGGTCTTTATAAACGCCTCAGCCAAGGCTGTTCGGTCGTTGACATAGCTGTCTCTCTCTATCGCCGCTATTGGAAAGTATTTATTATTTTTGTGCCGATAGCATACATCTTTTTTTCAAGAACGGGAGCGGATATAAACCCCCTTACCACACACTACGAGATCACATCTGTGAAGGATTTTATCACAGAAATTATCTCCAATCTTTCGGGCTTCAGAAGCACTATAAACAGTGAATGGTGGTTTTTCTTCACATATCTGTGCCTGATACCCTTAGGCTGTCTGTTGTGTATGTTTACCAAAAAAAACAACAGCTTTCTGAAGGATATTTTTATAGTTTTCATAATAGATATGTTTGCGTACAATGTGTTTCCCAATATGGCAAACACAACACTGTTTGCAGGCATAAACGGAAATTTTTATTTCAAGACATTTTTTCTGCTGCCGCCTCAGATAAGCTCCTTTTTCGCAGGTATCGTGTTTGCAAAATACGATATGCTGAACCGCATCAAAGAGAGAATTTCTTCTCTGCGCTTTAAGGTGATTATATGTCCGGCTGCTATGGTCGTTGTTATGTGGAGCAGGATGTATATTATAGGAGAATCAGCCGATATAATCTATACGGCTGTATTTTCCGTCTGCGCAGCAGTCCTGCTTGACTCTGTCCGTCTGCTTAAAAGACCCTTTGTTTTTCTGGGAAAGCACAGCGCAAATATGTGGTATATTCACACCTTTTATTGCTATTATTTTCTTGAAGCCACAAAAATCGTATACTGTACGAGAAGCGTATTTCTGGATCTGCTGATTCTGATAGGTATGAGCCTGATTTCGTCTGTTCTTCTGGAGCTTTTGTACAGGCAGCTTGAAAGACTTAATAGCCTCGGCCTTAAGAAAAGGCTTGCCGCCCGTTTTGCAAAGAACGAATCCTGACGGACACAAAAAATAAGCTTTCGGAGGAAAAATGTGATATGGATAAGGTAATGAAAAGGGCTTATGCCAAGATAAATACCGTTCTTGACATAAAGGGCAGATACCCCAACGGCTATCATATACTTGATATGATAATGCTTTCAATAAACGTATATGACACCATAACGCTCACAAAAACGAAAAGAAGGGGCATAGAGCTTTTTTCCCAAAAAAGTATGCTGCCACTCAACAGCTCCAATCTTGTATATAAGGCCATTGACGTTATAAGAAAGAGATACGGCATAGAAACGGGAGTCAGAGCCGAAATAAAAAAGGTGATACCTATGTCGGCGGGGCTGGCTGGCGGCTCCTCGGACTGTGCCGCAGCCCTCAGAGGTATGAAAGAGCTTTTTGACATAGATATATCCGAGGAAGAGCTTTATGAAACGGGAAAGACCCTCGGAGCCGATGTGCCGTTTTGTCTGTACGGCGCTCCCGCAAGAGCAGAGGGCATAGGAGACATACTCACCCCCATAGCTGACCTTCCTCCGTGCGGCATAGTTCTGGCAAAGCCGAGGATAAGTATGCCCACGGCGTCTGCATTCAGAGAGTTTGACTCTCTTAAGGAGCCGCAGCATCCCAACGCCGAAAAAATGATAAAATTTATGGAGGACGGAGACATAGACGGGGTCTGCTCTCAGCTCGGAAACGTGCTGGAGTCGGTCACAATAAAAAAGCACCCCATTGTTGGGGAGCTTAAAGATGAAATGCAGAGACTTGGAGCCTTGGGCAGCCTTATGAGCGGCTCAGGCTCGGCGGTCTTTGGTATTTTCAGAGATGATGAGACAGCCGAAAAAGCCTGTCTTTATATAAGGGATAATTATGATGTCGAGTCGGTATTTTCCGCAAGGGCATTGTCACGCAGCGATTTTGTGTGATCCTTAAGATATTTAAGAAACAGCTCTCCCAGATGGCTTAAGGCAGTGTTTTTGTGTACTATATAGCCGAGAGTTATTCTTTCGTCTGCGTCAAGGGGACGGGAGATAATTTCCTCGCCGTTCAGCTCCTTGTTTATTACGCCCGTGCATATCGTATATCCCGAAAGTCCTATGAGAAGATTAAAGAGGGTCGCCCTGTCGCAGACCCTTATATTTTTCTTTCTCTCTATCGTGCTGAGTATTTCCTCGGTAAAATAAAACGAATTATAGCTGCCCTGTTCATAGGAGAAATAGGGATAATCCGAAAGCTCATCGAGGGTTATCACGCTTTTCTTTGCAAGAGGGTGGCTTTTGCTTATAAAAACATGAGGAGATGCGGTAAAAAGCTCCGTAAAGAGAAGGTCGTTCTCCCGTATGAACTTGCTTATTATTTTTTCGTTGAAGTTGCTCAGATAAAGCACGCCTATTTCGCTTTTTAAAAGCCTTACATCGTCTATGATTTCAAATGTTCTCGTTTCTTTGAGGGCAAAGTCATATTCGTCAGCCCCAAGCTCCTTTATGAGATCCACATACGCATCGACCACAAAGGAATAATGCTGAGAGGATACCGAAAAATGCTGCTTTCCCGGTTTTCCTCTCAAATATTTCTGCTCCAGAAGCTCCGCCTGCTCTATGACCTGTCTGGCATATCCCAAAAATTCCTCTCCATCGGCGGATATGCTTATGCCCTTGTTGTTTCTGTTGAATATTCTTATGCCGATCTCCTTTTCAAGCTCTTTTATGGAATTTGTAAGGCTCGGCTGAGAAATGAAAAGGGACTTTGCAGCCTCGCTGATGGAGCCCTTGCCTGCCACTGTAATAACGTATTTTAACTGTTGTAATGTCATTTTATCACCTGCAAAATTTCAAAATATCCTTCGGCGTTTCGGCAAAAAACCTTCCGCCGCTTTTTTCAAGAAATTCTCTCGTCCTGAACCCCCACAGACAGCTTATACAGACCATACCGCTGTTTTTTGCCGTCATAATGTCAACGTCCATATCCCCCGCATAGAGACATTCTTCCGCCTTAAGTTCCATTTCGGAAAGAAGCGTAAATATGCCCGAAGGGTCGGGTTTTTTGGGTATGCCCTCCTTTTCTCCCGAACATACGTCTATGAGATCGCCGAAATAAAGCTTTGCAAGGGCTTTTGTGGCTCTGTCGGGCTTGTTTGAAAGTATGGCTGTCTTTATATTTCTTTTCTTAAGCTCCGAAAGCAGCTCTGTGACGCCGTCATAGGGCTTTGTAAACACCGACAGATGCTCTCTGTAATAAAGTGTAAAATCTCCGAAGCATTTTTCATAGTCAGGCTCCTCAAATCCCCTCGGCAGACTGTCTGCTATGAGCCGCCTTGCACCGTTTCCCACGTTTTTCTTTATTTCCGATAGGGACAGTGTGCCGAACGAGTTTTTTTCGAGGGCAAAGTTTACCGCCGCAGCCAGATCATCTATGGTGGCCAGAAGAGTTCCGTCAAGATCGAATATTATTCCTTTCATATTTTCACCTTTTCAAACAGTAGGACGTTAAAAAATTTTTGTTGACCAAAAACCCTTAAAGGGTTAAAATTATTCTTAAGGGAGAGGGCATAAGCCCCTGCCTTTGATAATCACTATAATACAAAACGGAAAAAATTGCAATGATAAAAAGTATCGAAACCGAAAACGGAAAAATTTCTTATGAGCTTTTGCGAAAAAATGTCAAAAACATAAATTTCAGAATAAAGTCGGACGGAATAGTATATATATCGGCAGCCCGAGCCGTACCCGAAGAATATATAAAGGGACTGCTGCGCAAAAACAGCCTTAAATTTGTATCGGAAATAAACCGCCTTAAAGAAAACGCAAAAAAGCCTGACAAAGAGGACGGATTTTATCTTCTTGGGAAAAAATATGCCGTTGAGTTTATACCCTCGCGGGAAAACAGAGCAGTCCTTACCGACAGGCTCAGAGTATATGCCGAAAGGAAGGAACTTTTGGAGAAAATAACGGAGGACTTCCTTACGGAAAAAATAAACGAGGTCTTTCCCGAGGCTGTCAAAAGGGTGCGTAGGCTTATCGAAAGGGAGGGTCTGCCTGCGCCAACTGCAATAAGGGTAAAGGATATGAAAAGCCGTTGGGGCAGCTGCAGCATAAAAACAGGGGCGATCTCGCTGAACAGGCGGCTTATAAAATATCCGACAGGCTGCCTTGAATATGTTATTCTTCACGAAATGGCTCATTTTCGCCACAGAGGACACGACAAAAGCTTTTATGGCTTTGTAGAAAAATATGTGAGGGACTATAAAAAATATGAGGCAATTCTCAGAGAGCCTCTTGAATGAAAATACGAAAATACAAAAAAGCAAAAAGGCAATAAAAGGGAATAAAGGAAGTAATTGACTATGAGCAAAAAGGTTGTTGTGGGTATGTCGGGAGGAGTGGATTCTTCCGTGTGCGCATATCTTCTCAAAGAACAGGGCTATGACGTAATAGGAGTTACCATGCAGATATGGCAGGACGAGGACAGAGAGGACATATCCGACAATGGGGGCTGCTGCGGTCTTTCCGCCGTTGAGGACGCAAGGGCTGTTGCGGCGCAAATAGGCATACCCCACTATGTGCTTAATTTCAAAAGGGAGTTCAAGACATCGGTCATAGATTATTTTATAGAGGAATATCTTAAAGGCAGAACGCCCAACCCATGTATAGCCTGCAACCGATATGTAAAATGGGAGTCCTTGCTGCGAAAGTCTCTCTCCATAGGAGCGGACTATATAGCGACAGGTCATTATGCAAGGAGGGTCACGCATCCCACAACGGGGCGTTTTTGTCTTAAAACAGCCAATACAGACTCAAAGGATCAGACATACGCCCTCTATAGCCTTACTCAGAGTCAGTTGTCCCATACCCTTATGCCCATAGGAGATCACGACAAGACAGAAATAAGGGAGATCGCCGAAAAAATCGGTCTGACCGTTGCATCAAAGCCCGACAGTCAAGATATATGCTTTGTCCCCGATGGAGATTACGCCTCTTTTATAAGAAAAAACACAGATAAGGAGATACCCGAGGGCAATTTTGTGGACATCGAGGGTAACATACTTGGAACCCACAAGGGCATAACAAACTATACTGTCGGTCAGAGAAAGGGCTTTGGCATTTCTTTCGGATGCCGTATGTATGTCAGCGAGCTTCGTACGGACACAAACGAGGTCGTCCTTACGGAAAACGAAAACCTTTTCAGAAAAACCATAGAGATAGACGACTTTTGTCCTATGGCTCTGGAGGACGTAAAAGAGCCTGTACGGGCTTTCGGAAAGCTCCGCTATTCACAGAGAACAGCGCCCTGTCTGATTTTCAGAAAGGATGAATATATAATTGCCGAATTTGACGATCCTCAGAGAGCGCCCACACCCGGACAGGCAGCCGTTTTTTATGACGATGAGGGCTATGTTCTGGGCGGCGGCACAATAGCTGCCCCGCAGCGCATAAAGACATCATAAAGACATATACACATACGCAAAAAAGCTGTACGGAAAATGTACAGCTTTTTAAGTTATTTTGTTATTTTGTTATTTTATTTTTTTGGTTTTATTCTGTTATTACAAAGTTATAAAGCATATAGTTTATATCCTGCTCATAGAGCTGATAGCTTTCTTCATCGGCGGCGGTAAAATAAAACTCATACACGTCATCGTCCGATATGCAGAATATAAGATCGGTTTTTCCTTCGGTCTCCGAGTCAAGGGACTGCACGGTTATCCAATATCCCTTAAGGCCGTTTATGGTGGCGTTCTGATAGGATACAAAGCCATCGCTGAGTCTTGCGGAGAGGCTTGACGCTACATCGTCAAGGGCGCTGTCTTCGCTGTTTATTGTGAATAATGAAATATCCTCTTTAAGAATCTTAAGCTGCGCCGCAGGTTTGTTGTCGTCGGTTTTATCATCGGTAGAAAAAACCGCATTATAGGTTGTGCTGCCGAAGGTCTCGTCAACGCTGACGTTTTTTTCGACATTCCAGCCTGAGTCATAATTCATCTTATAGCCTGTTTCTTTATCCTTAAAAACCTTTTCCGACGAGCAGCCCACAGCCGAAAAAGCGGTACACAACAATGTACAGATCAAAATTAATTTTGCTTTCATCTTTCAATACTCCTTCTGTCTGTATACAGTCTCCGGGCAATCAAAACAGAACCGCCGTATACACATATGTTCTACTTCTTTATATTTTAAATTCAGTTTATCTATTTGTCAATAGATGTTTTAATATTTTTGCAATAAGAGGTCGAAAACAAAAATATGTTATTGTTCTACGATCTTTTTGACGGACTTTTCAAACTTGACCCGTGGGATCATCACAAGCCTGCCGCAGCCCGTGCATTTTATTCTGAAATCGGCTCCCATTCGCATTATCTCCCATGTGTGGCTTCCGCAGGGGTGAGCCTTTTTCATATAAACAATGTCGCCTGTGTTAAAATCCATTAATTATTCCTCTTTTCTTATGTAAACGACCCTCTGGGGATAGGGTATGACTATATCTTCTCTGTCAAATCTCTTTTTTATGCGAAGTCTCAGCTTTCTTTCAATCTCCCACTGTTTTCCCGGTTCGCAGTCTATGGACATCCTTATGGTTATGGCGGAATCGCCAAGGTCGGTTATGCCGAGTATCTGCGGCTTTGCTATTATGCCGCCAAGCCTTTCTTCTTCGTTTTCGCTTTTCCACGCCGTTTCAAGCTCGTCCTCCAAAACCTCATATACTCTGTCCATATCCGATTCATACGCCACGGATATTTCGAGCAGCGCTCTGTTGAACTCCTTGCAGCTGTTTGTGACTATTTTTATTTCTCCGTTAGGTATGATGTATACGTCTCCGTTGTAGTTGCGCAGCTTTGTGGTTTTAAGCCCTATGGCCTCAACGGTACCCTCATAGCCCTCTATCTTTATTACGTCTCCCACTTCGTATTGATCTTCAAGAAGTATGAAAAGACCCGAAATAATGTCCTCCACAAAGTGCTGAGCCCCAAGTCCGAGAGCCACGCTTCCCACGCCTGCCACAGCCAGTATCGAGGCGGGGCTTATGCCGAAAATGAGAAGAAACTGACAGAACACACAAAAATACATAAAATACCTAAGTATGCTGGTACACAATGTGAGTATGGTATCTGTCTTTTTTGTGCTGCCCTTTCTGCGGATGGCTTTTTTAAGCATTCCCGACAGGAGCTTAAATATAATATATCCCACTATAACCGCAATTATACAGAGGGCAAGTCTGTATAAAAATTCAAAAATAAGCATAAAGTCTCCGAGACCAAGCTCCGTGACCTTAAATTTTATAAAATCCCTCATAATTATCCTCCGTATATCAGCAAAAACATCCCTCATAATTTTAATAAAACCCTCCGATAAAGTCAAGTCTTTTGACGACCTTTAATAAATTGTTAAGGAAGTGCCTGTCAGATCACTTAAAACATATGAGAGCCCGTGTATTATAAGACCATTAAGTTATAATATATGGCAGAGGGGGCGGCTTGGCGATTCTGAAGGCAAGGGCGGCGGAAAAATTTTTTTTCAACTTTTTGATGCTTTTTTTCGGGGTATATTGACATTCTGTCCGAAAAGTTATAAAATATCTCAAAGTATTGTATAAATATTTATAAGGAGGCAGCGGCTTGTTTAGCTTTAACAATAAATATAATTTGATCGAAAGAACAGAATTTTCATATCCTCTTCAGGATGTAAAGGAACCCAATCTGCACAAAAATCTCTATGATTATGACGAAGTGCCAAAGATCGCTTTCAACCGCAGGATCGTGCCTATGGATATGCCTGCCGACATATGGATAACGGACACAACATTTAGAGACGGTCAGCAGTCAAGAGAGCCTTATACGGTGGAGCAGATCGTGAGGATCTATAAAATGCTTAAGGAGCTGGGCGGCCCCAAGGGAAAAATAAAGCAGAGCGAGTTTTTTATTTATTCAAAAAACGATCAGGAGGCAGTGTATAAATGTCTTGAACTGGGGTATGAGGCTCCCGAAGTCACCACGTGGATAAGAGCCACAAAGGAGGACTTTGAGCTTGCAAAATCAATAGGCATAAAGGAAACGGGAATACTCGTGTCATGCTCCGATTATCATATTTTTCACAAAATGCACTCCACAAGGAGCAAAATAATAGATAAATACATAAAAATAATAACGAGCTGTATGGAAATGGGCATTCGCCCCAGATGTCACTTTGAGGATATAACGAGAGCCGATTTTTATGGCTTTGTGGTGCCGTTCGCCGAAAAGCTTATGGATCTTTCGAGACAGTCGGGCATTCCCATAAAGATAAGAGCCTGCGATACCATGGGGTACGGAGTTTCTATCCCCGGTACTGTTATGCCGAGGTCGGTCTGCGGACAGATATACGGTCTGCACCACCATGCGCAGGTGCCTTCCGAGCTTTTGGAGTGGCACGGACACAACGATTTTTACAGAGCCGTCACAAATGCGACAACTGCGTGGCTCTATGGCTGCAGCGCCGTAAACGCATCTCTTTTCGGCATAGGCGAAAGAACGGGCAACACGCCCCTTGAAGCTATGGTTATGGAGTATGCCCAGCTAAGAGGTACCCTTGACGGCATGGAGACTACCGTCATAACGGATCTTGCCGAATATTTTGAAAAAGAAATAGGCTATGAGATACCGCCTATGACTCCCTTTGTGGGCAAAAATTTCAATGTTACAAGAGCAGGCATACACGCCGACGGCATACTTAAAAACGAAGAAATATACAATATATTCAACACCGAAAAGCTGCTTAAAAGACCCGTCAAGGTAGCCGTTTCAAAAACATCGGGGCTTGCGGGTATTGCTCATTGGCTTTCGACAAACTATAAGTCAGGCAAATTCGGAAAGAGAGACAAGACGACAAGAGCTCTTAAAGCGTGGGTAGACAAGCAGTTTGACGGCGGCAGAGTCACAGCCATAGGCGACGACGAGCTTTCAAAGATCACCGACAGGATATTATCCGACAAAAGCTATGCGGACAAGCTTCTTGCGGGGGAGGAATAAGATAAATATGAACGAAAAGCCCAATAAGGATCTGTACCTTATGTGCGAAAGATATTTTATATTTGAATGCCTTATTATGGCTGCAGGTATGCTCGGAGCCTATACGCTTATACTGAGGGGCGGAGTTTTCTGCAACGCTCAGACGGCGAATGTTGCGCTTATGGCGGTGGCGTTCGGACAGGGCAATTTTAAACAGGGGCTTTATTATCTTATACCTATATCGGCATATACCTGCGGCGCATTGTTGTCCGAATTTTTGCCAAAAAGGGTAAGGAACATTCATTTTTTGCGCTGGGATACATATCTTATAGGGTTTGAAATGATAATAATTTTCATTATAGGCCGTCTCCCCCTCAGCAGTCCTCCGCAGATAGCGCAGGTGCTTATAAATTTTATTTGTTCTATGCAGTATAATACATTCCGTCAGGCTGAGGGCATACCGATGGCAACAACATTTGTGACAAACCATATCAGGCAGTTTGGGATAGGCATAGCCGAGGTATTGAACAAAAGGGATATCAAAGCTCTGAGTCGGGCTGTCAAGCATTTCAGAATGATACTTTTCTTTTTGTTCGGCGGCGTTATGATGTCCTGCATTTGCAGGGTTATGGCAGAGCGTTCGATATGGACAGCGCTTTTTCCTATGATGATCGTTTTTATATTTCTTGCCTATGCCGATTTGTCCAACGAGGACATCGGACGAAAGCCTCACGGTCACTGATTTTTTGTTCGGCGGAAAATATATGCGCTATGGCGACAGAGCCGATGTATTTGCGCTGTCTCCCGAAACAGGCTGCAAACGGATATTTTATGGGAGCGCTTAAGGTATGGACTGTATTATAAGGCATATGGAGGAAAAGGACAAAGACATAGTTATTGATATGATGAGGGCGTTTTATGCCTCTCCTGCGGTACTCAGCAACGGCTCGGAAGAGATATTTGAAGCGGATATAAACAGTTGTATAGGTGAATGTCCGTATGTTGAGGGTTATGTCTTTGAAAATGAGGGCAATATACAGGGATATGCCATGACCGCAAAGGGCTTTTCGACGGAATTCGGAAAACCGTGCATATGGATAGAGGATATTTATATAAAAGAGGAATACAGAGGTCTGGGAACAGGGAAAAACTTTTTTGATTATATCGGAGAAAAGTATCCCGATGCGGTGTTTCGTCTGGAGGTCGAAGCCGAAAATGTGCGGGCTTTGAATTTATACAAAAAATGCGGCTTTGAAATACTTCCGTATATGGAAATGAAAAAATAGCCTTATAAGGTATTTTGGGAGGCGGACAATGATTGTTCGTATAATGACCGTTTGTGACTATGAAAAGGTATATGGACTGTGGAGATCCTGCGAGGGAATGGGTTTAAACGATCTTGACGACTCTAAGGTAGGTATAGAGAAATTTCTTTGCAGAAATCCCGACACTTGTTTTGTGGCCGAGGATGAAAAAAAGATAGTTGGTGTAATTATGGCAGGAAATTACGGCAGACGAGGATACATATATCATACTGCCGTAGATAAGCAATATCGGAACAGGGGTATTGCGAAATGTCTTGTGGAAAATGCAATGTCTGCTCTGCAAAAAGAGGGAATAAATAAGGCCGCTCTGGTGGTTTTCAGCAGAAACAAAGCAGGAAATGCCTTTTGGGATAAAATGGGATTTACCGTTCGTGATGATCTGACATATCGCAATAAGGCTTTTGTCGAAATGGTCAGAACAGACACATAAATAAAAAATAAATTCTTTCGGATAAGGTTCGGTATTATAGGTGGCTGAGAGTCGGTTATCGTGGTTTAAGGAGGCAATTATGGGATTTTTGGAATTTTTGTTTGTTGCTTTCGGCGGAGCTGTCGGGTCGATGGGAAGGTATGCTATAAGCCTTTTGCCGTTTAAAACGGGGTTTCCGATACTGACGCTTATCACCAATATAATAGGAGCGGCGCTCATAGGCTTTATTGCAGGCGTTGTGAGCAATAACGGCGATGTGTCGCCAAATGCGGTGTTGTTTTGGAAAACAGGAGTATGCGGCGGATTCACCACATTTTCGACATTTTCGCTGGAGGCTTTTACATTGTTTGAAAACAAAGCCTATCTGTCGGGAGGAATTTATATATTTCTGAGCGTTGTCTGCTGTCTTGCAGGTATTCTTTGCGGAAAAAAATTATCCGCCGTTATAAATTGAAAAGCTGTCGTTTACAGAACATCGGGGAGGATAAGGGTATGGCTACCGCTAAGGAATATTTGGAATTTATAAAAGAACAGTTGTCTGGGCTGGATGAAATTGAATATCGCCCCATGATGGGAGAATATATAATATATTATCGGGGCAGGATCGCAGGCGGAATATACGATAACAGGCTCCTCGTAAAGCCTACAAAATCGGCAGTCGGATATATGCCGACAGCCTCGTATGAGCTGCCCTATGAGGGAGCAAAGGAAATGCTGTTGGTAGACGAGGTGGATAACAGGGAGTTTCTGACGGGTCTGTTCAAGGCTATGTATGAGGAGCTTCCCACGCCCAAACCGAAAAGAACGAAAAAAGCAAAGAAATAAAAAAATAAACAACTTCCCGATGCCGAAAGACAATGAGAGGTTGTTTTTTGTTGTTATGTTTTTATTCAGCCTTTGAAAACGGCGGTATTTCTATGAAATATTTTCATAAAAAACAACAGAGCGCAGTAAAGAAACAGAGAATATACTATATGACTGCGGTTTTTATTGTTGAGTTTGTTATGCCTGTTACGGAAAAGCCTTTTGAAAGATAGCTTTCTATAATTTCTGTTATTTCGGGGGTAATAAGCTCTCCGGGGTTTATTATGGGTATTCCCGGAGGGTAGATGTATGCTGTGGCTGCTGATATTCTGCCTATGCTCGATTTAAGGGGAACGCTCTCGGTTTTCAGGAGGGAGGCTTTGTAGGGCGTGAGTATTATTTTTGGCTCTGCGCTTGAAAGCATGGGAGGTTCGGGCGGCGTTTTTGGCTGCTTTATGTTGTGAAGAGCCGAAAGGAGTCTGTGGAAGCTCTCATCGGTGTCGCCGACAGAGCTTAAGGCTATGGTATAAAAAAGCTCGGTCATTTCGGGTTCTATGCCATTTTTTCTTAAAATATCGGCAGTATCTCTGCCGCCGTGAATTATTATTTTTGAAATATCGACATCAAAGCACGATCCTCCGTCCTTTATATTCTCCGAAAGTATATATGGGGCGGCTTTTTTTCGGAACCGAATAAGGGTGTTGTAATAATTTTCAACAGCGATGCGCCCTTTTTCCGAGGTCATATACCTTATGCAGCCGTCTATAGATCCCATAAGGACATAGGACGGGCTGGAGCTTTGGAATATGCTCAGATATTTTTGAATATTTTCCGTATCCGTTCTGTCGGAGCAGATGTGGAGGAGTGCCGTCTGTGTGAGAGATGGCAGCGTTTTGTGGAGACTCTGTATAACTATATCGGCTCCGCAGTCAGCGGCAGAGACGGGAAAGCCCCTGTGAAAGCAAAAGTGCGCCCCGTGAGCCTCGTCAACTATAAGAATGCAGTCATTTTTATGGCATATTTCGGATATTGTACCTATGTCCGAGACTATGCCCTCATAGGTGGGGGACACCATTACAAGAGCCTTTGGCCTGTGCTTTTTGATAAGGCTTTCGCACTCCGTGGGGTCGATGCTTCCGTTAAGGCCGCATTCAAGTATCGGCGGGCAGATATATACGGGGTCAAGGCCGTTTAAATATATGGCGTTGTATACCGATTTGTGGCAGTTTCGGGCTATGAGTATTTTGTCCTCTCTTTGGACGCAGGCGCTGACTGCCGCAAGTATGCCGCAGGTGGAGCCGTTTATGAGAAAGTATGTCTTTTTTGTTTTGTAGACATTGGCCGCAAAGTCCATACAGTCTTTAAGTATACCCTTTGGGTCGTGCAGATCGTCTGTTTCGGGTATTTCGGTAAAGTCTATGTCAAAAAGATCCCTGCGCCTTTTGTGCCCCGGCATATGAAATGGACAGGAGCTTATATTTTCAAGAGCTTTTATCAGCATTTTCGCTTTCCGCCACCTTCATCATAATTGCGCATTCTATTCTTTTTCTGTGAAGCTCGCAGCCGTATTCGTACACTCCCTTTATGCTGCCTGTGGAATGGTATGCGTTTGCGGCGCAGCCTCCGCTGCAATAGAGCCTCGCAAAGCAGTTGTCGCACTCCCTGTGGGAGTATATGTTGCAGTCCTTAAATTCCTCTGATTTTTCGGTGTTCTTTATGCCTTCGTATACGCTGCCCAATTTATAGGCTTCATCGCCCACAAACTGGTGGCAGGGGTAAAGATCTCCCGATGGCGTTACCGCCATATATTCGGTACCCACTCCGCAGCCCGATATTCTCTTGTATATGCAGGGACCTCCTTCAAGGTCGATGGTGTAGTGGTAAAATTCAAAATCCTTTCTTCTGAGCATTTCGACCGCCAATTTGTCATACTGCTCCTTAAGAACGGGAAGATCCTCTTCTTTAAGGGCGTAGGGCTCTCCCTCGGCTCCAACAACAGGCTCCATTGAAAGCTGTCTGAAGCCCAGATCCGCCAGATGGAGTATGTCCTCGCAGAAATCTGTGTTGTAGTGGGTATAGGTGCCTCTTATGTAGTAGTTTTTCTGACCTCGGCTGTCAGCCATTTTTTTGAATTTGGGAAGTATGGTGTCGTAGGTGCCTTTTCCGCTGCGTGTAACTCTCAGGCGGTCGTTTATCTCTTTTCTGCCGTCTATTGAAAGCACTACATTATACATATGGCCGTTTATGAAATCCATTATTTCGTCATTCAGAAGTATGCCGTTTGTGGTTATTGTAAAGCGAAAGTTTTTGTTGTGGTTTTTTTCTTTTTCTTCTGCGTATTCCACAAGGGCTCTCACCACATCGAAATTCAGAAGGGGTTCTCCACCGAAGAAATCCACCTCGAGGTTTTTTCTTGTGCCGGAGTTTTCAATGAGAAAGTCTATTGCTTTTTTGCCTGTTTCGAGGGACATAAGCTGTCTTTGCCCCTGATGATATTCGCCCTCGGAGGCAAAGCAGTATTTGCAGGCCATATTGCAGTCCTGAGCCACAAGGAGACAGAGGGCTTTTATGACGGTGTGTCTTTTTTTGAGCCTGGGGGCAATGCCCTTGTATATGTCCTCTGAAAAAAGCCTGCCCTGCGCCTTAAGTTCCTCTATTTCGGAAAAAAGCTCCTGACAGTCCTCCTCCGTAAGACCGTAGGTATTTTTTAAATGTTCGGAGATTTCATACTGAGAATACTCTTCGTACATTCCTATTGCGTCATATGCGGCTTCGTCTACGGAATGTACCGAACCGCTGTTTATGTCGATTATTATGTTATAGCCGTTGTTTTTGTATCTGTGTATCATTATATAAACCTCTTGATGCAGATGAATTTTTCGGTATATTTTACGGTAGTATTATCGGGGGTTTTCGGATTTTGTCTGTGGCTGTGTCGCAGACCTCATGTGGGGGGGCGGCGCTCCGAGACGCCTAAAAGGCGTCTCGGAGCTGACCCCGCCGCCTGCGGCGGCGGGGCTGTACTTTTGTCCTGCGGACAAAAGTACGCCGCCCATAACTTAAAAATCGCTGCCTTTTAAAGCAACGATTTCAGATTATTTAAGATTTTCGCATACCTGATTTGCAATACTGCAGGAGGTCTTGCTTGCCGACTGGCATGATGTCTGGCATTCGCCGCAGCCGCCCTTTAAAGCTGACTGTTCAAGATTTCTTGTGTTTATGGTTTTGATTCTTGACATATTAAAAACCCTCTTTCATTTATTAAATAATATTCTAAGCCTTATTTTAACAGCAAAGGCCATATGTGTCAAGAGCCGAATGGTATAAAAATTGAGCGTTGGCGATATGGCGATATATACAATATATATTATATGTAGGCGGCGCAGCAGTATTGGTCGGGTCAGAAATTTTTTTTGCTCCTCATATATGTATCCATTGCGCCGAGATAGTCAAGTATGCCTGCCTGCATAACTATTTTCAGATTTTTGTCAAAATCATCTTTCGGAATGGAGTTTCTGCCCTCTGTGCGGCATTTTTCTCTCAGCGCCCAGAAAAGCAGAAACGGCAGATAATAATATTCGTCATAATCCTTGAAATATACAAGAAAAAACGCTTCTCCTCCCTGTTTTTCAAACTCTCGCATAAATTCGGTCTGATGTTCGTGGATATTGTGGAACGGCAGGCTTTTTGACTTTGTTTCCTTTGCGTCAAAGCATACTGCCACACCCTGCGCAACCCCTATATAATCGACCGTTGACTGCTTTTCAAAATATGCAAGAGTTATGGTTTTGTTCTCTTTGTCTATTTTTACGGGGGTTATGGGAGTAGGCACCTTCTGTATGACTGCCAGACCTTTTTTTCTGTATTGTTCGTTTGTAAAATTGACTGTTTCTTCAAGACCCGAACCCCTGAGTCCCCTTGAGCTCCAATAGCCCATACCGCAGCACATCCTTCCATAAATGGGCACTTTCTTATATAATATCATAATATCACAAAAGAGCGGCTTATTCAAATACAAAATATCCGCCTGCGAAAAAATGATCCTACATATCCCATACCCCCCCGACAAAGTATTTATCAATCGGAAGGCAAGGTCGTTAAATATTACAAAACAGTTGACAACGCTCTTTTGGTTTGTTATACTTTAGAAAACATCGGTCAGGATAGATATGTTTTCGGTATCCTGCCGAAAATATAATGTCGTCCGCATTGAAAAAAGAGGAGTAAGAAAACAGCAGGACTTTTTTAAAGCGAATCCGGGAGGGTGAAAGCCGGATAAAGGGTCGTTTTTCCGAAGGCACTTTTGAGCGGAATAAAAAAGTCGGGTCTTTTACCAAACAGGGTGGAACCGCGGAGAAGCTTCTTCGTCCCTGTGTTATGTAAGGGCCTTTTTAAGTTTTTATATATTTATATTCGGAGGTAGAAATAATGGCTAAAACAATGGACAAAATAGTGGCGCTTGCAAAGGCGAGAGGTTTTGTGTACGCAGGCTCGGAGATATACGGAGGACTTGCAAACACATGGGACTACGGCCCTTTGGGCGTGGAGCTTAAAAACAATGTCAAAAAAGCATGGTGGAAAAAATTTGTGCAGGAAAGTCCCTACAACACGGGCGTTGACTGCGCCATACTTATGAATCCCAAGGTATGGGTGGCATCGGGTCATGTGGGAGGCTTTAACGATCCTCTTATGGACTGTAAGGAATGTCACGAGCGTTTCAGAGCCGACAACATAATCGAGGACTATGTAAAGGCGAATGGTCTTGATGTGGCCTTTGAGGGCTGGTCAAACGAAGAAATGAAGGCCTATATAGACGAAAACAAAATCCCCTGTCCAAGCTGCGGCGCTCACAATTTTACCGATATAAGACAGTTCAATCTTATGTTCAAGACCCACGCAGGAGTTACCGAGGACGAAAAAAACGTGGTTTATCTCCGTCCCGAAACGGCTCAGGGCATATTTGTAAATTTCAAGAATGTTCAGCGCACCACAAGAAAAAAGATACCTTTCGGCATAGGTCAGATAGGAAAAGCCTTCAGAAACGAAATAACACCGGGAAACTTCACATTCAGAACGAGAGAATTTGAACAGATGGAGCTTGAATTTTTCTGCAAGCCCGGCACGGAGCTTGAATGGCACGCATATTGGAAAGGCTTCTGCCGCAACTGGCTCCTTTCTCTCGGCATATGCGAAGAAAACATATCTATGAGAGACCACTCACAGGAGGAGCTTGCCCACTATTCAAACGCCACAACGGATATAGAGTATGAATTTCCCTTCGGCAGAGGCGAGCTTTGGGGCATTGCATCCAGAACCGATTTTGACCTTAAGGCACATCAGAGCTCTTCGGGAGAGGCTATGGACTATTTTGACGCAGCCACAAACGAGAAGTATATACCCTATGTAATAGAGCCTTCGCTGGGAGCCGACAGAGTGACGCTTGCTTTCCTCTGCGAGGCATACGAAGAAGAGACCCTTGAAAACGGCGAGGTAAGAAACGTTATGCGTTTTCATCCTGCGCTTGCTCCTTTCAAGGCTGCCGTACTTCCCCTTTCAAAGAAGCTTTCGGCAGAGGCGAGAGAGGTTTATGCGGAGCTTTCAAAATATTTCCCCGTAGACTATGACGATGCATCTTCTATAGGAAAACGCTATCGCCGTCAGGACGAAATAGGCACTCCCTTCTGCATTACCTATGATTTTGACTCAAAGGAGGACGGCTGCGTCACAATAAGAGACAGGGATTCTATGAGTCAGGACAGAGTGAAAATTGAAGAACTTAAGACTTTTATAGAAGAAAAAATCTATTTTTAAGCATATTTTTCCAAAATATAAGTAGACAAACAAAGCTTTTTTATGGTATACTAATTTAACCGACAAGTAAGTCCCCCGCCTCTTTAGGCGGTGGGTACTTACTGTTGTATTCGGTGGGAGATGCAAGCTCCCATCCGAATACAAAGGCTTCATCAGAAGCCGTCGGTTATGAGCGCGTAGCGTAAGCGGAGTGCGAATATCATTGACTCGATAAAAGAGTCCTGTTTTTGCATTACAAACAGGCGATAACTGCTGCGTTTTATACAGGCGCAAGGATATATGCCAAGGAGAGGCGGTTTTGACTGAAAACCGACAGACAGGCGCACAGGTTTAAGCGCGGCAGAAAAATTCTTTGTCCGAAAAGTAAGAAATTAAAGAGGAGGTATTTAAGTATGTCAAAAAAATATGTATATATGTTTGAAGAGGGCAACGCAGGTATGCGCAGCCTTTTGGGGGGCAAGGGCGCCAACCTCGCAGAAATGGCCTCTATAGGACTTCCCGTTCCTCCGGGATTTACAGTTACTACGGAGGCCTGTCTTGAATATAACAGAACGGGGGAGCTGTCTGACGAGGTCGTGGCGCAGGTCGAAAAGGCGCTGGCAGAGCTTGAAAACAAAATAGGCAAAAAGTTGGGGGATACAAAAAACCCTCTCCTTGTATCGGTGCGCTCGGGAGCAAGAGCCTCTATGCCCGGTATGATGGATACTGTGCTGAATCTGGGGCTTAACGACAAGGCGGTTGAAGGACTTGCCGAAAAGTCCAACAATGAGAGATTTGCCTATGACTCATACAGACGTTTTATAATGATGTTTGCCGATGTGGTTATAGGAGTTCCCAAGTCTTATTTTGAAGAATATCTGGACGAATATAAGGCTAAAAAGGGCGTAAAGTATGATGTTGACCTTGACGCAGAGGATTTTAAGAAGGTTGCGGCAAAATTTAAGGAAATATATAAAGAAAAACAGGGAACGGAATTTCCGCAGGAGGCCAAGATACAGCTCTATGAGGCCATAAAAGCCGTTTTCCGTTCGTGGGACAACCCCAGAGCCAACGTGTACAGACAGATGAATGACATACCCTATACATGGGGTACCGCCGTAAACGTACAGTCTATGGTATTCGGAAACACCGGCAGCAGGTCGGGCACGGGAGTTCTGTTTTCGAGAAACCCTGCTACGGGCAAAAAGGAGCTTTTCGGAGAATATCTTATAGATGCTCAGGGCGAGGACGTTGTTGCAGGCGTAAGAACCCCCTCGGCTATAAGCCATCTTGCCGATGAGGAGGACGCTGCCCTCAGATCGATTCACGCACAGATACTTGACGTTGCAAAGACGCTCGAAAAGCACTATAAGGATATGCAGGATATGGAGATAACCTTTGAGGACGGAAAGCTCTATATGCTTCAGACGAGAAACGGCAAGAGAACGGCTCCCGCAGCCATAAAGATCGCCGTTGATATGGTGAACGAGGGACTTGTGACAAAAGAAGAGGCTCTTATGCAGGTAGACCCCAAGCAGCTCGATCAGCTTCTTCACCCGACATTTGACAAGGATGCTCTTAGCGCGGCTAAGCCTGTGGGAAAGGGACTCCCTGCGTCTCCGGGCGCTGCGGCAGGCAGAGTGGTTTTCTCCGCCGAGGACGCAAAGCTCAGGGCGGCTCAGGGCGAAAGAGTGGTTCTTGTACGTCTCGAGACATCTCCCGAAGATATAGAGGGTATGGTCGCAGCTCAGGGCATACTCACTGTGAGAGGCGGAATGACCTCTCATGCTGCGGTTGTGGCAAGAGGTATGGGAACCTGCTGCGTATCGGGCTGTGAGGATATAAAGATCTCGTCAGCCGACAAATATTTTGAGCTGGGCGGAAAGAGATTTACCGAGGAGTCGTATATCTCTCTTGACGGAAACACGGGATATATCTACGGAGAGGATATACCCACTATGGAGGCCGAAATATCGGGAGACTTCAGCACGTTTATGTCATGGGCGGACGATACGAGAAGGCTCAGCGTCAGAACAAATGCAGATACCCCAAGAGACGCTTCAACAGCCATAGGCTTCGGAGCCGAGGGTATTGGACTTGTAAGAACCGAGCATATGTTCTTTGACGAGGACAGAATACCGAAGATGAGATGTTTTGTTCTGGCAGATTCACCCGAAGAAAGAAAGGCGGCTCTGAATGCTCTTGAAGAATATCAGAAGGCGGACTTTATAGGCATATATGAGGTTATGAAGGATCTCCCCGTGACCATAAGACTTTTAGATCCTCCTCTGCACGAATTTTTGCCAAACAGCGATGCAGAGTTCAAGGCCGTTGCCGACATTATGGGAAAGGACGTAGACTCCCTTAAGCTTAAGGCGAGAGGTCTCCACGAGCTTAATCCCATGATGGGACACAGAGGCTGCCGTCTTGCGGTAACATACCCCGAGCTGCCCGAAATGCAGACAAAGGCCATAATTGAGGCTGCCATAGCCGTAAAGAAGGACAAGGGCTATGACATAAAGCCCGAAATAATGATACCGCTCGTAGTGGAGATAAAAGAGCTTGAATATGTTGAAAATATAGTTAAAAGCACGGCTGACGCTATTATTGCCGAAAGCGGCATAAGCATTGAATATAAAGTCGGCACTATGATAGAGATACCCAGAGCAGCTCTGCTTGCGGACGAGATCGCAAAGTCGGCTGAGTTCTTCTCATTCGGCACAAACGACCTTACGCAGATGACCTATGGACTTTCAAGAGACGATGCAGGCAAGATACTCTCTGATTATATTGAAAAGCATATTTATGAAGCCGATCCTACGGCGAGACTTGACACCGCAGGCGTAGGAAAGCTTATGAAAATAGCCGTAAACGGCGGAAAAGCTACCCGTCCCGACATAAAGCTGGGAATTTGCGGAGAGCATGGCGGCGACCCCTCGTCCGTAGAGTTCTGCCATGACATAGGTCTGACCTATGTTTCATGCTCGCCCTTCAGAGTACCCATAGCAAGACTTGCCGCAGCGCAGGCTCAGATCAAGAATCCGAGAAAATAATATAAAATAAACCAACAAACCAATAAGACAATAAGACAATAAAACAAAAACCTTGAACCATCGCTGTTCAAGGTTTTTTGCGCGTGTCGAAAATTCGACACGCTTTCATCAAAATGCAGTCGCATTTTGATGAGACCAAATGTGCGTGCCGGACAAGGTAAGCGACTTCATTTGGATAAAGGAATATAAATTTCAATTTGTTCCAAAAACTTCGTTTTTTCTCAAATTGAAATTTATTCCTCTGGCATCGGAAGAAAATCCGAACGCCTGAGCGTGAGCGAAAGGCGGCGTTTGCCGTAGGCAAACGTGCTGAGGGGCGGGCAAAGCTCACGTTCAGTGCTTTTCCTTTCGGAAAAGTTGCCCTTCGGGCAATCCGACATCTTTCGGACACTACCTGCGGATTAAAGTCTGCGACGCAGCATATAATATTTTTGTTAAATATTTTTCTTATTATAAATAAATTTACTCTTTTGACGGCTTGAAATCTGGGATTATTGTTGTACAAAGTTTTTGCTTTTTAAATATAAACAATAATATAAAAGCCCCTGTTTTTTTCTTGCCGTTAACAGGCGGTATGGTTATTCTTTTAACTGTGCCTGCACAAATTCGTTATATTTGTCGGTATAGCCGTATCTTTGAATTATGCTGAATTCTTCCGTGCTGCCGTGCATAAGGTTGAGTATGGCGTTTTCGTCAAGAGAGGTTATGCTGCGGAATCTGTCGATAATATCCTGCGCCATTGAGTCTATCCTTTTTTGGCTTTCATCGGGGTCATCGCAGAGATATTCGCAGAAACGAAGATACATAATTGTCGTTCTGTACGCATCGTCAAGCTCCACCACATAGTTCTGCTTTTCTGATGTGTCGGAGATACCGAGCCATTTTTCATAATATTCCTTTGCCTTTTCATCGTTAAAAAAGCTGTTCTCTATATCGCCCAATGTATAGCTTGCGGCGATTTCGTCAATATCCTCCTTAAACGAAAGCCTGAAATCCTCAGCAGTGTTTTTCTCCGTTCTGTAAAGCCTTATCATAGTGGCTATGGCCTGCTGCCTCTGATAGTTGAACCAAGGCGAGAACTTTCCCTCGCCTGTGCCTGTCATTATGGCAAGCCCCGAATCCGCCTTTATGCCGCTTATTCTGTATATGCTTTCCTTTGCCCAGTCGGCAAAATATCCCTCGTCAATATATGGCTGCACAGTCTCTACGGTGTGATCCACTTCAAGAACCTTTGCAAGATTGCACAGCATAACGGCTGCCTCCTGTCTTGTTATGAGCTCATCGGGGGCGAACCTGCCCTCTCCTCTGCCGCTCACTATGCCCAGATTATACGCCCTTGATACATCGGGATCGTTTACATCCACAAAGGGAGATGTCGGATTTTCGTTTTCGCCCTGCCATATATATCCTCCGCCCGACTTTACAAAATACGTCTGAGCCGCAAGACGGCAAAATTCAAGCCTTGTTATTTTTTCTCTGTAGCTTCCACGAAGGCTGTCGGGTACAATATTTGCGTCTATGGCGCTCTGTATCTCGTTTGCCGCCCAGCTGTCACAGCCGAGAGCCGCGGCGGCCTCTTCCTGCGCAGCCGAGATCTTGTCCGAGCCGTTTTTAAGAAAAGCTCCGAGATCTTCTATGACGTTTCCTTCAAGATCATAATAGTCCGTCTTGTCGCTGAAAAGCTGGGGAGCCTCCACATAAAAAAGACCGTTCTGCTCCCTTACATATATTTCGCCGTATGCACAGGGGACAACCTCTTTAAAGTCGCTGTTGAGAAGCCCCGATCTGCTGTCGGTCATACCTGCCTTTATGCGTACCGAAAGGGTTCCCCCGGGGCCTGCCTCGGTGCTTACGCCCCAATATTTTTCTGAAAGTATGTTTCCCTCGCTGTCGGTCACCCACTCCGTGTCGGAAAGCCCGTCTTCCCTTTCACTTAGTTAAGGATACAAACGTATATTTTTCCGTTTGTCAGTCAATTTTGCCGACGAAACGGTAGAAAATCTCAATCTCCTGCTCCCGCATACCGTCCGCGTCTTTCGTCGCTTCGTGAATCACAATTTTCTCAATCAGAGTGTTCAGAAGCTCGGCGGTCAATTCTGTGGGGTGGGAGTATTGTTTTATCAGCGCGACCCATTTCTCAGCGTCGGATGCCGTCTGCCGCTCGG